>CAYSYX010000068.1:0-28229 GCA_964435055.1 uncultured Polyangium sp. | reverse complement strand
AATTTCTGCTCGACGACGTCCCCAACCTGGTGCACGTCGGGCCTCCGGTTCATGCGGCCGAGCTTGCCGAACAACTCGCGCGGCGCACCGGCCCGCTCACGTCGTGTTTATTTTCGTGCACCGGCTCGGATGCCGTCGAAGCGGCCCTGAAATTGGCTCGCGCCGCCACCGGAAAAAAGACGCTCATTTTTTGTCAAAATGGTTATCACGGTTTGAACCTGGGAACCCTGTCGGTCGACGGAGTCGCGCGGATGCGTGAACTTTTCGAGCCGCTCTTGCCCGCGTGCGAACAAATTCCATTCGGCGATCTCTCCGCCCTGGAACGCGTACTTTCCAAACGTCAGGCGGCGGCATTTATCGTCGAACCCATTCAAGCCGAAGGCGGAATGGTCATTGCTCCCAGCGGTTATCTCCGAGCGGCTCACGATTTGTGTCGCAAATACGGCGCGCTCTTCATTTTGGACGAAGTGCAAACGGGGATCGGTCGTACGGGGACTTTCTTTGCTTGCGAGGCCGAAGGGTTTTTCCCGGATGTACTGGTCCTCGGCAAAGCGCTCGGGGCCGGAATGACCGCGATTTCCGCGACGCTCACGACGCCGGAAATCCAAAAGCGAGCGTTTGGCACGATGGAACGATTTGATCTGCACGGTTCGACCTACGCCGGCAATTCGTTTTCCTGCCGCACGGCGTCCGCGGTCTTGGAGATCATGGACCAGGAAAAACTGACCGACGCGAGCAAAACGAAGGGACAACGACTTACGCAGAAGCTCCACGCGCGTTTGTCCGGTCATCCGCTCGTGCGGGACATTCGCGGGCGCGGATTGTTTGTCGGAATCGAACTCGGTCCTACGGAAAAGGGCGGCATTTTGCACCGAGCGTTGCCGAAGGTCGTCGAAGCGGTGTCGCGGCATATTTTCGGTCAATGGCTCGCCGTGCGGCTCCTCGAAGACGGCGTGATCGCGCAACCGGCGAGCCAACAATGGAACGTACTGAAGCTCGAACCGCCGCTCACGGTCACGGATGAAGAAATCGATACCGTGGTGGAGAAAATCGGAAAACTTTTGGATCAATATCGCGACGTCGCACCGATCGTTCGCGATGCGACGGAACGGCTTGGAAAACAGGCCGTGGGCGGATGGAGGTTCGGATGAGTCTCGCGCAGCTCAAGAAAGACGCCATTTTTGCCTCGAGCATTTTTCAGAAAAAACCATTCTCGTGTTTGATTCAAGTCACCAATCGCTGCAACATGGAGTGCAGCTTTTGCGACTTCTGGCCACATCCCGCTCCGCCAAAGCAGGAATTGTCGCTCACCGAATACACACGCCTCGCCGATGAGCTCGCCGAGCTCGGTTGTTTCGTCATTTCGGTCGAAGGTGGCGAACCCTTGGCGAGACCGGACATCGTGGACATCGTCCGCGTTTTGTCGAAGAAGCACATTACCGCGCTTTTTACCAACGGCTGGTTTGTCACGGAAGAAAAAGCCAAAGCGCTGTGGGACGCGGGGCTCGTGCATGGAAATGTATCGATCGATTATCCGGATGCGCCCCGCCACGATGGAAAACGACGTTTGGCCGGAGCCACGGATCGCGCTTGGAAGGCGGTTGATATTTTGCGACAAACGGCGCCGCGCGGGGGCAAACAAGTCCACGTGATGACGGTCCTCATGGAAAACAATTGGCGCGACCTGGAAGCTCTGTTGAAACAAAGCCACGAACACGGCGTGGGCCATCAATTGACGTTGTTATCGATTTCCGGCTATCGCCGCGGCAAAGACGGACCCGATCAAATGCCGCCGACGGGAGTCGCCGACCACGTGCTCGGTTTGTGGAACAAGTATCCGCATTTTCGTTATTTTCGCGATTACTTCGCCCGCATCGACGATTTCCTAAACGAAGGCCCCATGCCGACATGCAGCGCGGGTAAAACCGGATTCAATATCGATCACGTCGGCAATGTGTCCCCGTGTATCGAACGAATCGACGAATCCGTCGGTAATGTTCGCGAAGCGCGACTGCCGGAGCTTTACGCGCGTTTGCAAAAGAAACAGGCCGAAATCTCGCAATGCCAGCGTTGTTGGACCGCATGCCGCGGCATCAATCAAGCTCTCGGTAATGGCGGAACCGCGCGCGGACTGATCGACCTGGCCACGCGCATGCGAACATCCTGAAACATCCTTCGAACACAAAACTTTCTCCGACGATTGTCGATCACTTCGAAGTGCTTTGAGGTACTCTGCGCGCGATGCAGATTCTCTCGGTTGGTCCCGTACGCACGGCATCTTGCGTCTGGCAACAACGTGGCACCTTCATTCTCACCGTCGTTTGCAAAACGACGTTCTGGCTCAGGCCGGGAGAAGCGGTCGTCGCGCCGGAACAAGAAGCGATTACCGAAGCGGACGATCATTGGGATGATGATCCCAATCGAAGCGTGCGTGCGCCGAGTGATCTGATGCCGACGAAAATGCGGCCGGAAGTCACGCTCGTCGGGTATGCGTACGCGCCGAACAAGCAAGTCGTGCGGTCGCTTGTGGCCCGTTTGGTCGTGGGTGATGTCGACAAGTCGATCGAAGTCTTTTGTGATCGAACGTTTTTGCCCGATGGAACGTTGCAAGAAGGGGCGCGATTTTCACGGATGCGCCTGACATGGGAACGAGCGGGCGGAGGTCCCCAGACGAACAATCCGGTCGGAGTTCGTCACGACGCACGCGATTCGTACGGGCGGCGTACCGTGCCAAACCTTCAGCCGGTGGGAATGCACCTGTCGAATGTCGACGAATTCGTTCCGCCGACCGGATTCGGGCCGGTTGCGGCGACGTGGCCGTCGCGAGCCGACTTGATTGCCCGGGCTCCGCAAGCCGTCGCCGAAGGGCTCGATGGTCCGAGCGCCGCGTATTACAACGCCGCCCCGTCCGATCAATTGTTGTCCGTTCTGCGCGACAACGAGCGAATCGTGCTCGAGAATTTACATCCCGAACATGCCCGGTTGGTGACGAGTTTGCCGGGATTTCGTCCCGCGATTTTCGTCGACCGCGGCCGAGGACCCGCGCATCGCGTGCAACCTCGCGCGGATGCATTGTGGATTGATACCGATCGCGGCATTGCGACGTTGACGTGGCGGGTGCAGGTGCCATTGGCGCACCCGGACGAACCCGGACGCATTCTCGTGGGCATGGAAGCGCCGGGGCTCGAAATGACGTGGGGTGCGCTCGCCCGAGCATTGAATATGGGCCCCGTCGATGACGATACCGACGATCACGTCATGGAGACGATCACGACGACGGGTTCGCTTCTTCCTGCGGGAGCGGCTTTGCCTTTTGCGGCGAAGCACGAGCCCGAGCCTGCACCGGGGTCGCGAGAACCCATGCGTTCGGCGCACGATCTTCCGTTTCACGCGCCAAACGCCCCGGCACCTCCGCCGGCGCCTCCGGCGCCACGCCCGTCATGGTCGTCGACGACGGCGCAAGCGGCTCCGCGGGTTCCGACCATCAAACCGCCCGGCATTCCGCCGTCGAGCGCGTCTTCGTCAGGTGTGCCGTCGGCGCCACGGCCTGTTTTACCGGGAACACCAGTCGCGCCTGTCCCCGGAGCGCCTCCGGTTTCTCATGCCGCACCGCCGTTTGTCCCACCTGCTCCGCCGATCCCTGCCGCGCCGACTCCCGCCGCTCCGCCTCCGCCGCCCGTGGTGGCCCCGCCCGCCCACATCATGGCTCCCCAGATGCATTTGTCCGGATCGCATATCGAAGGCGGTGGTTCGGTCGGCAGTCCCTGGGCGGGTGGCGGTTCGAACACCCCGGCGCAACGCGAGACGCTGGGTACGCAAGCCGCCGCTGCGGCCGCTGCCGCGCTCAATACGCCCAAAGAGCCGCCTTCGGACGGAGGTGCACTCGCCGCATCCAACGAAGCGGCCGGGGTTCGTCCGTGGAGCGCCCCGCGTCGGGAGCTGCGGTCGCTCATCGCCGCCGACGAGCTGGCCCCGGACAAACCGACGGTCAGTCGCGAACTGTTGCATCTCGTCTGGTTCGATCCGTCATTTGTGCCGCGTATTCGTCGCGTCGACGCTTGGAAAGAGATCCTCGAGGACTTGGCCGAACGTGGTCCGGACAAAGGCGTCGACGATGTATTGGCAGGCAAAGAAGCGTGGGAAATCGAAGATCGTCGCGAAATTTTCGAGATCATCGCCAAAGGCGCTCGCGCCGACGAACCTCGTATCGGCGAATTGATGGACGAAGCCATCCTCGAAGACGG
This sequence comes from uncultured Polyangium sp., assembly GCA_964435055.1. Lineage (GTDB taxonomy): Bacteria > Myxococcota_A > Polyangia > Polyangiales > Polyangiaceae > Polyangium. Next base: position 23,985 of record CAYSYX010000068.1, on the reverse strand, counting down.
CAAATTCGTCACGCCGATCATCTTGTTGGGTTGCGAAGTGGAAATGCCATTTGACGAAATGGAAGTTCTGCGCGCGTTGTCGACGGCCGCTGCGCCATTGGTGGGACCGACCGACGAAATGTTGAAAAACGCTGTCGAAGCAGCGGAGAAGTTCTTGAGTCGAGGCAACGCGTCGTACGCGCCCGTGGTGCCGGAAGGTTTGTCGAACCGGATTCGCGATGCGTTTGTCCGCGAAAAGAAGAGTTTGCCGGCGGACGCGCTGGACGTGCAAGCGGAACGAGCCTTGCTGGGCGGACGGCATTATCAGAAGCGGGATGTGCTCGGCGGAACCTACCTGCGTATGCTTTTGCGATTGTCGCAGGACGGTCAGCCGTTTGTCGGGTACGCACCCATGGACACAGCCAAGAAGCTGCCGATGTTTCGCCGATTTCGGGCGCGCATCATTGCGGAATTGCATCCTTGGCAGGATCAATACGAGACGCGTCGGGAATCCTTACGCGCGCTGGCGATCGGCACGGTGACCTACGTGGATCGGTCCATGGCGCCGGAGAAGGGAAACGCGGCGAAAAGCTGATTTGCCGAGACAAACGATTCGCGGCTCGGCCTCACGCCTTTTTCGCTGCGCGGTCGGCGGCGACGAGTCCGACCAACGCCAGGTTTTGCTCTTCCACGAAGATCTCTTCGAGCCCTTCGGCGACTTCGCGCTTTTGCGCCGTCACGCACGACGGCCAAAACACGCGCATCACGCCGGGATCATAGAATCGGAAGTAAACCTTTTCGCCGCTCGATTCCAGGTCCACCATCAAGAATCGGCGAAAGTGTCGACGAACCTCGGCGAAACGATTGGACGACGTGCAATAGATCCCCCAGCGTTTGCCCCAGCCTTCCAAGACCAACCGATCGAGCAGCCCGGAATTGGCTCGCATGGGACCAATCAAAAAAGGCGCCATGTCTTCGAAGTTTTCGCCGCCCGGACCTTCGTACAGCGATTGATGAGCTTCGACGTGCTGCCGCGCCAATTCGACGATTCGGCGATCCCGCGCGCCGTCGACCACCGCATACAAGGATGACTTTTGCGCCGCCGCGCGTAAACGTCGCAATGCTTCCTCCGCCGCGGCGAGGCGCTTCGCTTCCTGCACCTTTTCGTTTTCGTCGAACATCCGGCGATTGGGTGGGGTTTTCCCTTCGACGTACACCATGAAATCGGTCTCGCCGGCTTGAATCCAGCCGCCGTGCTGAACTTCGCTTTCTTTCACGTCGAGGCCGCCCACGCGCGTCCCCGAGGCGCTTTTCGCGTCCCGCAAAAAGCAGCGTTGACCGTCCCATTGAAGCTCGAAATGAATGCCCGACATGTTGCCGTCATGGGCAATGACGAGGTCCGACAAATCGGTACGGCCTACACGCAGCGTCTTTTGCGGCTCGATGACTTTTTTCGTCCCGGCGAGTTTTCCATAACGAACTTCGACGATGAGTCGCGGAGTCATGGCGATGAACCTACTTTCGATGACGCCGTATTGCGGCCGAAAATCGCGCCCCACGAGTTCAGGGGTGGGCATTCGATTCTTACCGCAGGTTCGTTCGCGCCGTCAAGGAGAAGACGGCGATGCGAAACGAAGCAAAGGAAATCGCAACCTGCAAATCGACGACATCACGGCGGTGAGCTGCACAGAATGCGTCCGCGAGCGTCCATGCCGACGCCTTGTCCGCACGTTTCAAACGACAAGAAACATCGCTCGACGGCTTCTTTGCTGGGATCTTTGCCGCCCGCGGCTTTCTTTTGGTCGTCGTAGCAATTTCGATATTGCTTTCGACACCGCATACAAGCCCCGGCGACAGCCGGACCATATTGCCTTTCTTCGGAACTGTACAAATTCACTTCGATCTGCGAACGTCCTTGGTCTGCCGCTTTGGCTTCCTCTTTTCGGCGAGCCGCAGCCTGATCGGCTGATTCCTTGCGCGTCCCCACGGAAACGACGTATTCCAGCAATTCATTGTTGAGCATGGCGCCGTTGTTTCCCACGCCGCTGAGCGACAAATTCGCAACGCCTGCGTTGTCGGCACAAAACGAGATCATCCCGCCCGAGGTTTCAAACGATAGGTTTTTCCCGCCAAGGTTTTCGTTCGGCGATTTTCCATCGGGACCGGGAACGAACATCACCGCGCCGGACGTCTTCCACCCGCTCGCCCAGGTCACGGCAACATCGTAACAATGCCCCGCCGTCACGGATATGGGATGCTCGACGTAAAATCCCGTTTTGCTCAGACGAACCGGCTTACCGACGTCCGTCGCCCCGTTTGTCCGAACCTTTTCATCCGCGGCTTTTTCGAGCGTCGCCCATTGCTCTTCGGAATTGGCTTTTTGTTGCGGACCGGCTTTTTGACGAGCAACGGTTTCACACACCGCCGGCGTGGCTCCGCCGTATTGCATACAATCTTCGTACGCCGCGGTGTACGGATCTTTCGGCGTATCCCCTCCGCCTCCGGAAGCGCCGCCACATCCTGCGGCAAACAGCAAAACAGCAAATCGGTTTGGCACCCATCGAGTCTTCATGAGCGCGGACATACTCCAAATCGTTCGCAAAGAAAAGCTTCGAGTTTAACTTGGTGAAACCCGAACGATCTTCATGACTTGAAGTTGCGACCCCTCGATGCCTCGCAAAACACTCGCCCGAACAAAGCCGCCGCTTGCGTTCTTTCGGGCAAACTGCGATGCTGCATCCATTATGCAACCCAGCCCGATCTTCTCGATATTTTTACCCATCGCCCTGGCCGTCATCATGCTCGGCTTGGGTATGAGCCTGACGATTGCCGATTTTCGGCGCGTCGTCGTCTACCCGAAAGCGGTCGTCGTGGGTCTCCTTTGTCAAGCAATACTTTTGCCGATTGCGTGTTACGGCATTGCTCGAGGATTTGGTTTGCCCCCGGCGCTCGGCGTGGGCCTCATGCTGCTCGCGGCGTCTCCGGGAGGTCCGACGGCAAATCTCTTCAGTCATTTGGCCAAAGGCGACGTGGCGTTGAACATTACCCTTACCGCGACAAACTGTTTGCTGAGCTTGTTCACCCTGCCCCTCGTCGTCAATTATTCATTGGAAGCATTTTATGGCGCGGGCAAATCCATCCCGTTGCAATTCGATAAGATCTTGCAGGTGTTTGCCCTTGTGTTGGTCCCCGTGAGCATCGGAATGCTCGTGCACGCAAAAAAACCCGCTGTCGCGCACAAGCTCGAACGCCCCGTCAAAATTGCTTCGACGCTCTTCTTGGTCCTCATCATCATCGCCGCCGTCATCAAAGAACGAGCCAATTTGGCAGAGTCTTTTCAACAAGTGGGCCTCGCCTGCCTCGTCTTCAATCTCACGAGTATGGCCGTCGGATACGTCGTGCCCATCATATTGCGGCTGCCGCAACGCCAAGCCACCGCGATCGGCATGGAAGTGGGCATTCACAACGGAACCCTGGCCATTACCATTGCGTCGAGTCCAATGCTGCTCAACAACACCACGATGTCGATCCCCGCCGCCATTTACAGCTTGATCATGTATTTCACGGCGGGCGCATTCGCGAGTTTCATGGCGCGCAAAAACGTCGATGTCGATGCTTCAGCCCAATCGCCCAAAGCTGCGGCCAACGAATCCACGCCCGCGTCATGACGGCTCGCTCATCCCGCCGATCCCACTGCCTGCTGCGCGGGCTCTTTTCGCTCCCACACGAGCGCCAATCCCAGCGCCAAAACCACCGCCGCCACACCGCCCAGCCATAGCGGAATTTGGTCGCCGTGCACGTATGCATCGACTTGAGGTGGACGGTAATAAAGCAGCGTCAACGCGATGCCATTGTTGAGAAAATGCACGATGACGCCGGGAATGAGCGAATTCGTCCGCCATCGCGCCAATCCGATGATGAAGCCGAGCGTCGCCGTCGGAATCAATCGATAAATGGATCCGTGCGCCAAACCAAAAAGCAGAGATGACGCCACGAGCGCAACCCACGGCCCGGCCTTCGACAAACCTGAAAACAAAAACCCGCGAAACAGCGATTCTTCACAAATCGCCGGTGTCAAAGCCACCGCAAAGAGCAGCACCCACAAAGGCTGACCATTCAGCATCAGCGCTTCACCCAAGTTCTCCGAAAACGCCTTGGGCACGGGCACCAAACGCAATGCCAATGCACTCACCACGACGCCCGCCGATATCCCGATGAGCACCGCCCCCAAAATGGACCGCAGCTTGGGCAAACGCAACGCGAACGTCTCGCGAATGGATGCTCCAGACAACCCAAGAATCAAGAGCGGCGGCAATAGCATGAGACCGTATTGCGTTCCCAAGAGCTGCGCCGTCTTGTTCGTCATCTTCTCGAAGATGATGCTCGCGTAAAACACCACGACGAGAATCACCGCAAAACCGAATACCGCCAAATCAATGGACGGCGTCCCGCCCTTTTGCCGTTTCCACGTAAACAACTGCCGCAATGACGCCCGCCCGCTGCCGACGAGCAAATCCTCACGCTCGAATACACGCGCGGCAAACATCAGCGCCATCGCCGCGTACAAAGTGGACGAACCCAAGGTGAACAAAACCAAGTCCGACGGAGCGTCGCCCAAGTAAATGGCTTTGATGAGCAAAGCCACGTTGAGCAACGGGACAAACGACGTCGCCGCCGTCAGCTCCATTCCGGGCAATGACGTCAACATCGACAAGAGCATCACGGGCAAATACAGCGGCGTGAGCAGGTTCTGCGCGTCTTTGAAGTCCCGGGCAAACGACGCCACAGCCAAAAACAAGGCCGAAAACAAGAACGTCACGGGCACGAGCAGCGTGAACGTCAGCGCATGAACGCCGAAGGGCACTTCCATTTCATTCGGCAAAATTCGATGAATCGTCAGACCCATACTCACGACGTTCACCAAGGCCGTAATCAACGACACGACAAACACCGTGAGGAACTTCCCCGTGATGATTTCAATGGGCAAAAGCGGCGCGCATAACAACGTTTGCATCGTGCCGCGCTCTTTTTCGCCCGCCGTCATATCCGCCGCGCGCAAAAACCCGCCCAGCAGCGACATCATGATCAGCATCATCGGCATGAGCGCCCCTAGAAACTTGCCGACCCGCCGTTCGTCCGGAGCAACGTTACGCGAGGCCGCCGAAAACCCCGCCGTGAATCCTTCCGGCAATTGTCGCGTTTTTTCCCGCGTAACGAGCAGTTTCTCGCGCGCCTTGTCGAACGCATGCGTCAAGCGCGATTCGGCAAAATCGGAGTCGAGCCATACCGAGTCGTAATAAATCCCAATACGCCCTAGTTTGCCCTCGTCAACCGCCGTCGCAAACCCGTGATACGGCACGACCACCGCATCGATGTCCCGACCATTGATGATTTTTTGTGTCGCCGTTATGACTCGTTCGTCCGGACGCTCCACTTTCGGCGCCGCCGTAATGCCTTTGCGTTTTGCCGACGGTTCGGGATCAGCCGGAGGCGGCGGTTCGGGTGGAGCGATTTCGCCTTTTTCGAGCGCCGAACGCAGATCCGCAGGAGCGCCGAACCACGGCGCCAATTCGATTTTCTTGTCTTCCGTGAGAAAACCTTCGATCTCCGGCGTGAGCGTGCCCCACACGGCCACGCGCGATGGCCGTGATTCGAGCTGCTGCATATCGGAATCGGCCATACGCGTCATGAGCAGCGCGAACAGCGGATACAATAACATCGGCACGAAAACGAGGCTGATCAGCGTCCGTTTGTCGCGGAGCGTTTCGAGCATTTCTTTGCGAAAAACAACGAGGGCGAACGACAACCTCATGATGCACCTCCCGCATGCGCCGCGCCGCCTTTTTCCACATGATACAAGAATGCATCCGTGAGGTTCTTCGCGCCTGCCGCGCGTTCACGAAGAGCCGCGACATCACCGACATCGACGACGCGTCCTTCGTGAATGAAAGCAATTCGATCGCAAAGGTATTCAGCTTCGCTCATGATGTGCGTCGAAAATAAAATGGCGCGTCCCGCCGCTCGTTGCTTGCGAATCGATTCGACGATGAACCGGCCGGAGAGAATATCGAGAGCGTTCGTGGGTTCGTCCAAAATGAGCACGGCCGGCTCATGCAAAAACGCCCGCGCGATATTGGCACGTTGCTTCTGTCCGGCGGACAATGTGCCGCAAGGTTGATCGGCAAAACTTTTCATCTCGAGGTCGTGAACGAGCGCTTCGATCCGCGCCGAAAGGTGATTTTCCGCCAAACCATACAATCGACCGAAATACGTCAACGTTTCGCGCGGAGACAAACGTTGGTAAAGCTGCGTATCCCCCGATAGAAAACCAATCTGTGCTTTTCCTTCGAGCGGCTTTTCGGCCAAATCGACGCCACCGACCAAGACTCGGCCCTGCGTAGGCTTGAGAATACCCGCGAGCATCCGCAACGCCGTGGTTTTTCCCGCCCCATTCGGCCCCAAAAGCCCCACGACCTCCCCCCCCCCCACGTCGAGGTCCAGCCGGACCACCGCAATTTTGTCGCCAAAATGCTTGACCAGCCCTTCGGCCACGAGCGGCTTGTGCTTCGATGTCTCCATGTTTTTTTACTCTATCCGCGATCGCTCGTCGATCCAACCGTCGAACGTGCCTTTTCCTTCCGCACTTCCTTCATGTACCTTGATCCAGGCATGCAAGAGCGGATTTCCGCGCGTCTCTTCAATGCATTGGCGATACGTCGCGGGCACGCGCGCCCCAAGACCATGAAACGTGACGATTCTCGTTCCCACGGGCGCCATATCGAGTTCCCGTTCAACACGAGCCGTATCAGCCTCGAAACGCGTTTTACTCAGCTCAACACAATCGTCATACCGACGATGTTCCGGAAAAATGTTCTCCTCGAATGGATTGCAAAAATAGAACGAACGATATCGACCCCACTGCACATCATCGAGCGTTCCACAAAAAACCTTGGCCCGCTCGGACAAACCAAGCGCGGCGATGACTCCATTGGCAATATCGACAAGCTCCGGGCGATGTTCCAACCCGTGAAACTCGGCATCCGTGCTGAGTGCACCGACAATGCAAAACTTGCCCACGCCGGCGCCGACGTCGAGCACGGGTCCCGGATTTGCAGCAAGGATTTTCGCCGCTTTTCGCGCCACATTGACCGGCGTCCAAAAACGCGACGAAACGCGACGCACAGGCTCGGGAAAAAGCTGATCGAAGATACGGTCCGAAACGGCCTCGCCCCCACGCACTGCGTCCAGTGCGCGACGCAACGCTTCGTTCCATTGTGGAGTGTATTGGTCCACGGTCATCTGCGATGCGTAGCATAGAGAATATCCACGCGTAGGTCAATCATGCGTCGGCGATATTGCGTCGGCAGGGAAATCACGACTTTCATGACGAACTTTCGTGTTTACGAACGAGTGTGAATCGTGTCAAAACGGAACGCAGGATCAGAAAAGACGAACGCGTCGCCACACGCGCCAGGTCCATACGGATGAGTACGGAACCCCGACAAACAATACTGGATCGTCTGACCGGCATCACTGAATTGTTATCGACGATTCGGTCGCTCGATACGCTCGCCGCAGCGATACATCAAATCGTCGAGGACACCATCGATGTCGAATACTTGGGGTTTTTCTTGATCGATTTTGGTACGGGCGAGCTGCTCATGCTTCAATCCAAAGGTTTTTCGCCACAGGAGCGCGAAGAGGCATTACGAACGGCGTGGGACCGCCATCCCGGCTGGGTCATTCGAAACCAACAAATGCTGCACGTTCCGGACACCGCTTTGGACAATCGTACCCAAACAAGCAAACGCAGTATCCATGTACGATCGCGGTTGTGGTTGCCCGTCGTTGCCGACGGAAAAGCCGTGGGGGCCATTGGTTTGGCAAGTGCAACCCCGAGCGCATTCGCGACGGAGCACATTCGAATTTTGCAATATGCGGCCGCGACTACGGGATTCATGTACGCCAATTTGCAGGACAAATGGTCGCTCGAACAGCAATTCACGATAGCGGAAGAACAACGGCGCGAACTCGAAGCCTTGTCCTCGCCGATCGTGGAAGTCTCCAAAGGCGTGGTTGTCCTGCCAATCATCGGGCATCTGGGCGATGACCGCGCCAAACAAATAACGGAAAAGCTCTTGGACGTCGTCGTCTCACGCGCACTGCATGCAGTCATTCTCGATTTGACCGGCGTGGCGACCATGGATGGCACATCCATCGACCATCTCGAACAGATGCACCGAGCGGTGCGGCTCTTGGGCGGTGATTGTTTGTTCTCAGGTATTTCCGGCCAAACAGCGGCGCTGATGACCCAAATGGGAATCGATATTGGCCATTGGAAAACTTTCGCCAACGTCCGCATGGCGCTCGGTGCTTTACGCCTGGCCAATCGAAACGACGAACCGTCCCCGAGCAACAAACCGAATCGGGGATAGACCCATCGCCCGTTGAAATAGCCTCTTTTTCGACGGCCTATACAATCCGACGAAAACCTGGTAACCTCGCCGCATGCGTTTATCCGACATCCTCGTCGTGCTCGATTCCATTGCGCCGCTCAAACTTGCCGAAGGCTGGGACAATGTCGGCCTCTTGGTGGGCGACCCGGCCGCGAATATCGAGCGAATCCTTTTGTGCATCGATTACACGCCGGCCGTCGCCGCCGAAACCCGCGCCAAGAAAATCGACCTCGTCGTGGCCTACCATCCGGCCATTTTCGAGGGAATGAAGCGGTTCGTCGCCGGCGGCGGTATTTATGAAGCCGCTCGCGATGGCATTGCGATTTTTTCTCACCACACCGCCCTCGATGTGGCCGAAGGCGGGACAAACGATTTTCTAGCCGATGTCTTGGGACTTTCCGCCCGTCAACCCATGCGCGCCCCGGGAGCAAAGTTTGGCCCGGCACCCGAAGGCGAAAAGCTGGGGCTCGGACGCATTGGAATGCTGGACCAACCCACGTCCCGCTCGGAATTGTTCGAAAGAATCAAAAAAGGCTTGGGCATTTCCGCATTGCTCGTCTCGGGACCCGTCGATGGATCGGCACAAAAAGTCGCGGCCAGCGCAGGCGCAGCCGGAAATATGGTCGATGACGCTCTCGCCCAAAAAGCCGATCTGTACCTGACCGGCGAAATGCGCCATCACGACGCGCTGCGCGCCGCCAAAGCCGGAATGACCGTTGTTTGCGCCTTGCATTCGAATAGCGAACGTGCCGCTCTTTCCCGCATTCGAGATCGCTTGGCGGCAGCTCTGCCCAATCTCGAAATTTCGCTCAGCACGGAAGATCGCGATCCGTTTGTCGTGGTCTAATCCCGCCTGTTTGTCCCGCGACCGCCGGCTCTGCACACCACGAAAACACGAAAATTCACGCCGCACAGGTTCGCTCGTGCATCCGTCCACGTCCGCGCTAGTCTTGGCCGCGGAAAATGGTCGGCGCAATGGTCACCGCGGTGCTCGGTCCGACGAACACCGGCAAGACACACCGCGCAATCGAGCGAATGCTCGAACACGAGTCGGGGATGATGGGCCTGCCGCTGCGTCTTTTGGCGCGCGAGGTCTACGACAAGGTGACGGCGCGGATCGGCGAAGCTCGCGTGGCGCTCGTCACGGGCGAGGAAAAACGAATCCCGCGTCGGCCGGATTATTGGATCTGCACGACCGAGGCGATGCCGAAACAGCGCGAAGTCGATTTCGTCGCGGTCGATGAGATACAGCTCGCCGCGCATCCGCAACGTGGTCACGTGTTCACCGAACGGCTGCTCGAGATGCGGGGAAAAAAGGAGACGTGGTTTCTCGGCGCCGCGTCGATGAAACCCATGATCTCGGGGCTCTTGCCCGCGGCGAAAATCGCCGAACATCCGCGCCTGAGTCGCCTCAAGTTCACCGGCTCGGACAAACTCACGCACCTGCCCGTCCGCAGCGCCGTCGTCGCCTTTTCGATGCAAGACGTGTACGAAGTGGCGGAACGTTTACGCGCGCAACGCGGAGGCGCAGCCGTGGTCCTCGGCGCTTTGTCCCCACGAACCCGCAACGCGCAAGTGGCCATGTTTCAGGCTGGAGACGTGGATTATCTCGTCGCCACCGACGCGATCGGCATGGGCCTCAACCTCGACGTCAAACACGTCGCCTTCGCCGCGTTGCGCAAGTTCGACGGACGTGAAGCTCGCGAGCTCGATCCGTCCGAAATCGGTCAGATCGCCGGTCGCGCCGGACGTTACACGACCGACGGTTCGTTCGGAGCGCTCACGCCGCTGAGCATCCCGCCGGGCCTCGCGAATGCCGTCGAAACGCATCGATTTTCGTCCGTGGGAAAACTCGTGTGGCGAAGCAGCGATCTGGCGATGACCTCCGTCGACGACTTGATCCAGTCGCTCAAACGCGCGCCGCATCACCGCGCGCTGCACTTGCAAACCGGCGCCGAAGATTCGTTGGCACTCGAACGATTGGCGAAAGATCCGTGGATCCGGCAACGCGCCACGGGCAAAGAATCCGTGAGTCTTTTGTGGGATGTCTGTTGCATTCCGGATTATCGAAAATTGCTGCTGGAAACCCACGTCGCGCTGATTTCGGAGCTCTACGCGCACCTCGTCAGCCCCAAAGGATTGATTGACGAACAGTGGATGAACGAACGTGTCTCCGCCATCGATGATCCCTCCGGCGACATCGATACGCTCATCGCGCGCATCCAAGCGATCCGCACCTGGACGTACGTTTCGCATCGCGAATCCTGGGTAAAACACGCGGAAGATTGGCAAGTACGCACGGCCGCGATCGAAGATCGGTTGAGCGATGCTCTGCACGAACGCTTGGTGCAAAGGTTTGTCGAAAAAGGTCGCAAAGGCAAGTTTGTCCAAGCCCAACTCGAAAGGTCGAACAAGTCTCCGGCCAAGGATCGTCCGTCCAAACCTTATGAAAAACTTGCGGCGTGGAAGGCGGCGAATTCGGTAAAATCCACGCCTTCCACGGCCGAACCGGCGTGGATCGAAGCGGTGGCGGAAGCGCATCACACGCAGCTTTCGCTCGATGCGGAGTGTCGGATCGTATTCGAAGAAGAACGCGTGCTCGGGACTTTGGTCCGCGGGACGAGTTTGCTATTGCCGGACGTACGTTTGGCGGGACTGAACGATGTCGCGGCGGGCGCAAGGTTGCGTATTTCGCGGCGACTGTTGGCGTTCGCGCGGGACCTCGTCGTGTATTTGCTGATGCCTTTGCGTCTTTGCAAAACGGAAGAATTGAGCGGCGCGGCGCGAGGCATCCTGTATCGCTTGGAGGAAGGACTCGGAACCACGCTCGCCAAAGACGCGCGCGAGCAATTGGCCGGCTTGACGCCGGAAGACCGAGACAAACTTCGCGACGTGGGGATCGTCCTGGGACAAACCGTGATCTACGTCCCCGCCCTCGGGCGCGGACCGGCTCTTCTGCAACGAACGGCGCTCGTGCAAGCGTTCGCCGATACGAAGGATGCGCCGCCTTTACCTCGCGCTTCGACCGTGTCCATCGGCGTGCGTCGAGGCGCCAACGAGCGCAATTACACGGCGATTGGTTATCCCGTGTTTGGCCCGCGAGCCGTGCGCGCCGATGTGGCCGAACGAGTGTGCGCGATGGTGCTGCAAGGAAACCCCGCGCCGCATCGCGGGAAATTGGCCGGTCTTTTGGGATGCCCCGCGCGCGAAGTCGACGCCGTTCTCGATGCCGCGCTGGGTCCATCGTGGCGACGAAGCGATCCGCGCGAAAAACAGCATCCTCCGGAATCGGAGTGACAAACGTCGGCTCGCGATCCGATTTGGTCGAACCGTTTGAGTGCCAAAGAATGCGGAATGGGACGAGGGGTACGTCGGGAAAAACAGCAGGAAACCGACGCGACCGAGGTCAGCCGACAGCGGGCGAACCGCCTTTGGACGACGGAGCGGGCTTGTTGAAGATCATCGCGGAATGCATCGAGCTCGGCATGCGCGATCCCGGTGGTCCGGACGGACGCGCAATCGGCGGACGAAAGTTTGGCCGGGCTGCCGCCGCACGGATGTGTGTGGACGGACGACGCGACATGGGCGTACGCAACGAAAGCGGAGCAACCTCATTGGCCGCGTCCTTCATGACCTTCGCCAAGATGCCGTACACAACCGTCCACGCTTCTTCGACGTCCGGGGTAAACGCCTCACCGAGCCCTTTTTCCAGGGTCCAGAGCAGCGCGCCACCGACGGTGTCGTAGTGTTCGTCCCGGACGCCGTAAGCAAGATGCCGACGCCCGAGTGCCTGGACAACCGGCACGAGGGCATCGAGACGATCAAGCGACTGCACAGCGATCTTCAACGTCGCCATGAGCTTCTTGCCTTGGTCTTTGATGTCCCCGCGAAACAGCGGCTTCAGCGACGGATCGAGCTCGAAGAGCCGGCCGTAGAACAAACCGGCCGCGACATCCGCGATGGGTACAACCATCTCGAATGTCTTCTGAACCAGCAATTTTTGCTCGTTGTTCATTTTTTCCTCGTAGTCGACTCGTGTCTGAGCCCCAAGACAAGGGAGCAATCTCGCGAAGTCACCGATCGAATCGCAATACGCTCCACGACGCGCACGAATCACAACGTACCATGGAGTCGAGCGTACAGGATCGTCTTTGTGCACGATTCGCCGAATACGCTCGCCCCGCAAAGGATCGTCACGATAGGTAGGTTTTAGACGGGAATAATCCCGTGTTTCTTGGAAGGCCGTTCGATACGCTTGTGACGGGCAAGTTCGAGGCCCCAAGCAATGGCCCGACGCGTATCTCGAGGATCGATGATATCGTCAATGAGGCCCCAACCGGCCACTTTGCCGACATCGATGTTCTTTTGGATCATATCGATGATTTGTTGCTTGACTTCGGGGGGCGGAGGCGTGTCGCCGAAGAGTTTTCGCGCCGCAATCCCCAGCATTCCTTCCGGACCCATGACGCTGATTTCCGCCGTCGGCCACCCGACGATGAGGTCGGGTTCATACGCGCGCCCGCACATGACGTAATAGCCTGCGCCATAAGCTTTGCGCACGACGACGGTCACTTTGGGAACGGTCGCGGCGCTCATGACATGCAGCATTTTCGCGCCATGACGAATAATACCTTCATGCTCGACCTTCGATCCAATCATGAATCCGGGTACGTCCTGGAGAAACACGAGCGGCAGGCCAAACGCATTGCAGATCTGCATGAATCGCGCCGCTTTGTCGGATGAATCGACATCGAGCACGCCGCCTACATGATTCGGTTGATTGGCCACGATACCGACGCTTTGACCGCCGATTCGAGCCAAACACGTAATGATTTGTCGGGCAAAACGCGGCTTGATGTCCAGGATTTCCCCGTGATCCACGACGGCCGTGATGAGCTTGTACATGTCGTACGCTCGGCGCGGATTTTCCGGCAAGAGATCAAGCAGCGATTCTTCGCGTCGATCCAAAGGATCCGTAATGGGCAAACGCGGCGCGTCTTCTTCGCAATGGGACGGAAAGTACGACAGGTATTTTTTGATCGCCGCAATGCAATCGGCGTCCGTCTTGTATTCGCCATCGCCCACGCCGCTCTTCGTGCAATGCACTTTGGATCCGCCGAGGTCTTGCTCCGAAATGTCTTCGCCCGTCATCGCTTTGACCAAGGGCGGACCACCGAGCGCCATCGAGCCGATGTCTTTGACCATCGGAACGAAATCGGCAAGTCCCGGGATATACGCCGTTCCCGCTGCACCCGGACCAACCATTGCAGCGACCTGAGGCACCACGCCGCTCATGATGACTTGCTCGCGAAACAAATGCCCGCTTCCCGCAAAAAGCGAAATCATGTCCGGATGTGTCGAACCGGGATCGATCCGCGCCCCCGCGGAATCAATGAACCACACCATGGGCCAACGTCCGCGAAGCGCCATTTGTCGCAATCGCGTGACTTTTTCTTCGCCCGTATGCCCGATGCTTCCGCCTTTGACCGTAAAGTCATACGCCGCAGCGCACACCATGCGTCCATCGACTTTGCCGAATGCGCAAACCACGGCATCCGCCGGAGGTCGGTCTTTTCCCTCGGAACCTGCGGACATGCCCATTTGCGTGCCGTGCATGCCGACCTCGAAATGGACGCCATCATCGAAAAACGCCGCCAATCGTTCGCGTGCGGAAAGCTTGCCGCGCGCGTGCTGCTTGGCAACTTTGTCTTCGCCGCCCATTTTGCGCACTTCCGCGCGACGGGCTTCGAGATCCTTCAAAAGCGCTCGCATGTCCACGGTGTACCTCTCGTTTCTCTCGTTTTACTTGCCAGTCCACTTCGGCGGACGTTTTTCCAAAAATGCCATCAAACCTTCACGCGCATCGTCCGTACCGAGCACCGCGCCCAATTTCCCGCGCAACATCGGCAATGCATCCGCCAACGTCATATCGGCTTGCGCCGACCAAGCTTCGAGGCCCAAACGTACCGTTATCGGACTTTTCGCGGCTACATTTTGCGCCAATTTCGCCACTTCGGCGTCCAGCCCGTCGGCATCCACGGCTTTGTTGACCAGACCAAGTCCCACCGCGGCGTCGGCATCAACGCGTTCGCCGAAAAGCATCATTTCGAGCAATCGACGTTGAGGTACGATTCGTGCGAGCACCGCCATGATCATCATCGGAAAAAGCCCGACGTTGATTTCCGGCGTGCCGAGTTTTGCATTTCGTGACGCGACCGCGAAATGACTCGCCGCGACCAACCCCAACCCTCCACCCATCGCGTGCCCATTGACGCGAGAAATAATCGGCTTGGGATAGTTTGTCATGGCCGATAAGAGATCCGCATAATCGCCTTTCGGAGGCAATTCCGATCCCGGCCCGAAAGATGCCATTTGCGTGAAATCACCCCCCGCGCAAAACGCATCCCCCGCTCCGGTGAGCACCACCGAGCGCACGGTATCGTCACCCGCGGCATCTTCGAGCGCCCAGAGCAGCTCGTTGACCATCGCCGGACCAATCGCGTTTTTCTTGACCGGGTTTTTCAGGGTTATCCACGCCGCACCGTGGTCTTTTGCGGTGACTTCGATAAAACCATATTGCCGCTCGATCATTGCGGATCTCCCAAAGACAAGATCTTACGCGCTTCTTCGACCGTCGCCGGGCGCCGCCCGACACCACGAACCAGACGCACCGCCGTTTCGACGAGCTCGCCGTTGGACTTGGCCATTTCACCATTCGGCAAATACAGATGATCTTCGAGACCGCAACGAATGTTTCCCCCCAGCACGAGCGCCGCGGCAAGCATTCTCCATTGACCGTGGCTGATCCCGATGACCTCCCATTCCGATCCGGGAGGCATGATTTTCGTTTGGAGCTTCAACGAGTCGACATGGCCGGGAATGCCGCCGAGCACGTTCACGATAAACGAGAATTGCAAGGGCTTTTTCAAGACGCCCATATCGAGCAACGGCCAAATGCCGTGCGTGTGCCCCGTATCGAAACACTCGAGCTCGGGTTTGACCCCGGCGTCGTTCATGGCCTTGAGCAATTTGATGATTTTTTCGTACGTATTCGAGAAAATCATGTCGAAATCGAAGTTTTTGCGCTTCTGCGAATACTTCGAATAATTCATCGTGCCCATGTTGAGCGCGGCGATCTCCGGCTTGCTCTCGCGAATGTACGTGCATTGATCGGAGACGTCGTCGAGGATCGTGCCGGTCGAGAAATTGAGAATGATGGGCGAACGAGCCCGCACTTCTTCTTTGATTTTTGCAAAAACCGCCGGAGAAAACGTCGGCGAACCGTCGTCGTTGCGCGCGTGAATATGCACGACGGACGCGCCCGCGTCATACGCGCGTTTGCATTCTTCGCCGATTTCCGCGGGCGTGTACGGAATGTTCGGGCATTGCCGGCGATTGGCCAAGACGCCCGTTACGGCACAGGTCACAACGCAAATATCGGGATCCCGGCCCTCGGACGATTTTGCTTCACCCGTGAACGATACTTCCTTCATGGCTCCTCCACTTTCCCGCGTTCGACTTCGGTCCCCGTCCCTTCGACTCGAGACAGGACATGTTTTTGCAATTTGATGAGAATGCCGAGCAATTCGCTCACGTCACGTTCGGGCAAACTGGCGAGCGCATTACGGAATATTTCGAGCGGCTCGACCTGAATTTGCCGCGCAAGTTCGCGACCTTTGTCCGTGAGGCGAATAAAAACCATCCGCCGGTCGGTCGTGCTGCGTTCGCGCCGAACGAGCCCCTCACGCTCCATTCGATCAATAATGCCCGTGACCGTGCTGTTTTGAGCTCGAATGCGTTCGGACAGCGACGAAAGAGACAAGTCACCCAGTTCTTCGAGGAGCTTGATGACCGTGAGTTGCGGTCCCGTCAGGCCAAACTGGGCGGCCATGCCCTTCGTGAGCCGACGTGATTCGGTGTAAAGGTAGATGATGGTCTCGACGATCGCGTCGACGTCGGACTTGGTGTCAGGAGATAGAGCGCCCACGGAAATTTCGTGTGCGAAGCATTTGCCGAAGTGAGGGTGGGTGTCAAGTGGGAAGGTGCTGCAAAAAGGAGCCAAGTGCCTTGGGAAAAGGCAACCGAACTTACTTCCAAGCCGGCGCCACGTCGTATCGCAATGGCCCGAGGTGACTCAGCCGAAGGGTTTTAGTCCGCGCGCTTGGGTCTTCGCGAGTTTGTCCAGGAATCGCCGCCGCGTGAGATTAACGGCCCCGAGCGCCTTCATGTGCGGCGTCATGACTTGAATATCCATCCATTCGGAGCCGGCTTTTTCCAATATCGAGATCAAATGAAACAACGCAACTTTCGACGCATTCGGCTCGAAATGAAACATGCTCTCCGCCGAAAAGACTCCCTCGACGCATACGCCGTAGATCCCGCCCACGAGCTTTTCCGACGTATCCCAAACCTCGACGGAATGAGCAATTCCCATGCGATGCAGTTCTTTGTACGCCGTCAGCAGCTCGGGCGTGATCCACGTCCCGTCTTGACCCGGCCGAGGTACTTCGCCGCAAAGTTCAATCACGCGATCGAAATTCGTATCCAGCGTACACGTGAACGGCGTTTGTCGCAGAACACGACGCAAACTCCGCGGAACATGCAGGAGTTTGAAATCGACGATGGCGCGTTCACGCGGGCAAAACCACGGAATGACGTCCAAGCCATCCATCGGCCACGGAAAAACCCCTCGCCGATACGCTTCGATGAGCGTGTTCGGTTCGAGCTCTCCCCCCGCGCCAACGATGTCGTCGATGTCGATACTCATTGAGAAATACGCTTTCGTTGGTGCGCTCAATCAAGCGCCGTTTTTCGCCAACGTCAAGCAAAACCATGTTCAAGGCGTCGGTTTGTCCGATTGCCCCGCGGACCGCTCGAACGCTTCCAATTCGAGGATCACCGCCTTCACCCGCGGATCCGTCGGATCGAGCGCAAGCGCCTTGTCGTACGCTTCGTGCGCCTCGCGAAACTTCCGCTGCTTCGCGTACGAAGTGCCCAGATTGATCCACGCACTCACCAAACGTTCGTCCAACGTGAGCGCCTCACGATAAATCACGATCGCCCGGTCGATATCCCCTTTTTGGTCCCACGCATATCCGAGATTCGATCGATACGTCGCGCGCTTCGGATCTCGGCCGACAGCCGATTGCAAATGCCCAAGCGCGCGATCCACCTCGCCCACGAGCAAGAGCGCGCCGCCCAGTTGATTCTGAATACGCGCGTCTTTCGGAGCAATCGCCGCGGCTCGTTCAAATGCTTGCGCAGCCTCGGCAGGTTTGCCCGCCGCAAACAAGGCCGTGCCCATATTCTGAAATCGAACGGCCGAATTCGCATCCATCCCCGCCGCTATCTGCAATTCACGCGCAGCCGGCTCGATGTTCCCGTTCGCCAATAACGCCACCCCAAAAGCCGAATGCAGCTCCGCGATGTCCGGCCCGACATCCGTCGCTTTCCGCAACACCGCCAAAGCTTCGTCCATGCGCCCGAGCACCAGAAACGTTCTTCCCAGCTCTAAACGTGCCGGGACAAACTTTCCATCAAGACGAACCGCCTTCTCCAGATCCACGACAGCCGCTTCCAGCGCGGGATGTTTCGGTGCGGCGGCAATATCCACAGGGAGCTTTTGCACGGACAAACGCGTCCGCACGAGGCCCACAATCGGAGCGGGATCTCTCGGACCGAGTCCGGCGGCTTTTTCATAAGCCTTTTGAGCCCCAACGAATTCGCCTTTGCGATACGCGGCATCACCTTCGGCCAGTGCCTGATCCAAAGGCGTATTCGCTCCTCGAGCCAACGGTACGAAAGAATTGGCATCGTTGGCCGGCTCGTCCGTCACCGGAGCGTCGAGCGGCACGCCCGACCCCGCGGAGGCAGGTAAAACACTCGTCGGAATGGGCAATGGCGCGGTCACGAGTGGGTTTGGCGCGGCGGAACCAGCTGGCGAAGATGTCGGAGATGTTTGTCCCGACCCAACACTCGAGCTTGGCGTACACGCGCTCGTCAGGGCGGTGAAGAAAAGAAGAGTGGCGATGCGCATCAGGGTTTGTAAGGGGAAACGGAGTGTTCTTTTCCGTCGTAGCGCAACATGACGTGTTTTCCATCCATTTTCGTCGCCACGAGCGCCGGACGTTTCCAACAACGGACCAGCGCCACGAGCGTCTCGCGGGCGTAATCCGCGCGCAGGTCCATACCCGCGTGCTGGTGCTCGAGGAGCAGTTCGCCGCGATTGCCATGATTGGCATCGATCACGCGAATGTAGGGATCACCAAAGTTTGTCAGAGCAAAAAGCAGTTTTTCTTTGACCTCGCGAAACGACCGCGATTCGATCTCCAAACGATCGTTTCGCCCCGAATACCCGAACGTATAGAGTTTTTGTTCGCGAACGAATTCGGGCGTGAGGAATTCATCGATGAACGTCACGTCGTTGTACAGCGCGCGGACTTGAAAGATTTTCTTGCGCCCGAGGCCGAGGCGCATGTCCCAATCGCGTTTGGCGTCGAGATCGGTGCATTCTTCCCATTCCCGCCCGAATTGGCCTTTGTTCCAGCGTTCTTCGATGGATCGAAACAATTCCACGCCGAGTTTGTACGGATTCAATTTGCCCGGCGCCGTCGCCATGACGCCCGCGTTGTTATCGGCGTAATCGATGATCTCCGAAGCATCCAGGATCTTTTCCGTGAGCATTTTGGAGTGCCAATACGCCGCCCAACCTTCGTTCATGATTTTGGTTTGTCGTTGCGGAACGAAGTAATACGCTTCGTCGCGTAAAACTTCCAGCACATCGCGTTCCCAGCGTTCGAGTGGCGCGTTTTCAAGCAAAAATGCCAGCACGTCACGCTTGGGTTCGTCCGGTATACGCCTCTCGGGGCGCTCTTTGGCGAGCTGCTTCTTTCGCGCCTCGATGTATTCCTCGGGATTGATGAATGCATCCATGTATTCATTGGCGCGCAAACGCGGCACTTCGACGGGCGGTTCGGTCTCTTCCTCTTCGACTTTGCGGGCCGTCGATTTTCCCGTAAAAGGCCGCCAGGGATCGATCAGGTTCTCGAGCGACAAACACTTGTCGATGAACTCTTCGACGCGATTGAGCCCATAACGCTCGATATGCCGCGCAATGCGTGCGCCGTGATTGGCCATTTTATCGATCCAGCGGCGATCCGGATCGTAGGTATCCATGCGCCGAACCGGATCGATGATCGTGCCGCGTTGGTCGAGATCCGTCGATCGAAAACAAAAGTTGTTCTTGAAAAAGTCGACGTGCCCGTACACGTGCGCCATGACCAATTTTTGGTCGGTGAGCGAATTGCCTTCGAGCAAATAGGCGTACGAGGGATTGTTGTTGATGACCATTTCGTAGATCTTCGATAGGCCGTATTCGTAACTCTTCGAAAGCTGCTCGTACTCCATGCCGAACCGCCAATGCGGATACCGGCTGGGAAATCCGCCGTACGCGGCGATTTCATTCATCTGGTCGTACGTGAGAATTTCGAAGACGACGGGGAAGAAATCGAGGCCATAACCGCGAGCGACGGATTCGACTCGTTCTTGCGCTTCCCGCAGATACCTGGGCAATGCCGTATTCAGGGCAAACTTGCTCATGGGCGCCTCATTTGCCCTTTCCCAGAAAGTCTTTGATGCTGCCGACGATGGCGTCTTTGTCGCGAATTTCGCTCGTCACGACCCGTTCGTCCTTGGAAAAATGTTCCCGCAGATCTTTGATGAATTGCCCCGATCCATAAGGACTCTCGACTTGGCCGTACGCGAACATATTCGAACGGGGCAAAAGTCGATTCCGAAGAATGTCGACACAAGACAACGTGTCGTCCATGGACCAATTGTCGCCGTCCGAAAAGTGAAACGGATAAATGTTCCATTCTTCCGCGGGGTAATCCTGTTCGATGATTTGCGCGCACAATTTGTAGGCGCTCGAAATCATGGTCCCGCCCGATTCCCGCGTGTGGAAGAACGTGTCGCGATCGACTTCCCGAGCCACGGCGTCGTGAATGATGAACCTCGATTCGAGGCCCTTGTATTGTTTGGTCAGCCAAGCGTCGATCCAAAACGATTCAATGCGCACGATCTCCTTTTGCTCGTCGCCCATCGAACCGGAGACGTCCATCATGTACAGAATGACCGCATTGGCGACCGGTTCCGTCACGGTTTTCCACGACCGATATCGTTTGTCATCCGGAACGGGGACCACGACGGGTTTGTCGGGAGCGAACGTCCCGCCGGCGATCATGCGTTTCAGCGCTTCGCGATACGTGCGGCGAAAATGCCGCAATGATTCCGGCCCTACGCGGCGAATTCCCGAATAACGGTCGTGAGCATTGGAAATCTTGTTTTTGCCTTTGTCGCGAATATCGGGCAGCTCCAATTCTTCGCCCAGAATCGCCGCCAATTCGTCGAGCGTTACATCGACTTCCAGAATGTGCTCGCCCGCTTCGCTTCCGGCTTTTCCTTCGCCCGCTTCCGCTTCGTCCGATTGCAACGGATCCCCTGGTTTTCCGTCACCTTGCCCCACACCGCCGCGCTGTTTGTCCCCAAAACGAAAACGCGGAATGTCAATCTGGGGAATGGGAATGGACACCAGGTCTTTGCCTTTGCGTCCGATGAGTTCGCCTTGAGAAATGTACTTGCGCAGATTCTGGCGAATCTTTCCCCGTACAATCTGGCGAAACCGACCGTGGTCCTGATCAATTTTCAGCGACACACGCCGAGTGTAGCAGATTCATCACGTGTGCCCGTCATTCGGGGCGATATCGACATCATGCAGTGAGTACGGATTCGGACAATACCGCAATCACAGCGAACAGACGGAAGATCTACTGGAATTGGACGTTCAGGCGAGAACTCGTGTACGCTCGCCCCATGTATCAACCCGCATATCGGGCTTTATGGTTTGTCCTGGGCATGCTTGCGCTTGCGGCTTGCGGGGGACGAGGGGAGCTTCCCGGAACCGGGAACGGCGGTGCCGGAGGCCAGGGCGGGGCTCCCGCGTGTTTGCCCGAGGGCGACCCCTGTGTGACGGACGCTCAGTGTTGCGCGGGATCGGCCTGCGAAGACGGAGTGTGTCTCGTCGGATCGTGCAACGCCGGGGGTGAGTTTTGCACGGTAAATGCCGATTGTTGCAGCGACTCGTGCGTCGACGGCGTGTGTGAAACCGGCGTGTGTTTGAACGACGGCGACACCTGCATCTCCGACGGCCAATGTTGCAGTGGCGAATGCACGGACAACGTGTGCGGTCCGCCGACGTGTTTGCCCGATGGATCCGGATGTACGGGTGATGCGCAATGTTGCGCGGGCGTTTGTCTGGATGGAATCTGCGGATTCGGAATGTGCCAGCCCGATGGTTTTCCGTGCATGGATCCCATCGAATGTTGCAGCGGGCTGTGCGACAACAACGTTTGCGGCAACGGCCCCTGTCAACCCAATGGCAGCAAGTGCAGCTTCCCGGCCGAATGTTGCAGCGGATCGTGCAACAACGGCGTTTGCAACAACGGCATGTGCCAACCCGATGGCTTCAAGTGCCTCGCAGCCGACGAATGTTGCAGCAACACCTGCACCAACGGGATCTGCGGCAAAGGTATGTGTCAGCCCAACGGAGCGATGTGCCAGGGCGCATTCGATTGCTGCAGCAACAGTTGCACCAACGGCGTTTGCACTCCGAACACGTGTCAACCCGATGGATCCAAGTGCGGCTCGCCGATCGAATGTTGCAGCGGGCTCTGCACGAACAACGTCTGCGGACCGATGATGTGCATGCCCGACGGGGCGCCGTGCATGGCCGGACCGCAATGCTGCACGGGCATCTGCAACAACAACGTTTGCGGCCCGATCGTGTGCACGCCCAATGGCTCGGCGTGCATGACCAACACCGATTGCTGCTCGCAAAAGTGCGCGAACGGAGCGTGTCTCGATCCGTGCTCGCATGACGTGTGCGATCTCGGCGGACCCCTTTCACCAACCTGTGGACCATGCGCCGCGTCGATCTGCGCCAAGGATGCCTTCTGCTGCTCGACGTCGTGGGATGGTTTGTGTGTCAACGAAGTCGCGTCGGTCTGCGGTCAAAACTGCGGCACGTGTTCCCCCGACGGGACGGCATGCTCGATGAACAACCAGTGTTGTGCGCAAGTCTGCAATGCGAGCGGTACGTGCGGAGCGCAATGCGGCGGCAGCGGCACGACGTGCATGAGTGCCGGCGATTGTTGCTCGGGACAATGCAACAACAACATCTGCGACGGCCCGATCTGCTTCCCCGACGGCAAACTTTGTTCAGCCCCGACAGACTGCTGCTCGATGCAATGCAATGGCGGCGTCTGTGGTCCTCCGAATTGTTCGCCCGACGGAAAAGCCTGCATGACCGCAGGCGACTGCTGCTCGATGCAATGCAACGGCGGCATTTGCGGCCCGATGATGTGCAAAGCGGACGGACAAACCTGCTCGACCGGCGGTGAATGTTGCGCCGGTATTTGCAGCAACAACGTCTGCGGACCGCCGATGTGCAAGCCCAACGGACAAGCTTGTACGAATCCCGGCGAATGCTGCACCGGTCAATGCAACAACAACGTCTGCGGACCGATCGTGTGCACCCCCGACGGCGGCGCATGCATGACCCCGGCAAACTGCTGCTCGGGCCAATGCAACAACAACATCTGCGGCGGAGTCCCCTGCAAGCCGGACGGACAAACCTGCATGATCGATTCGGAATGCTGCACCGGCGTTTGCTCGAACGGCGTCTGCGGCAAACCGATGTGCACGCCCGACGGCGGCGCCTGCATGAGCGCAGCCGAATGCTGCACGGGTCAATGCAACAACAACACCTGCGGCCCGATCCTCTGCACACCCGACGGTGGTCCGTGCATGTCGGCTGCGGAGTGCTGCACGAACAAGTGCGTCAACGGGACGTGCGGTTGTAAACCCGATGGAGCCACGTGTGTCGGGTTCGCCGATTGCTGCACGGGCGTCTGCAACAACGGCATCTGCGGCGCGTCATGCAAGCCCAACGGTCAATCCTGCATGTCCGCGGCCGAATGCTGCACGGGTGCGTGCACGACAAACGTCTGCGGCACCGTCAGCTGCCCGTCCGATGGAACGACGTGTCAAAACTGCTTGCAACAGAGCTGCTGCCAAGCGTTTGCGACGTGCCAAGCCCAACCTGGTTGTTTGCAAAAGGTGAGCTGCTTCCAAAACTGCCTCGCCAACGGCGGAAGCATCCAAGTCTGCGCTGTCACTTGCGCCGTCAATCAAGCCTCCATCGGTTTGCTCCTCTGCGCTTCCCAAAGCTGCAGCGGCAGCTGCCCGTAACCCTACCCGTTCGTCCTCGCCAAACGCTCGCTCGGTCTCATGACTCGCGCCAAACCGCACGCGAAGGGAATGAGACCACACGCCTTGATTTGAAAGCTCGCTTCGCGCGCTCACAAGCGCGCTGCGCGAGAACCTGGTTTACGATGGTGGGTTCCGCTCGCTGACCGCCGGCCGGCCTTTGGGGCAGGCGCACTATGAAATGATCGCCGATCAATCACTGGGGCTCGAGTTGGGCGAGAAACTG
>CAYSYX010000067.1:0-28340 GCA_964435055.1 uncultured Polyangium sp. | reverse complement strand
GCCTCGGAACACTCAAATGCGTCAACATGGTCTGCACCGGTTCCGACTCGACGGAAGTTTGCGCGTATTGAACGCCCGCCAAGGTATCAGCTCGGTGTCAAAAATGCCCTGAGCTGCTCCGGAGTAATCGCATAATCCTGACGACAATAGTCGCATTGGATCTCGAGGACCCGATTTTCCTCGAGAAGCGAATCGATCTCCGACTTCGGCAACGTAATCAAGCTCGATAAAACCCGCACTTCGCTGCATTGGCAACCATACTCCAAACCGGATTCGGCGAGCATGGTGTACGGCATGCCGTACAGCAACTCTTCGACGAGGTGGGTCGTCAATTTGGTTTCTTTGCGCAACAGCTCGGAAAGCGGCGGAAAGTCTTCGAGGCGTTGCGTCATGACCATCAACGGCCCGCGCTCGACCTCGGGCAACAATTCCACCATATAGCCACCGGCCGCAACGATTTCATTGCCGTCCATGAGCGTGGAAACGGCGATGTTCGTGACGATTTGTTCCGATTGCTGCATGTACTCCATGAGCGCCGCGGAAATACCGCCGGCTTTTTCATCGAAGGTGACTTCGACGATTCCTCGATGCAAAGCCCCATTTTGAAGCGTGCGCATCATTTCGAGCAGGCACTGAGCGCCCGACGTCGTCGCGGCGGCCCCGGAAAAACCCACGATGCCGCGCGTTTTTCCATCGGGATGAGCATCGGCGACCATACCTCCGCCGCCGGGAATCTTCAGAATGCCTTGAACACGCAACGTGGGGCTCATGGCTTCCCGAATCAAAATCGAGCCCGAAATCAATTCGCCAAAATGCGCGGCAATTCGCCCTTTGGCTTGTTGTGCCTTCACCGCCCCGCGGACGGTTTGCGTCGTGACCGCAGCAATGACGCGAAATGCACCGTCATTGGTCATCGCGCGAATCACGCGATCGCCTGTTGCTTCCGTGTTCATGCCGCCCCCACGGATTCGGTTTTGAGGCCATCGCGTTCGAGCAAAGCGTCGAGCGTCGGTTCGCGGCCCATGAATTGTCGATACAAGTCCATCGGATCTCGACTGTCACCTTGGGAAAGAATATGGTTACGGAAGGCCAAACCTACGTCCCGATTGAAGATGCCTTCCTTTCTGAATCGGGAAAACGCGTCCGCATCGAGCACTTCGGCCCATTTGTACGAATAATATCCGGCCGCATAACCCACGGGGCTCGAGAACAAATGCGAGAACGACGCGAGCATGGCATGTTCGGGCGGCAAGGGCAGCGGCGAGTACCGTTCGAGAATAGCCCGGCCAAACTCGACGGGATCACCGTGTTTTTCGGCGTCCCAATCGATATGCAAAGCCAAGTCCGCTTCCGCGAAACCAAGCTGGCGGATCATGGCATTGGCGGCGCGGAACGTACGCGCGGCTTGCATACGCGCGAGCAACGAATCGGGAATCGGCGCATTCGTTTCGTGATGATGGGCGAAAAGATCGAGCGATTCTTTTTCCCAGCACCAGTTTTCCATGATTTGCGAGGGCAATTCGACGAAATCCCAAGCCACGTTCGTCGCGGCCAATGTGCGCACGTCGACGCGGCTCGATGCGTGATGCATCAAATGCCCGAATTCATGAAAAATCGTCTCGACTTCCCGATGATTGAGCAGCGCCGGTTTGTCCCCAACAGCAGGCATGAAGTTTCCGGCGAAAACGGCAACATGTTGCCCCGCATCAGGATCGTCGTGTTTGACCTCGGCTCCCGGGACGTACGTCACGAGGCCCTGCATCCAGGCTCCGTCGCGCTTCGGTTCACGCGGCCATAAATCCACATAAAACGACGAACCGAGACGCCCGTCAGTCTCGAGAATGCGATACGCCTTGACGCTGGAATGCCAAACCGGCGCTTCATTCCACGGTTCAATGTTCACACCGTACAGACGCGAAGCAATCGTGAAGACGCCGTGGAGTACGGAATCGGCCGGGAAATATGGGCGCAGCGATTCATCGTCGAAATCGTATTTGGCTCGGCGAAGTTTTTCGGCGTAATACGGTACGTCCCAGGGAGCAAGCGGCGGCGCCGACGCACCATTGACTTCTTTGCTGAAAGCTTCCAGTTCTTCATTCTCGTGCTGAAACTGGACCCAAGCTCGTTCGCGCAACGTCGCCACGAAGTTTCGTGCCGTTTCCCCTTTGTGCGCCATGCGATCTTCCAGCACCAAATCGGCAAAATTCGCAAAACCGAGCAATTTGGCTTTTTCTTTGCGCAAATCCAAGATCTGCCGCACGAGCGGCCGATTGTCGAATTTTTCCTCGGTCCCCCGCGCGATGTTGGCTCGATAGAGTTTTTCCCGCAATTCGCGATCATCGCAATTCAAAATGATCGCATTGTAACTCGGCGCCTGAAGCGTGAAGCGATACCCGGACAAACCTTTTTCCTCGGCGCTCGCTTTGGCCGCCGCCACCGCGCGCTCGGGCAAACCCGCGAGCCTCGCGGCATCTTCCACCACGAGCTCGAACGCGTTCGTCGAATCGAGAACATTTTGCGAAAACTTCAGCGTCAGCTGCGCCAACTCGACGTTGATCTGCGCCAAACGCTTCTTGCCTTCCGGATCGAGCTCCGCGCCGTGACGACGAAACTCCGCGATCGTTTTGTCGAGGAACCGGCGCTTCGTTCCCGTGAGCGCCTTCGCTTCGTCTGTCTCGGCAAACTCACGCAACACGCGCCAAACACCGTCGGAAAGTGTGATGCTCGTGTAAAACTCGCTCATCGGCGACTGCACCGCCGCGTACGCGTCGCGCAGCTCGGGCGTCGTCGCGACGCTCTCGAGATGCGAGATGACACCGTTGGCCATCTCCACGTCTTCGGTGATGTGCTCGAGCGCGGTCATCGTGTTGGCGAAGGTGCGTGGACCGGTCGACGACTCGAGCGCTGCAAGGCGTTGTTTCGCCTCGGTGATGAGGGCATGCATCGCAGGCTCGACATGTTCACCACGAATCCGATCGAAGGGGATGAGGGTCTTCAGGTGCAGAAGCGGGTTGTCGGACGCGTCGGACATGTTCTTCGTTCTCCGTGTCGAGCTGCTGAATGCGAGGGACGCTTTACCTACGATGGACGCCTCCGTCTCGCAAACTCTGTCCCACACACGCACGTCCGGGTACGCTCGCGCTCGTGAACGTTTCGCTGTTTCTCATCGGCTTGGGCAAGATTCTCTTTGGCATCCTCGTGGGCGCAGCCGGCGTTTGGATGGGCGCGCGTGTCCTGGAGCGGCTCTTGCGCACGGGCGACATGGATGCCGAGCTCGAGAAGGGCAATTCCGCAGCGGCCATCCTCGCCGCAGCCGGGCTCTTGTCGCTCGGTTTGCTCGCCAAGCACGCCGTGACGTCGACCTTCGCCGCGGTGGATTTTTTGTTTCGAGGTCAAACGATTTCCGGACCGGCGCTTGGAAAGCTGGCGTTCTACGGGTTTGTCCACTCGGCACTCTCGCTCGCGGTCGGTGCGGCGGCGTTGGCGATCGGCACGTTCGTGTTCAGTCGACTGACCCGGGGCGTGGATGAGATTGCGCAGATTCGCAAGGGCAACATCGCGCCGGCGATCGTGCTTGGTACGGTGATGGTCGTCATCGCGCTCATGGCCGCGCCGGGGCTCGAAACGGCGCTCGACGGACTCTTGCCACTGCCCACGCTGGCGCGTGACGAGGTCGTGGCGCCGTCATGAACCGCGGACAAACCTCTGTTTTCTACGCGGTTTTGCTGCTGTTTGTCTCGGGCTGTTGTTGTGCCTTCCCCGACCTGTCCTCGTTTCTGATCGAGGACGATCCGGAACCGACGGACACGACGCCCGGTGTCGATCTGGGCCTCGCTGCGTTTCCAGCAACCACGCCCGAGGTGCAGGCCACGAAGTACGCTTGGCGCGACAAACGTCTCGAGCCATCGGTGTATCGCGCGCGTTATGCGCTGGGCACGAGTGAACAGGCAGCGGTGGATGAAGCGCATCGCGCGCTCGCGAAGCGCGTGAAGTTCAAGGATCAAGGCAACGGGAACTTTCGCTGGACACCTCCGCCCGGATGCAACGTGAACATGCAGTGCATCTTCGAAGCGTTGGCGGAAGACAGTCGCGACGAAGTCGAGCCGTTGGCGACGCGCTTCAAGGCTCGGGTTCGGGAAGCCAAACTCGACCCGACGCAAGCCACGGAACTCGTGATGTCGTACGTGCAGGCGATCCCGTACGAGATCCCAAAGGACCGGCCTTTTGGGCTTTTGCCTCCGGCACTCGTTGCTGCTCAAAAGAAAGGCGACTGCGATTCGAAGGCGCTGTTGCTCTTGATGCTGCTCGATTCACTGGGCATCGAGAGCGTGCTGTTGAACTCGGATGCGCATCGGCATGCGATGCTCGGTGTGAACCTGCCCGCGCAAGGGACGAAGATCAAGCACGAGGGACGTTCGTACGCATTTGTCGAGACAACCGCAAAAAACGCGCCGATCGGGTGGATTTCCAAGGAACTTTTGACCCCAAACGATTGGATCGTCGTTCCCGTGGACATTCACAAGCGGGACGGTGCGAAGTCGAGCTCGGTGGTGACGGGCAAAGCGACCGAGGAAGTCCCGGGACGCAAACCGCGCAAGTAGCCGTGGGTCTCGCGAGGCATGAACGTCGAGCACGGCACGAGGTTTGTCCAGAGCATCGCGGGTTTGGCGCCTTCGATTCAAGGGCCGACGTTGCGAAATGCTTTGGTTCGAATGAATGCAATCGCAATGGTCGAGGGTGAGCGTAAGGAGCTACGGAATGACGAGGCGCATACCGACCTTGATGAGGGCGGGATTTCCACCGATGAGCGCCTTGTTTTGCGGATGCTGGTAAATCACCGTCCACTTGGCCGGATCGCGATAATACTTCAACGCGATCTTCGACAAAGAATCGTTGGCA
Source organism: uncultured Polyangium sp. (assembly GCA_964435055.1). GTDB lineage: Bacteria > Myxococcota_A > Polyangia > Polyangiales > Polyangiaceae > Polyangium. The sequence goes on along the minus strand of CAYSYX010000067.1, from coordinate 23,441 downwards.
ACGACATCGTAATAGGTGGCCTTCGGGCCCGTATTCGACGGCTGGGCGGGTTTGGGCGGCGCCACGACTCCCCACCGTAAGTCATTGTGATATTTCGGGAGTGCCGCGAGGGCTTTGACCACGCTGTCGATGCTGTGCTGATTGAAAGTATTGATCGCACTGACTTTTGCGGGTCGATAAAGCAGTCCCCACAACCCCAAAGCTCCCGTCAGGACCCAATCATCCCAGCTTACTCCGACGGGTGGATTCGGTACGCTGATGGCCTCGACAGGACCGATCGCCGGCCCGGTTCCGACACTCACGACATCGGAAGAAGCCCGGATATTGAGCATTTGCGATTTATTGAGCGCGGCGACGGTTGCTTGCGCCTTTTTCTGCGCTTCGAGCTGTTGCATCAATGCCGGAGTATAGACGGGCATGGCCCCGGGATAGGCGGATGACGAAGCCGTTAACGCAATGGCTGTCGGCGACGTCCCGCTGAGCTTCGATGAAACGGAGTTATGCATTCCCGGCGCATTGAATGTTACGACAGGCAGCTTATAAAGCGCGCCGAGCATCGATGCGAGACCGCCGCCAAGAGAATGCCCGGTCACGTAAATCGGGCGATTTTTATAACGAGTCAGGATGCTTCGAAGGGCTTTCTCGGCTTGCTCGTATTGATAAGGCACGGAGCCCATCGCGAGCTGAATATCCGCCCAGATGTCCGTATTGACCTGCCCGGGATCGGTGCCGCGAATCCCAAGAATCACGTCGGCCGTTTTGCCGGACGTAAATTCGACTGCGTAAAACCCCTTGTTCGCATTGCCGAACGGTGGCTTCTGGGCCGTAAACCCCTGCACTGAGCGAGCGATTTTGCCGCCGTCGGTGTCGTACACGGCTTGAGAAATGAGCGCGAGATCGTAGACGCTGGCCATTGGGAATCAGCCTAGACGAATTCCATCGCGGATCGCAAGCTCTATTCATCGTCCGGTCGTGCGGATCCCGGCACGGTTGAAGCGCCACACGAGTGCGCAAGATCATTGGACCTCAAACAATTGTATCGAGGTGCCCATCGACATCGACCAACGCGACGGGGCGCGGCCGAGCCGGCTGGTGACGGGCAAGCGACCGAGGAGGTTCGACGACGCAAACCGCGAAAACCGCGAAAGACGTCGGGAAAAAGCACGCACTTCGAAGCGTCGCTTTGCAAGCGCGCGCGGACGATTCAAGATGCGCGCATGTTCTCATCCTACAAAACCAAGATGCCGACGAAGGAAGCCGCTTTGACGGGACGCGTGACACCGCTGCGCGTTTCGGGAACGCATCACGTGCTTGGAACGAGTTACGTCGCGCCGTTTGCCGAAGGCCTCGAGCGGGCGATGTTTGCGATGGGTTGTTTTTGGGGAGCCGAGCGCAAATTTTGGAAGACGAAAGGCGTGCGATCGACAGCTGTCGGATACGCCGCCGGGTACACGCCGAACCCGACGTACGAAGAGGTTTGTTCCGGACGAACGGGGCATGCCGAGGTCGTGTTCGTGGTCTTCGATCCGCAGGTGGTTTCGTACGACGAACTCTTGAAGGTGTTCTGGGAAAACCATGATCCGACGCAGGGGATGCGGCAGGGAAACGATGTCGGCACGCAATACCGGTCCGGGATTTATTGTTACGATGCAAAGCAAAAAGCCGCGGCCGAAAAATCACGCAATGAATACCAAAAAGCATTGACGCAAAACGGTCACGGGACCATTACGACCGAAATCATCGACGCGCCGACGCTCTATTACGCCGAAGAATACCATCAGCAATATCTGTCGAAGAACCCCGATGGATATTGCGGCCTTGGAGGCACCGGCGTCAGTTGCCCGATCGGGCTCGGCGTGTAGCGATTCAAGGCGACTTCATTTCTTTTGGAACGCGGAAAAACACCGTGGTCCCCTCCCCCATTCGACTCTCCACCCAAATCTTTCCGCCATGGGATTCGATGATTCCCTTGGCGATGGACAATCCAAGGCCCACGCCGCCGTAGCGGGAGCGGTTTGTCCGTCGATACGATTCAAAAATATTCGGCAACTCCGCCGGAGGAATGCCACACCCCGTATCAGCCACAAAAAACTCGACCTCGCTTCCGCAATCGACAAGTGTCAGGCGAATGGAGCCTCCACGTGGAGTGAATTTCAGCGCATTACCCACGAGGTTCGAAAGGACCTGCAAAAGTCGATAACCATCGCAATCGATGAAACAAGCCGCGGTCGGCGTGGATCCGACGAGCCCCACCCCTTTTTGATGAGCTGCGTCGCGAAACGTTTCAATCGTCTCGTCGATGAGCACACCGGCCGATTGATGGCTCGGAGCAATCGACAAACGCCCCGTTTCGATGCAGGAAGAATCGAGCAAGTCGTCGATGAGGCGCTGCATTCGGCCCATCCCTTTGCGCATGAGCGCCATACGTGAAAGCACGACAGGCCCATTCGCAGGCTCATTCGTGACCTCGAGCGTGGACAAACTCATCAACGCCAGCGACAAGGAATTACGCAAATCGTGCGCGGAGACGGCCAGCAAGTGTTCACGGGCGCGAATCGTACGTCGCGAATGTTCGTGCTGCTGCGCGTTACACACGGCCAAACTCGCACAATGCGCCAATGATTGCAACATTTCCGCTCCACCCACATCCCACGCGTGACGCAATGTGCCGCCGAACAAGAACATCGCCCCGATTCTTCGATTCTCCGCAAAAAGAGGCCAGCCTTCGAGCCATTGCATCTCGAGCGCCGAGACGGCTTCGGTCAATTCCCGGTCCGCCGGCGATAACGACAATGCCGAACGAATCATCTGTCCGGACAACTCATTGCCTTGACCACCGCGCAAGACCTGCTCCACCCAATCGGGCCGTTTTCCAGCGGAGCCTCCGAGGTGCCGGGCAAACCTCGGGATGTAGCGCTCTTTTTCAGGGTCGGCGTGAGCCGACGCCCGGCATTGCGCGTCGTCGTCGCCTAATGAAAAAATGCAAACGCCGTCCGCGAGCGTAGGTACGAGCAGGTGCGCGAGGGTGACAAATGTCGCATCTTCGTCCGTCGAAGCAAAAAGCCGCACGCTCGCTTCAGCCAAAAACCTCGCTCGAGTTTCTTCGGCGGCCGTGTGAATCAGCATTTCCGCCACGGTCTCGACCGATTTGCGCATGTCTTCCGTCAATTGCCTTATGCCATTTTGCTCGTATCGAAACGTGGCTCGAATCGTCTCCGGCGGAAGGTCGTGCACCTCCGTCACGGACAAACCATCTTGCGTCGAAGCTTTTTTCCCAAGTTCTGATTTCAGGCTGTAGCTCATGGTTCGCCCCCGTCCATTGAGCGTGCAAGAGAATACACTTTCGTCAGATGCCCGGCGACTCGTTTTTGAGCGCACACTTCGTGCTGTCGATGATGGACAAACGCGTGCGTCCGGTACGTACCCTTCGAGAGAATTTCAGGTATTCGGCAGAGGAACGACCGTGACGGCGTGATTGAGAGGGCCGTGTCCCGCGCCAAACCCCGGTGCTCGAAGAATGGCAAGGCGCAAATATCGGCGAGCTCGTTTCGTCGCCTCGACGAGGTCCATGCCCTGCGCAATTGACGCCGCAATGGCCGAAGCCAGCGTGCATCCGGTGCCATGCGTCGATCGGGACTCGATTCGGTCGTCCTCGAAGAGCTCTTCGCCGTTTTTCGTGACCAACACATCCACGAGACGTGGTGATTCGAGGTGCCCGCCTTTGAGGAGCACGGCCGAGGGGCCCATTTGCAACAATGCCGCGGCGGCGCGGCGCATGTCCTCGACGTTGCGAATGGTTTGTCCACAAAGAACTTCGGCTTCCGGCAAATTTGGCGTCAATAACGTAGCCCGAGGCAAAAGACGCTTGACGAGGGCTTCACGAGCCTCCGTCTGGAGCAATGGCGCGCCACCTTTGGCCACCATGACGGGATCGACGACGAGAGGAACGTTCGGCGCGAATTGCTCGAGCGTATCCACGACGGTATCAATGACCGCGGCGGAATGGAGCATGCCGGTCTTGATGGCGTCGGCACCGATATCGTCGAGCACGACCGCCATTTGCTGCTTGATGAAGTCCGTTGGTACAGGAAAAACCCGGAAGACGCCTCGAGTATTTTGGGCGGTCAAGGCCGTCACAGCGGTCATGCCAAACGCGTCGAGCGCCGTGACGGTTTTGAGATCCGCTTGAATTCCGGCGCCTCCACCGGAATCCGACCCTGCCACAATGAGGACTCGGCCTTGCATGCGCAGGGCGTACCAGTCCTCATGGGAAAACGCAAGACGGAGCGGCTCAATGTGCCGGAATTACGCTATTTCCAACCGAGGTTCATGACGGGCATGAACGGCAATCCGCCATCTTCGGAGACGTTGATCAAGCCGAGCTGCATGCCGCGCAAATGCTTCGTTTTGTTGATGACGCCGATTTGAAGGCCGCGAACTTCCTTGGTGACGTTGACGACACCGATGCTCATGCCGGCAAGTTGTGTGGCCATATTCGCGCCGCCGATCTGGATTCCCTTGGCTTTCTCCCCGAAATTGAATCCGCCCACTTGAATGCCATTCATCTTCTCGTTGACGTAATTCACGACGCCCCATTGCGTGCCCATGAATTCGCTACGCGTATAATTAACGGCGCCAATCTGGGCCAGCACGGATACGTCCTGACGATTGATGTTGAGCGTGGAGGCCTGAACAACGCCCTTGAAGTCATCGTCGACGTAATTGAACAGACCCGAGAATTGAAGGACGCCGCGGAAACGGTCCGTGCCATTGATGAGTCCACCTATTTGAAAGACGCCATCGAATTCATCGAAGGCCATGCTGAGCAGCCCGGCTTGCCCGATTCCCTTGAAGCCTTTGGCGCCATTGATGGCCCCGAGCTGAAAGCCGCCGGTGAATTGATGATTCGTGATATTCGCGCCACCCACTTGCATGAGCCCGTAGAAGTCGCCCTTGGCATAACTGAACGCACCCGCCTGCACGACCGCGTAATGGTCGCGTTCCGAATAATTGTAAAGGCCGAATTGCAGGATCCCGCGATAATCGGCGTCTTCCTGCCAATTAACGCCTCCGAGCTGCAAAACGCCGTAATACGGCGTATCGATGATTTCATTGAGCCCTCCGATTTGGGCGAGGCTCACGAATTGCGTGGAGGATGAACCGTGATGATGATGCCGCGTGGACGACGGATCCGGATCATGATTCGGATCGACGCGATTGTACGCTCCGAGCTGCAATGCACCGGTAAAACCACTCACGCGGTTTTTAATAGCAAACTGACCCAATCCGACGAAATCGTCGGCATCATTTTCCCATACCGAATATTGCATCAGACCGCGGAACTCGTCTTCGACTTCATTGCGATACAACGCAATCTGCGACATGCCGTAAAAATTCCGCGCCGTGTTTTTTCCCAGAGCGATTTGCGCGCCCCCGTAGAAGGCTTTCTCGGTTTCGGAAATACCGAGTCCCACTTGCGCCAAGCCGGCGAACGTCGCCGCTTCGCTCTTGTAAGGAGCAAACTGCAAGATGCCGTAGAAGTTCTCCGAAGTTGCTTGGGCCAAACCTATTTGCAAAATACCCGAAAAAGTATCGGCCTCGGGAAAAATACCCGGATGAATGACATACCAATCGGTCGGCTTTGGTGGAGGTGGCGGAGGCAGCGGAGGCGGTGGGGGTGGAGGCGGAGGCGGAGGATAGGGATCGACGGCGATTTCGAGCGGTCTGTGCGGCCTTTGGGTGGAATCGGGCACCGCGACACCCGACTCGTCAATCTGCGCCGCAACCTCGGGCGACTCCGCAGCGGGCGGTGAAGCCGGCTGCGCCAATGCAAGCGGCACGTTCCCCAGCGTAATCGCTGTGAAACCAAACGTAAAAATCCCACGACGGAGTGATTTGCAGAGCATAATGTGTGCACCAAACGCGCGAGTTCGCGTCAGCTTACACGTAAATCGATTCTTGGATCCACGCTCATACAGAAAGGTTCCCTCATGCCGCTACGTCGATCGTGTTTTACGACCCCGCCGGCTATGTTCGTCCTTCCATCGTGCCTTGTGGTCGCATGTGCCCAAGGGACGACATTGCCTACATTGGGCAGCGGAGGCAATGGCGGAGATGACACCTGGGGCGCGCAATCGTCAAGCAGTTCCTCCGGCAATGGGCCGGGTTCGTCATCGTCCGGAAGTTTGTCTTCGTCAAGCGGGACATCGAGCGGCGGCACAGTCGCCTCCGGTTCGCTCGCGGTCGTGCGCGTAGGTGACGGCAGCGCGATGCTCACGGGAGACGCGACGCCGGTATACGTGGAGTATTTCGAGACAAACGGCGACCCCACGCCGGGGAAAACCCCTACGGCATTGCCGACATTTGCTTCGGGCAACAATTGGCCGCTGACGTTGTCGGGTACGTCGACGGCGGAGGGCAATTTATCGCTCGCCGGCAATGGGCAATTTCTGTTGCTCGTGGGATATGGCGCGGACGTGGGGACAACGACCGTGAGCAGCACCGATGCCACGATTTACCCGCGCGTCGTCGGGCGAATCGACGGCTCGGGAAACGTCGACACGACGACATCCCTCGGGATGGCATTCAACGTCAGCAGCCCGCGCGGAGCTGCTTCGACCGATGGCTTTTCGCTTTGGATCTCCGGCAATGGGGGCCCGACGGTGGGCGGCGTTCACTACACGACCCTGGGTGCGTCCGGAACAACGCAGATTCTTGCCGCGCCAAGCAATACCCGGTTCACGCACATTTTCGACAATCAGCTGTATGCAACATCGGGTGCAGGAACGTTCGTCAACGTCTTTACCATCGGTTCGGGTTTGCCCATGTCGACGGGACAAACTGCAACGCCGCTCCCAGGTATGCCCACGACAACCGGCCCAAGCCCCTATTCCTTCGCCTTCGTCGATCGTTCGAGCAACATCCCCGGCGTGGATACGTTGTACGTCGCCGACGATCGCAGCGTCGCCAATGGCGGGGGAATTCAACGTTGGGTGTACGATGGTTCAACTTGGACAAACGACCTGACGTTTGGGGACGGCACGGCCGGCGTGCGCGGACTTGCCGCGGCGGTCGAAGGCAATGGCGTACGCATCATCGCGACGACGGCGGAAGCGGCGTCCAACCGCATCTTGTCCATCCTCGACGAACCAGGGTTTTCCCCGACAATCGTCCCCATCGCGACGGCGCCGACAAACACGCTTTATCGCGGCATCGCTTTCGCGCCCAAGTAAGACGCGCGGCGTCGCTCCTTGACACTGCCGCCAATTCGGCAAACCCTACGGGCAATGCACGAGACTCCTGCCGTAGGTCCTGCCGACATCATCGCCGGCCGGCATATTCCTCTCTCGGGTGAATCGATTATCTCGACAAACCCCGCGCGACCTGTGGACATTGTTTGGCGGGCCGATTCCGTGCTGGATCATCTGGATCAAGCGGTCGATGCGGCCACTCGGGCGCAGGTTCGCTGGGCACGTTTGTCCGAAGCGCAGCGATTCGCAGCGCTCGTCCGTTTTCGAGATCTGTGCCGGTCTCGCGCGGCGGACATGGCGCAGCTCATCGCGCGCGAGACAGGAAAAACCTTGTGGGACGCTCGGGCCGAAGCCGATCTGCTCGCGGCGAAGGTCGACATCACGCTCGATGCTTCGGAACACGGCGGGCTGCGTCGTGTGGCCGGTTTTGAAATGTCGCTGGGAGCAACACGTACCGGACGAACCGTCTTTCGACCTCACGGCGTCATGGCGGTGCTCGGTCCCTACAACTTCCCGGCGCATTTGCCGAATGGGCACATCATTCCGGCGTTGGCTCTTGGAAATGCGGTGGTGTTCAAACCGAGCGACAAGGCGCCTATGGTTGGACAAACCCTTGGAGCTTGGTTGCAGGAAGCGCTCGGCGCCGAAGGTGCGCCTGAAGGAGTGGTCAACGTCGTGCATGGCGGAGCGGATGTGGCGACGCGTCTCGTTACGCATCCCGGGACAAACGGCGTGTTGTTCACCGGTTCTTGGCCTGTCGGCAGGCGGATCATGGAGCTTTGCCTGGACGAACCCGGACGGATCCTCGCTTTGGAAATGGGGGGCAACAGCCCGACGCTCGTGATGCCCGACGCGGATTTACGTCAGGCGGCGATCGAGGTGGTTCGTTCGGCGTTTGTCTCGACCGGACAGCGCTGTACCTGCACGCGACGCTTGGTCGTGCATCGGGACATCGCGGAGAAGTTTGTCCGAGCGATCGTGGCGATGACGTCGCGGCTCACGATAGGCGATCCATTCGACCAACCGGAGCCGTTCATGGGTCCGATCATCACCGAGGAAGCGCGACGAAGCGTGATCGATGCGCAATCGCGTTTCGCCGCCCAAGGAGCGCGCGTTTTGCTGGAAGCTCGACGCATTGAAACAGACGCCGGAGGGTTTTACCTGTCCCCGGGTATCGTGCAGGTCGATCGATTTGCTTTGGACGCCAAAGGAGCCGGTTCGGACATCGAGGTGTTTGGACCGCTTTTGCGGATTTCAATTGCCGAATCGTTCGATGATGCGCTCCTACAAGTGAACGCGACGCGATTTGGTCTCGCCGCGTCCATCTTCACGAAAAACGCGGAAACGATGAACCGATTTTTCGATGAAACGCGAGCCGGATGCATCAACGTGAATACGGGAACGGCCGGGGCCAGCAGCAAGCTGCCTTTTGGGGGTCTTGGTTTGTCCGGAAATCACAGGCCCGCCGGCGCTCATAGCCTCGATTATTGTGCATATCCTGTTGCGGGAATGGTGGAATCGAGCAATGCCGCACCGCTTCCCAAAGGGATGACCGTCGACGAAAACGACTTCGGCTGAATTGAAGTCGACGTCTTGCCCGCGAAAAAACATGCGCAGATCCCGCGAGAAGTAAGATAAAAATCTTTGGGGCTCGAACGAAAGCGTGCAAAAGACAGTAGTCAAGTCAGGTAAAATTGTTGTAGCCTGAGCCAAGCGAGGCATTTGAATGTCTCGCTTATGCAGGAATGGGCACTTTCGAGCGACGCACGACCCCACCGCCGCCGGCGACGACGACCGAGCGAACGAGCTGGATTCCGCCATCTCCGGAGCGGCAGAGTTGGACTCCGCCCGCGCCCGTCGAGCGGCAAAGTTGGCCTCCGCCTGCGCCGAGTGAGCGTTCGAGTTTTACCCCGCCACCGCCACCTACACCGGACAAACCGACATTTTCCCTTCCTCAGACGACGGATCGCGCCGGTTTGGCCCTGTTGGCAGCGGAGCGATTGAGTCCTCCGCCGGGCAGTGAATCCCGTAGTTCCATGCGTGCCGTGCGGACCTCGCCGACGAGTCGCAGCAGTATGATTCCGGTGGTTTCGGACCGGACGGCATCGGTAACGCAGGAGCGTCAGTGGTACACCGAGCTACCGCTTCGACCGGGGGAAGGGCCATTTCAAGTCAAAGGGGTTGCTCATCGGGGATTGCTTCATTATTGCCAGCAGCGTATCGACGGCGGCATTCGAGCGTTTGCGGCGGCATTACCGAATCATGCATTACGTGATTTCTTCGAGCAGCCGTTTTTGGCGGGCAGTTTTTATGACATGTTGCCGCTCGCCGCGGGAAGCGCGGTGGCTGCGGAATTGACGCGCACGCCGCTCGAAACATTCGGACAGCAGCAGGGCCGGGCGCAAGCCGTTCACGATGTGAAGCATGCATATCGAGCCTTGTTGCAGGGCCGCACGGCGGACGATTTTCATTTGCGTTTGCGACCGCTGGCGAGTCGTTATTACAATTTCGGTGAATGGGATGTTCTTCGTCACGAACCTTATCGATTGCGCGTGACGGGTCGCGGAATTCCGTCGTGGCTGATGGCTTGGTTTACGCCCATGTTATCGGGCTATTTCGCGGGATTGGTTGCGGCCATGGGCAAACCTCATTCCCAGGTCGTCGTTGCGTCCGCGCGGCGAGAAGGTACCGCCGCCGGGCTTTCGTTGTCGAACCTCGACCTCGACATTTTGCTTCGCGACTGACGTCGTTGCTCTAGACAAACTTCTTTTGATTCGTTCTCCAAGCGCATTGCGCCGGAGGCCAAAACATGCTACGGCACCGCATGCGATTTTTTCTCGGTTGCGTATTGGCGAGCGTGGTGGCGACGCTGGGGTGTGGCGGCAATGACGGGAAAAACCCCGATCCACCGCCCGTCCCCGTATCCGATGTAAAAGGGTCGATCATCGACACGCACGTGACGGAAACGGGTGATGTCTCATCCACACGCGGACCGACCAATTTCGAGATTGCAGCCATCGTCAAAAATCAAGACGGTACTCCGAGCGAAATTTTCGCCGTCATCAACGCCGACGGTACGTTTGTCATTCCCAAAGTACCCGAAGGCCCTTATGATCTGCGATTCGTCGAATTCGTGAACGCCGGAGCGTTACCGCCGCGATATGTCATGAATGCGCCCCGGGACGTCGATTTGGGTCGAATTTATGTCGGGCGTCCCGACGCCGCCGACATCACCATCGAACCCACCAATTTATCATTGACCGCCATGGGAATGCGACCGTGGGTCGACGGCGATGTTCTCGAAATGTTTTCCCTGGGTTCCGGAGCCGCCGGCGCGCTTGTTCCGACAAACGGTATCTATCCCAAAGCCGACGATACCGCGCTCACCAATTATCGTGTCGACATGTCGCAATTGCTCAATCCCAAGCTCGTTGACGGAAGCAAAGGCGACAGGGCTTTCGTGACCCAAGTAGCCGGTGTGGCGGACCCGTTGCTCGCACCGTATCAATCCGTGCGCAAGGTCTTCAAACCGGCGAGTTTTACGCAAATGGACGGAACTCCAACCAATCTTTCGGGCATGTTCGCCGATGCCCCCGCGAGGGTTTGGAGCGCCGATATCGACATCACTGCATTCAACGAATTAAAATCGGCGGTGCACAAAGACGCCACGGTTGCCGGTAAAAACGCGCGAATCATTGCGGAACCCGGAGGCACGCGAGCCTCGACGTCGATTACACCGAATTTGTTGACTTGCGAAGCTTTGTTCATCTCCACATTCCCGTCGAGTTTTTCTTATGGAAACCCTTTCCCATCGAATTGGGCTGAAGTCGGGACGCTCGATGTGTCATACGGCGTCGAGCATCTTGCTCCGACGGGAATATCGAAATCAACCGTCATTACGATCGGCCAAAGCGGCCCCATCGATTCGCTCACGAGCCCCGCGAAGCCGCTGCTTTCACCACCGCTCGATATCAAAGTCAACGGCATGCCCGCACAGGATACGCTCACCGGGATTGGTTTTTCCCCGACGATTACATTTGCTCCACCGACCATCGGCACTCCCGCCGTGTACATCATTGCGATCCGAAAACTCGATCCGGGAGGCGGGACGACGCGAACCGAAGCTATTTTCTCGACGACCGACACGACGCTGCAAATCCCTGAAGGAGTGCTGGATTTCGGCTACTACTATTACTTCCGCGTGTCCGTCCGAGCGGCGTTTGATATCAATCACCCCTTCAAGAGCGGCACGACGAATGCATACGCATCGGCACTGACCGGCGTCGTGACGCCGTAATCGAGGAAAAACCTTTATGGCTACGATTCTCGTCACCGGCGGCGCGGGCTACATCGGCTCCCACGTTGCGCTGGCGCTCAAAGAACGCGGACATTCGCCTGTTTTACTCGACAATTTAAGCCGCGGGCATCGTGACATCACCGAGCGGGCCATCGGAGAAAAAGTCATCGTCGCCGATACGCGCGACGCCGAAGCGCTGGGCGAGGTATTCGCCCAACACAAGATCGACGCGGTCATGCATTTCGCCGCGTTCATCGAAGTCGGCGAATCCGTCAAGGATCCGTTGAGCTTCTACGATAACAACGTCCATGGTACGACGACTCTTTTGCGGGCCGTCCAAAAAGCGGGCGTACGCCATTTCGTCTTTTCTTCGACGTGCGCGACGTATGGTCCGCCCCGCATCGTGCCCATTCCCGAGGACCATCCGCAACATCCGATGAGTCCGTACGGACAAACGAAGCTCATCGTGGAGCGAATGCTCGCCGATTGCGCGGTGGCGTTCGGCCTGAAATACGTGAGTTTTCGATACTTCAATGCGGCCGGAGCGCATCCCGACGGCGGGCTTGGCGAAGATCACTCGCCCGAAACGCATTTGATTCCGCTGGTGCTCGATGCGGCCTGCGGGCGCCGTCCGAGCATTGCGATATTCGGCGATGATTACGAAACGCCGGATGGAACGTGTGTTCGCGATTATGTGCACGTATCGGATTTGGCGACGGCACACGTTCTCGGCGTGGAGTATCTGCTTGCGAACGGAGAGTCGACGGCGATCAATCTCGGTAATGGTCGGGGCTTTTCCGTCAAGGAAGTCATTGCCGCTGCGATTCGCGTGACGGGCAAACCCATTCGCGCCGAATTGGCGGGGCGTCGACCGGGAGATCCGCCCATCCTGGTTGGTTCGAGCGAAAAGGCGCGTGTACTGCTCGGCTGGAACCCGCGATATGCCGATATCGAAACGATCATCGCCCATGCGTGGGCGTGGCACCAAGTGAAGAAATAGCGAACCGGGCCGACTTTACTTTGCGGCCGAATCGGGCTTTTTGCCCAGGTGCGCGAGCACCTCTTTCTCGTCGTATCGCGAGAAAATCACAAATCCAAGAACGCAGAAGACGACGGCGGCCATGCTGCTGAGACGAACCCCGAGCGGGTGTTCCACATCTTTGCCCAGCAGCAAAAAAGACGGAAACAGGAAATTCGCGAGAGCAATGCCCAAGTTCATAACGAACGTGCGGACCCCGAAAAACATCGCCGCTTTGAAGTTCCCCGTTTGATTCCCGTCCGCTTCGGCGATATCGGCCACGACAACGCCGGGCAAAATCCCGAAAATTGCAATGGGCACCGCGGCGACGACGGAGATCATGTAAGCATACACCATCGTGGGAATCGGCAAAAAGCCCATGACGGAAATCAGCACGAACGCCAAGGTCAAAACGACAAACCCACCAAGCATCACCGGTTTTTTTCCGAATTTCTTGGCGGCCACGTTCACCGGCGCATAACAGAGAAAACTGACGAGAAACATCACGGCCATGAGCGGCGTGACGAGCGCGGTATCTTGGCGCATGTCATTGTGCGGATGCAGCAAGGTCGTCATATAGTAGACCATACCCATTTGCACGAACGTGAGGGCAATCCAGTACATGAGGTCGGCGCTGGTAAAACGCAGGAAGTTTCGATTGCCAAACGTAGCGAGCAGAGCTTCACGCACATTTTCTTTGGACGTATGCATCTCCGCGTAATCGCGCTCTTTGATGAAAAGCACGGGAAGATACATGCAGATCACGGCGACCGCGGAATACCCGGCCATGACCAATTGAAATGCACGGACCGGCGTCGTGGCGAGACTCTTTTCGACCAGAGGTTGAATTGCAAATACACCTTGGCCCAGACCAAACCCAAGCGCCCACGTCACCGAAAGCGCCGTGCTCAACGAAAGGCGTTCCTCCGGCGTATGGCCATATTCACTGAGCAAGGCCGTGTAAGGCGTCGTGTAACAAACGAAAAAGAAATAGAAGGCCAGCATCACGCCGGCCAACCACAACACATTCAAGGCACTTTCGCCGCTCGTCAGCGGTACGAAAACAAGAACGGACAAAATCGCGAATGGTAATGCCGAGAATGCCAAGAAAAACGTGCGTCGTCCCAAACTCGATGTATTGCGATCGGACCAATTGGCGATGATGGGGTTGGTGATTGCATCGAATGCGCGAGCGACCGCGGTGATGAGCCCGAGCACCGTCAGAAAACCAAGAATACGCCCGGTGTGAATGTACGGAGGAAAAAGGGCGACGTTTCCCGATTCGGGCGGCATGTAGAAATAATTCATCAGGTTGCCAACCCCGAAGGAACAAAGCGACCAACCCAATTGCCCCAATGCAAAAAGAATCAATTTCGACGGCGGAAGTTTCTTTACACTCGTCATGATCTTGGCCCTCGTCGCCTCATTCCCACGTCACAACAATCACTTGGTCCCGACCGAGATACGAAGTTGTCGGAACGAGCCGCCCGTTGACTCGAAGTCCGCGTTTACCGGGACGAACCTTCAACACTGCGTTGCCCGCGCCTCGTGCCCGTTCGTCACGCGAAATCGATACATCGTCGTCACCATTCCATGAGCATATCAGATCGCTGCCGGGAAATAAATGGCCTTCGGACGCGACGACCGCCATTGCGGCTGAAGATTCTTCGAGCAAACAAATGGACGCGTGTGGTTCGAGGGTCAAGACCGAGCCTTGTTCGAAAAATCGCGATTGCAACTTTTCGTCTCGGGAAAACCCGGCGACGGGCGACGTCATGTCGATCGTTTCATTGGAAAGATTGGCGTATACGCGATATCGAAACGAGTCGATGCGAAACGTCATTTCGTAACAGCCTCCGATTTCACCGAACGCCGGTGGGGGCCCGACGAGGCGCACTCGAAGATCGGATTTCTCACGCAGGGGAAATGCCGAGAGATACAAAGCCTGCGTATTGTCGGAGTATTCGCGAACATCGTCCGAGGTGAACACCAGACGACCCAAAATATTGTTCAAAAGAAACAGCGTGTACTTCTCCGATTCGTCAAGCGGGATGCGTTTGCCCCACCGTAACTCTTGTACGGCAATGAAAGGATCAAACTTTTGTCCTTCGAACGAGAGCGAACGCAGAAAGAAGACATCCGGGTCATTGGAAAACGCTCGGCCCGACCAGTGCCTTCGACCGATGGCATTTTCCAGCGCCGTAACCGTCGAAACGGTTTCGCGCATTGCGAGCCCGCGCGTCAACGTGTTCGTCCATTCGTGACCCACGTCCGGACCGATGCGGCAAATATCGACTCGTCCAATCGCGGGACCAAGCGGTACGCCGCACCCGAGAATGAGTTTGTCGCCCACGAACTTGCGGAGCAGGTCCATCGCTTCAACCATGCGCGTGCCACGCGTTTTCCCGTGTGCGGGGACCAAGCAGGCGCCGTACAAGAAATCGAGTTTGACCAGGTCGAACCCCCAAACGTTCAAGACGGTATCGAAAACGTTGGCCAAATACGATCGAAGACCGGGCTGATCGATATCGAGACCGTAAAAGTCGCCGCTCCAAAGCCACGAATGCCCCGCGGGAATGGGATTACCTTCGGCATCGCGGAGAAGCCATTCCGGATGCTGTTTTGCCAATTGCGACTTTTTCTCGGCCACGAACGGCGCCAACCACAATCCGGCGCGATATCCTGCTTCGTGAATGCGATCGACAATGGGTCGTAGGCCTTGCGGAAATGCGTCCTTGACCTCGAGCCAATCTCCCACCGCGGTTTGCCATCCATCGTCGATTTGAAACACATCGATGGGGATGTTTTTTTCACGGAAAGCATCAAGGTTGCTCAGGATAATGGTCTCGTTGATGTTGGTATAATGGTAATACCAGCTGGTCCACCCCGTCCACGGAGGCGTCGACCGCGCGGACAAACCCGCCGATTCATGAACGTCGTGAAAGTACTTTTCGAAGACGGTATCTTCATCACCATCGTCGACGTAAAGGTCGAATGCTTTCCATTCCATGCCCGAAGTCAGCGCCAATCCGGTACAATCTTTTTGCACGACGATACGCCGGTCCTCCGGCAATACGCGAAAAATGGTGAAACCTTCCGCTTCCGAGAGCGAACCGTAAAAACGAATGGAGTTCGCGCCGCAAGCGCGGGTGTACATGTATGTGAAGCCGTGCAAGTGACGACCGGCAGAAGGAACGATGTCGTAATCTCCGTAATGGTTCGTCCGAAAGAATCGCTCCAATGCCGGACGAAGGAGCGGCGGGAATGATCCGATTCGTTCGTCCGGAGAAAATTCGCGCGAATCGGTCCACGATTGATAGCCGTTCAGGAAAAACCGATCGCCCGACCGCAGCGACTGCTCGAAATACAATACGCACGCGTCGATCTCCACGGCATCGCACGCCTTGACCCGCACGCATAGACGCTTCGCGCTCGGGTGTACGGATACACGCAAGCGCCCGTCATCGAAATTGGTGTCTTTTGCCAGATCAAAGCGCTGGACAAACGATTGGTGACGAAAACGATATCGTATTTCTCCGCGAGCGCGCTCGATCCCCATGACCCCTCGTGTTCACCCTTCGGGCTCGAGCCCGAGCCGACGGGCAATTTGGCGGAACGTTTCCACAGCCGGCGTCGGTTCGCGGCGTTTGTCCGGGCTGTCGTAGTCGACGCGATAAAGTCCGAAACGTGGTTCATGACCTTCGGCCCATTCGAAGTTATCGAGCAGCGACCAATGAAAATATCCACGCACGTCGACGCCTTCGCGAGCGGCGCGAACGAGCGCCTCGAAATGCGATTCCAAGAACGCCGGACGCTTTTCGCCATGATGATCGGCGATTCCATTTTCCGTGACATAGATGGGCAAACCGAGCGCTCCATAACGTTTGAGGACTTGGTACATACCTTCCGGCCAAATGTCCCAGCCAAGGTCGCTCACGGGGCGCTCCGCAGGCACGTATTGCTCGGACAAGGAAGGGTCGGACAGATCGGCGCGAATATGATCACGGCCGTAATAATTGATACCCAACCAATCGAGGGAACCTTTCAGGTTCGGCACGTCTTCATCGATATCGACGACGCCCGGAATCGAAAGAAGAATTCGACCTCGCGCCGGAGCGTCTACGATGGCTTGATTAAAGAAGCGATCCATGAATCCGGCGATGATTCGATCGAGTGGACTGCGGGTTGCGGGTTGAAAAACCCGGACATGGTGCGCCAAACCGATTCGCGTGGCAAAACCGTCTCCGTCGGCGTCCACCGTATCGTGTTCGCGTATGATTTCGGCCATTTTCCCGTGAGCGCGCAATAGTCGCGCCAGCCCCTGCGCACAGAGCCGTTGATCTTTTAATCCCGGAGGAAAAACCCCCTTCAAATAAGAAAGGGTCATGAGCACGTTCGGTTCATTGAGCGTACACCAAGAATCGACGGCGCTGCCGAGTTTCTTGGCCACGCGTGCCGTGAATTCCGCAAGCAGATCAATGGTCCGATCGTTCATCCAACCACCTTGCGTCGCCACCCAACGTGGGAGCGTAAAATGGTGCAATGTGACCATAGGCTCGATTCCCGCATCCCTGAGCTTGCAAGCCCAAGACAAATATTGGTCCGCCGCCGCGTCGTTCCATTGTCCTTCCACGGGTTCGAGGCGGCTCCATTCGACGCTGAATCGATATGCATTGGCGCCGAGATGCCGCATGAGGCGCAAATCTTCGTCGAACCGATTCCACGAATCGCAAGCGTCGCCCGAAACGGTGCGGTCTTTTACGTGCGGAGTGCCGTCGGCATGAAATCCCCGTTCCCAATCGGTCCAATCGTTGTCGAGGCCGCCCTCGATTTGATGCGCCGCAGTCGCCGTGCCCAAACAAAAGCCGCGAGGAAAAACTTGTTGATGATCTTCGAAATTGGTTTTACCGGTCAACACACAAGGTTTTGTGTGCGGGTCTTTGACCAAACAATCGGCCGCGGTACGAAGGTCTCGCAACAGTGTCATGAGTAGCTCCAAGTCGGCATGTCAATTCGACGATCGATTCGTAGGTTGATTTTCCACGGCCGGAGTTGCTGTCAGTTCATGAACCCCCCAGCCGCCGTTGGTCACTAAAAACCCGGGTTCTTTGCCGAATTTTCGCAAAAAATCCGCGCACAAGGCCGCCTTGACATCTGCGACGGCATTCGTTTCGATCAGACAAACGATCGAGCCGCCAAACCCGCCACCCGTCATCCGCGCGCCGTGGACGCCTTTTTGCTGGATCGCGCAATCCACGAGCGCATCGAGCTCGGGGCAGCTGACTTCGTAATCGTGTTGGAGCGAGCGATGCGACGCAACGAGCAATCCGCCGATGGCGGCGAACTGTTTTGCCGGCAGCAACGCGACCGTCTGTCGTACGCGATCATTTTCGGCCACCACGTGTTTGGCGCGCCGATACAACGGCTCGGAAAGCAGATGGCCATGGCGAGCCAAATCGTCCGGCGTCACGTCGCGCAATGCATGGATGTGCGGAAGCACTTTTCGCAGCAATTCAACGGACGCTTCGCATTCTCGCCGCCGCTCATTGTAAGCCGAAGACGCCAGCGAGTGTTTCACACGCGTGTCCGCGACGAGAATACATACGGAATCGTCGAGGATGGGTACGTCGCGCACTTCGAGCGAGAGACAATCGATCAGCAATGCATGCCCAGACCGCGCGCGTGCGGAGGCCAATTGATCCATGATGCCGCAACGAGTACCGACCCATTCGTGTTCGGCAGTTTGTCCTGCCAGCGCCAGTTTTTGGAGGTCCACGGACAAACCTGCGAGCGACAGAAGGGCAAACCCCACGCCTATTTCGAGCGCCGCGGACGAAGATAACCCCGCGCCGGCCGGCAAGTCACTGCCGATGACCAATTCCGCTCCGTAAATAGGATATCCCGCAGCGCGCAGCGCGTGAGCCATACCTTCGACGTAATCGCGAAATGTTCCCGTACGTTTGGGACCGGGATGGTCGAGGTCGATGGTGATCTCCGACAAACGATCGTCCTGCCGACTTTGCACGTGAAGTTTGGCGTCTTCGCGTCGCGCTCCGAGCACCGTAATCCCCAAATCGAGGGCCATGGGCAGAACGAAACCGCCGTTGTAATCGGTATGTTCGCCGATGAAATTCACGCGCCCCGGAGCGAAAAATGCTCGAGGTTCACCGAACCCTCGTGGAAAATAAGGCCGCAGGTCGGAGGGCTGAATCATGGTTTGTCTTCGGGAATGTGATATGGTTTGGACTTGTGTAAGTTGATATCGGCGCCGACGAGCGTGACCCAAGAAAATGCGTATTGCCACATCGGGTCGATGAGCAACGTACCCGCCTGCACTGCGGCAAACGGGGAGACTTTTCCACGGATGATTTTGCGCGGCAATCGGGCAAAAGCGAAGCCGACGAGAGACAATTGATCGAGCCCCGTCCCGGAGACTCGATTGTACCGAGCCGTCAAACCCAGGAGAAGTTCGCCCGGGAGCTTGAACGGCGCCGAATACGCCAGCACGAGCTCATGCGTTTGACTCACATCCTGAAGTTTTCGCAGGGTGAATGTAAACGTATCATGAAAAACGTCGTTGTAGCTCGATCGCGGCGCGCGATAGAAATTGAAATCGGCCATGAAGTTGTATTGAAATACGACCGGACCAACTTTGCCTTGCAACGTGGGCATGACCCGAAGACGCGTTCCACCGATATTGATTGGGGATTGGAAATTCTCCGTATTGTTGACGCCGTCATCGCCGGACCAATCGAGCGCCGACGTATCGCCTCGTTGGATTTGACCTTGGGCAAGGCGATCATGGCCGAGAGGCGTCAAGACTCGCAGACCGCCATTAAATGGAGCGTAAATGAAATAATCGTACGCCGCCTCCATGCGAAATTTGAAAAATGCAATCGGTGTGATCTCGACAAACGGGCCGAACGTATTGTTCACATAGCCGTAGAGATCACGAACGCCTACCGTGATATTGGTTGAGTCCCAAAAGATTCCGTTTTTCCGGACGAGCGGAACCTTGTGGGCAATCGATGCGCCCCAAGCGGCACGTGTATAATGCATTCCCCAAGGCACCCAAAAGAGCGATAAGTCCGTGGATGCCACACGCGGCGCCGGCTCGGGTTCCTGCGCCTTCTGCTCCTGCGCTACGTTTTCCGTTGTTTTCGGTTGATTTTCCGCGTGTACCGCCGACGAGCACAAACTGCCGACAGCAATAGACGCGAGGACAAACGCCGTCTTCATCTGTTTCATGGGCCGATGCTGGGTTGGTCTCGCCATTGCTCTTTATGCTGTACGGGCCATTCCGTGTACGAGCCCTATACTTCATATCCCGGCCGAAACGCAAGCGTGAACCGATACGTGCCGCAACTTGGCCGTCAGGCAAAAAATGACCACGACAACTGAAAAAACAGGTACGCTGCCTCCTGTTCGACCATGATCCGAAAACACAATTTGGTGCTCCGCGCGTGCGTTTCGATGATCTCCGTCATGACGACGAGCTCCGGCTCATTCCACGACGGCTTTTCCGACGGCGCCGCTCGAAACCTTATCGAAACCTTGACAAGCGCGTGGACCGTATGCTCGTCTCCGGCCGCTGCAAGCGAGTTTGTCTTGGCGGGGTTGTCCAACCAAACAGCGCACAGTTCTCTGCTGCTGGGAGCACTTCAGACGGCGTCATCGGGCGTACCGGCGATTGCCCCTGCGGATGCGTCGAACACGGTGACCGCGGAGAGCGCGCCCAACCCGCCGGCGGGATGGGAGAATCCACCACAAACGACAACGAATGCATCAACGAACAAGAAGGCGGCCTCCGCGGCGTGTTGCGCATTCGACCAGACTTGTTGCGCAAGACAAACCGACATCGATAAGGGCATTCGCCCGCCGACGCGACGGACATTCGCGGTGCCATTTTCAAAAATCCCCGAACCCACGGTCCGAGTGGCCGCCAAAGACGGTCCTCCGATCGAGGGAATCGCCGACTTGCAAGTGGTCGACGGAGCTGGAACTCCATTTCCATGGGTCGATGGACCGCAACGATTCGAGATTCGTCTCATCCCCAATGCGACGTTTGCCTATTTGAAGTTCGGCAACGATTGGGGATCACATTATGGGGACCCCAGGTTGCGCGCATTGAGATATGGAATTACGGTAGCCATCAATCCCACGCCCGACAAAGGTCGCAGCCTCTTGAAAGGCCCATTAGAATACACATTGTACAATCCGGGTAAGGCGGATGAAGTCATTTATGATTACGTCGTCGGACGGCTCGACGGTTCCCCCAAAATCATCGCCGATCGCTGGGAACATTTGGAAGCTCCGAATGTGGCCGAAGGGATCGTGCATGCCTACCGGGGAACGTACAAGGACAAACCTCATGTCTTCTTTCTATTGCCGGAGGTCGTGACTGGGTTCGAATCCAAAGAAGCGTCGACGTTCGGCGGCACGGGTAACGATCGATTTGCCACGGATTTTCCCTACACGCTTTATCGTTTCCCGCTGAGCAACATGCACAGCAATACAGTGAATTGCATTCTGCGTGAATACGAAGTTCGGCGGTGGTTCCCTCGACCCAAGGACGCCATGAAATTGCCCGAGGATATGCCGATCGTCATTTCAATGAGCCAAACCAGTGTCGAAGCGGAACCGCAAATTCGCATCATGTTCTTATAGCTCGGTGGAGGTGACAATGCTTCATACAAGCGCGTCGTGGGCATTTATTCTTGGTTTTTCGGTCGCCGTTGTCGGATGCACGACGACGAGTGAAAATGTCAAACCGGATCCGAATACCAATCCGGGCAATGGGCCGCCGCCGGGCAATCCCGATGGAAAATGCGCGATTCCCGCAGAAGCGCAGGCCGAAGACTCGTCGAAACCCGATCACGTCGTGGGTACCGGCACGCCGGAGAGCTGCACGAGCGACGCATTCGTCGATACCGTGGCCAAAGGCGGGGTCATCACCTTCGATTGCGGCCCGGATCCCGTCGTGATCAAGCTCGATCGGACGGCAAAAATATTCAACAATACCGGTCCGAAAATCGTGATTGACGGCGGAAACAAAGTCACGTTGAGCGGCTCGGGTAATGTCCGCATTTTGTATCAGAATACCTGCGACGAAGCGCAGGTGTGGACGACACCGATGTGCCAGAACCAAGACCACCCGCAACTCACCGTGCAAAACCTGACGTTTGTCGATGGAAACGCCACGGGGCTCGACCCCGATGGCGGCGGGGCGATTTTCGTGCGCGGCGGACGATTCAAAGTGGTCAACAGCCGCTTCTTCCACAATACTTGCGACGAAGTCGGCCCGGATGTCGGCGGCGGAGCCATCCGCGTTTTGAGTCAATACGAAGGAATGCCGGCGTATATCGTGAACAGCACGTTCGGCGGGAGCCCGGAGCTCGGCAATTTCTGCTCCAATGGTGCGTCGCTGAGCAGCATTGGCGTTTCGTATACGGTCCTCAACAGCTCGTTCAGTTTCGAGAACGCGATCGGTCATGGAGCTAATCCGGCCAAACCCGGAACGCCCGGCGGAGGAAACGGCGGAGCGATATACAATGACGGCAACACGTTCGAATTGTCGTTATGCGGCGCGCGAATCACCGACAGCACTGCCAACGAAGGCGGAGGCGCGATCTTTTTCGTAAGCAATGATCGCACGGGCACGTTGAAAATCGACAATTCCGTTTTGCAGCGCAACAAGAGCCTCGAATTCGAAACCCAAGGATTCCCGGGCATATTCGTGCTCGCCAATGGAGATCCCCAAGTCACGAACTCGACCATCGAATAGTCCCGGCATTCGATGCACGTTCTTGTCGAAAACTCGACCACGCGAGCACGTTTTATGCTTGCCAAATGAGCTTGCTGCGGCATGATGTCGCGCGCGTTTGACCGGCGCAATCATTCGGAGATGACGAAGTAGCAATGGAACCATCGATCGACGCTTTTCTCTCGACGCAACGCAATGTTGGGGATCCGGTTGCGGATCAAGTCGTTGCCGAGATGTTTGCCCACGGACCGAGCGGCATTGAAACAATCAATTCGCTGTTGCGCGATCTCGTCGACAACGATGATGTTCCTTCGGCTGCGTTACCGCCGGCAGTTCGCGAATACTTTTTGGCCACGGACTTGCCTCCGTGGGCGGATCGAGCGGCGATCGATCGGGCCGGCGAACTTTTCTTCCGTTATGCCCCCCAAATCGTCATCTTGCTCCACGTCTTGGCCCTCCCGACGTGTTATGCGGCGCGGGCCGGCGTGCAGGTATTATCCCGGACAAACCGCATGCAAAGCAATACGCAACGTCGAGTCGTCGAGACGGCGCAATTCGTTTTGGATGTCATGTCCGTCGGGGGGCTCTATCGCGACGAAAATCAATTTGGAGCCGGCGTTCGATCCGCCCAAAAAGTGCGCCTCATGCACGCCACGATTCGCCGGTTTTTGCGCCACGATCCGACGTATGATCCCGCCTGGGGCGTACCGATTTGTCAAGAAGACCTGGCCGGCACGCTTTACACATTTTCGGCCGTCACGCTTCTCGGCCTGGAAAAACTCTCCATCGACTTGACGCAAACCGAAAAGTCCGATTACATCCATGCTTGGAATGTCGTCGGGCATCTTCTGGGCGTCGACCATCGATTTTTGGTCCCCGATTATGCAACGAGTCTGGAGATAAGCCGCGCAATCGGGCGGCGACATCATGCGGCGTGTCCGGAAGGCCAAATGATGATGAAGTCGCTCATCGATTATTTGGAATACGCGTTGCCGGGAACCGCGCTCGACGGACTACCTTCGTTGCTGGTGCACGAGCTTGCGGGACCGGAAATTGCCGAGATACTCGCCGTCAAAAAACCTGAAATGACGCCGCGATGGCTCTCCGCCATCA
>CAYSYX010000066.1:0-29555 GCA_964435055.1 uncultured Polyangium sp. | reverse complement strand
CTATTATTGCTCGGCTGGGCACTGGTGCAAACCCAAGAAAAAGCACGGAGAGCTCTGCGACCGTCGGGCTGCGGCGGATATGGGAATCGATTGCCAGAAGCAAGACTGCGGCATGTGCGCGTCGACCCATTGCGTCGATGGTGTGTGCTGTAATGATGCGTGTGAAGGCTCATGCCAGGCTTGCAACGCAAATGGAAAGTGCAAGCCGATCGTCGGAGCACCCATCATGCACGACGAACCCGGTGACTTCAATTTCCCAAAGCGAGACGCTTGCAGCGATCACGATACGTGCGGCGGATCATGCAATGGTATTCTCCCCGGATGCAATTATCCGTCGGGCAATACTTGTGAAACCATTTGTCAAGGAAGCGCGATTGAGGTGAAGACTTGCGACGGCATGGGTGCATGCGGCTGTGCTCCCGGCATGCCGTGCATCCATGACAAGCTCGAGTCATGCTCGCCGTACTCGTGCGATCCAGACAAGATGCAATGCCACATCGACTGTACACCGGCCGTGGACATGACACCTCAAGTGGGTTGCGATGACGCTACGGCCGTATGCAATGCGGATAATAAGCAATGCATTCCGACTCCGACGCAATGCGACCAAAAGAATAATGAAATGGTTCTTTCGAACGGCACGCGCATATCGTGCGGTTTCTTCCAATGCGTTTCCGGCGCATGTCTGACCGTCTGCGATACGGCGTACGACTGCTTGCCTGATCTCGATGGCAACGGCAATCGAAAATATGTTTGCGACGAAGCTCGCCGATGCGTGCCGTTCGCGGATGCGGATACGACGGAAGTGCCCGACGTGACTTGTTCAACGTCGCCGGTCAATCAATCCTCCCGCTTCGGCTGGCTCGCCGCACTCGCGCTGGCTGGCGCATTCGCCGCCCGCCGCAATCGCGCTCGCGCCTGATTCAATTCGCGCCGCCTCGCCCCAAAACTCGCACCAATCCCGTTTTCGCCTCGCCGGACGCATCGGACGAGACGAACACCATTTCCGCGCCATTCGGGGCCATCCGCATCGTCGCCTCCGATTCGCCCAAATACGCGCGCAAATTCACGAGCCGCGTGTACACGGGACCCGTCGGAAACAAAGCAAACGACTGCAAATCGATCGTCGTTGCCAAGCCGATCGAGTCATTCGGTTCCGCCGCCGCATTTCCCGCGCTCGTCATTGCGGAAAAACCTTCGATCCCTCGCGCCGTGAATAAAATGCGCACGGAATCTCCCACAACGACCGCCTGCGGCCGACCCACGTTCGTGATGTCGCGCCAAAACACGGGATCCATGACGCTCGCCGGAAACAAAATCGGGTTTGGCTGGGTACGATGAGCGTGATTGGTCAACACTTTGGCCAGCCCGATGCCCGCGCCTTGGCCACCTTCGTACAATAAAAAGGTCGATCCTTGAAAATCGAATACGGAAGGAGAACCGACGCTGCCGTTTTCCCAGGGGTCCGCCGCTTCCAGCAAGGGATCCGCGACGACGTCAAACGTTTGCCCATCATCCACGGACCGAGCCAGGACGATGCGCGAAGGTTTGCCGATGGCGGCGATCATGTCGAGTTGATTGTCTCGACGAACGACGCTCGGGGCGCCAACGATGCTCTCCGGACCTGCCGAGAGAATGATCGAAACCGGTTTTACGCGCCAGGATTGTGCCGAAATGATTTCGGCTCGATAAATACTTCGTTCGGATGCGCGATCCAATTGCACGAACGCGATGGGTTCGTCGCCGAGAAATGCCGGTTCGCCAAGGATGGCGACTTCGGCGACGGCTTCACACGTCGATCCGGCGCCGCACGTTCCGCCGCTGCCACACACGGAAACGACGCAAACGTCATCGAGAGAGTCGCATCGTTCGCCGTAATGGCAATCGCCGTCGTTGCTACAATTTCGGGCGCAACCGCCGGAGATGCAACGTTCATTCGTCGCGCATTCGTCATCCGTGCCGCATCCGCGCGTGCATCTTTTGCCTCGACAAACTTCGCCCGGAGCGCACGCCGCTCCGCCCAGGCAAGGTTCGACGATACAACGACCACAAATGCATTTCTCCAGGCCCGAGCAATCGTCTTTCGAGCTGCAAACGCGCGGCGTTTGTTCCGAAGGTACGCAGATCGCGCCGGCTCCCGTCGCCAATGCCGGGGCGACGATCCTTGCTGTGTCGAGACAAACTTCAATGGGCGACGCGGACTGAAAAGCGCCGACACCGTCGGATGGAAATGGACTTTGCGCTTCGTTCGTTTCGCTCAGACCACACGCGGCAAGGCTCAGTAGCGACAAACCGACTGGAAGACGATTCATCGAAAAGCTCCTTCCAGGGAGATTGCTCCGACAAACGTGTTTCCGGAAACGGTATAATGGGCATACGGCAGTACGGGACTTGCTTTGCGTTCTTCTCGAGGCGTCAAGACGGACAGTCGTCCGGCGAGATCGAAACGCAGGTCCACGCCCCAATGGCGTCCGATTCCGACTCCGCCGCCCAAGCCGAACGCGTGACTCGAGGCATCCGCGTAGGTGGTAAAACCGGTTTGGCGCGGAACGGGTGACGGTTCGAAAGCATAACCGGCTCGGGCCGCCCAGCGTAGGCGTTGATCGTCAGGTCCCCGTTCATCGGTCAAACGGCCCGCGGCGGAAGACCATTCGATCCCCAGTCGCGGCACCAAAATGTCCCGAAAACGAGGCGCCACGAATTCGACCTCCGTGCGTCCTGGGGATGTACCAAGACGAACGTCGAGCGTCACGTTGGCGACAGGGGGCGGTGCATCTCGATAACGTTGATATTCCATTGCGGCGAAAATGGATACCTGCCGATGCGCAACGATTTTCGTGCCCAGGCTCGCCCGCGCGGGCTCGTATCCGCTCGCGCCGCGCACCGCAATGGATGTCGTTCCATTGAGCGGATTTTCGTTCAGCGCGATACGAATTTCGCTGTTGATCGACAGATCGATCGCCAACGCACCTCGGTACATGGCGCCGAACGAAATGCGTCTGAAATCGAGTGCCAAACCCACGAGCGGCGCGACGCGATAGGCGAGGCGAATGTCCGACGCCGCATCGGCATACGTTCCCTGCGCATCTTGGGCCAGGTTGAAGGACGTGCCCGGCCCGCCCATATCGAGGGCGAAGGCGGCTCCGACTCCAAGGGCCACCGGGCCTTTTTTTCCCGCCGCGACAATATCGAAAGCGGCTCGTTGCAAGACCGATTCATATCGGAAAAACTGCGGTTCGGTCCCGGGACGAAAACCTATTCGAGCAATCGAGTCGTCGGGAAGGTGAGCGCTCAGGGCGAGGCCGAACGATATTTTGTGCGGCGCTCGAAATCCCAATTGAATGGCCGCATCGATTCCGCCGACATCACGCACCGGGGCAGCTTGTTCGTCGATACGTAAATTGAAAAAACCGTGCATGTACCCGATACGAAATCGCGACCCAGGCTCGGCAGCGAATGCGGGGTTTTGGAGGGTTGCGGCGGTTGCGTCCGCGCCCGCGACGTCCGCCCGTGCGAGCGCCACGGTTCGCGCGCCATGGCCGAAATGCGTCGACGTATCGGCTTGCGCCGCGAATGGCTTGCCAAACAAACCCACGCCGACCCATAAGGCGACAACCGAGCGCTTCAAAATTCGACTCCTACGCCCAGGGACAAACCGATCCATGCGCCGGACGCTTGGAGTCGTGGATATCCCGGGTTGGTAATGCCGGCGCTTGGATTGTCCGCGTCGGGTCCGACGACGGTGTTTTCAGCGCAAGGCACCGCTGCGCAAACGCGTTTTTCTTGGTTGAATGCGGAGACGAATTGGCTGTTGCCACCTATTCCCACCAGCAATGCTTTTCCGATCCAATTTTGCAGGACAAACGTGGCCCCCGCTCCGACGGTGAATTTGTGCCCATCGACGAGGTTCGTGCGCCCCTGCAAAACACCGGACATCATCGAAGGCTCGAAGGCGACGCCGCCGCGTAGAATGAATTTCTTATTCACGCCGGTATCGAGCGTGTAATTCGAGCCCAAGCGAAACGACATGGTATCGCGAAAAAGTCCGCTCGGAAGTCGCGAAACGAGGTTCACTCCGGGCAACGTCGATTGCACGGACATGTACGGACCTTCCCAATTCGACCAGCGCGCATACGAGATATTGCTTTCGATTGCGAATTTTCCATGGCGTATTCGCGACGCCAAAACGATCGTCAACGGGTCGAACATCATTTGGCGCGCCAGCAGCGTCGTCGCGAGCGGGATACCGCCGACGTCGGCGGTCGTTTCGATGTTCAACGGAATGCCGAACGATTGGCGAACGACGAGGCCGAAATGGACCTGCTCGGAAGGGTCGATACGCACGCCGAAAATGGCGGACAATACGGTATTTGCAGCGATATCGATACGGGGTTCGGGGGATCCCGAGGCTCCTTTTTCCAGTTTGGCGGGGCCTTGGACTCCAGCGAGCACATTGGCGCCGAGCCCTACGCCGAGCCATTTGGAAATACGAATACCCAAGGCGGGAATGGCTACGAGGCGCTGGGTGCGGTTGTCATAATAAGGGTAAAAAGGTTCGTCCGGGGCACGAGCAACCAGGCGTAATGCGGCTGAAGGCAAAAAGTACCCGGAAAAACCAATGTGCAGACGTTGGGCGAGGGGACCTTCGAAGGGGACGGTCGCCGCGGCTGTCAGCGTAATGCCCAAGGAATCATGGTTCGTAATGGGTTTGTCTTGGGCCTCGAGCGTGGACACGGCGAAGGTCGGCGCGATAACGAGCGACGAGTTCGAGCCGAACGCGAGGCCGCCGGGATTGAGAAATGCGGCGCTGCCGTCCTCGGCGGAGGCGACTTTCGTGCTGACTTCGGCGATGCTCTCGGGGCCGACACCCACGACGTCGAATGCGTTCGCGAGTGTTTGTCGCGGAACGATGAGCGTCACGAGGGGGCTCATCAGGGCAAACAGCTTCCGGCGACCGGAGGCGACCATCCTTCGAGGAGTACGCGTCTTCGCGTGCCTGGTCAATCTTCTTGTGATTTGCAGAAAGACAAACGCTTATCGTTGCGAACGCATGATGGATGCCAAAGCGGCCCGCACATTGGGAAATGTCGTGAGTCGGCTCAGGTCCACGCCGCCTTCGACGAGGGATGCCGCGACATCGCGACGAATACCGACAATGATCCCTTTGGCCCCGAGCAGTCCGACGGCATTGAGGATTCCGATGAGTCTTTGAGCGACATCGGCATCGACCGACGCAATGCCCGTCGAGTCGACGACGATATACGTCGCCCCGCGGGACACGATGTGTTGTAAAAGCGAATTGGAGAGCTGATCGGCGCGGTCGGCGTCGAGTACACCGAGCAGGGGTACGAGCAAAACTTTGTCCCACACTTCGAGAATGGGCGTGGACAGGAGCTGAATTTGTCGCGCTTGAGCTTCGATGATGGCGATTTTATTGCGCAGCTCGGCTTCGGAATTCTTGATTTCCGTGAGTTCATGCCAAACCACCAACAACGCCGGCCCACTGTGCAACGAGACGGGCGTCAACGTGACTTCGACGGGAAAATCTTCCCCGTCCATACGCCGATGAATCCATTCGAATCGGTGAAATCCTTCGGTTCGAGCGGTGGCATCCATTTCGCAGCTTTTCTCGAGCGATCGTCGACCATCGGGCTGAAATTCGGGCGACAAGACGGCGGGGTGAATGGCCAGCAATTGGTTTTTGTCGGAACATCGCAACATCCGAATGGCTGCGGCGTTGCAATCAATGATCCCGCTGCCGGAAATATCCAGGATGAGGTGCGCATCATTGGAGAATTCAAATAACGTGCGAAAACGTTCCTCGGAAATTTTCAATTCCGCAATACGTTTTTCCAGCCGGGCGACGTGTTCCTCGAGTTCCAGTAAGCGATTTGTTGTGGCGGCTGTTTCGTCGAACAAGGGCTCCTCCGCTGTTCATTCGTGCCATTTGAACATATACAAGCTCATTGCGAACATGACGACGGCCCATCCGAAAAGGAGGGCGATTCCCCCTGCAAGTTGCGAAATATCCTCGACGCCATAAAGCATGACGGCGCGATACAATCGCACCATCTCCGTCGACGGAAGAAATGCGCCCAAGGTCGCCAATGGTTTGGGCAATCCATCGAGCGGGAAAAAGATCTCGGAAAGAAAAACCACGGGAAAATTGATGGCGCTGATGAAGTCCACCAAAAACTCGGGGTTTTTGATTTTCGAAGCAATGACGAATCCCACGCCCAAAAACACCATCACGCCCAAAAACGAAATGCACAAGGCCCATCCGAACGAAGCAATGGTCAACGGCATATCGAATCCGATATGCGCGATCAACAAAAGAAGGAGCACCTGCGCCAAAACCAGAACCGCCCGCGTCAATACATTGGCGGCGATGAACGTGTGTTTGGGCAAAGGTGTCGTGGCGAGCTTTTTCAAGAATAAGCTTTGGCGGAACAGGACCATCGGATAACCCATCCCGAAAAGTCCCGAGGTCAAAACTGAAAATGCCAAAATGCCCGGAAAAAGATAATGAACATACGCAAATCGCGGCGCCCGGACCACATCGATCCGCGCCGGGACCGGTAAAACCGCCGCAAGTCCGTTGCCGAATATCCGGTCCCGTTCCCCGATGCGCAACGTGACGTCGCTGCCGTTCGGTCCGCTCGTCAAAATGGCGCTCGCCATACGCGAACGCAGTTTGCCCATCGCTTCGGACTCCGTCCGTTCCCGACTGACTCGTACCTCGTCAAACGTTTCGAGCTTCTTGGTGCACGCTTCGAGCGCCGGGTTCGTGGTGGTTGTCTCGACAACCGCGACGTAACGCCGTTCAAATGGATGGCCGTTCATGAACACGAGGCCCATCACGATGAGCAGCGCGACCGGGAAGAGCAGGACAAACCCCGTCGAGCTGCGACTGCGCAGCACGTCGAGAAGTCGGATGCGAAAAAGAACAAGAAACGCGTTCATTCGGCGCTTTCACGCACGCTACCACCGCGCGCGATGCGGATGGCGCAGAAGTGAAAGAACGCGTCTTCCACGCCAAGTCCATGCCGTTTGTCTTTCGGAACTTGCGCCACGAGCTCGTCCTTCGTCCCGCCGGCGCGCAGTTTTCCACCCACGAGGAATAGCAGCTTGTCACAAAGTACTTCGGCTTCGTACAAATCGTGCGTCGTCAAGAACAGCGTTCGCTTCCGCGCCAGGTCGCTCAAGAGCTCCCCGATGAGACGCTTGTTCTCCGGGTCGAGATGAGCCGTGGGTTCGTCGAGAAATACCAGATCCGGATCGTGAACCACGGCGGCGTTGATGTGCAAACGCGCCGCTTCGCCTCCGGACAAACGCGTGACCGCCGTACCGGCGCGATGAACGAGACGCGCTCCTTCGAGAATTTTCTCCGCTCCGTTCTTCACGCCGAAAATCACCGAAAAAAGCTCGGCATATTCGCGGACCGTGATGCGCTCGAGGTGCGCTTCTTTTTGCATGACCACGCCGATGCGCCGGCGCGGATATGGCGTCGCCGGACGGCCAAAGAGGCGATAGGCGCCGAACGTTGGAGCGGACAAACCTTCCAAAATGTCGAGCAGCGTCGTCTTTCCTGCTCCGTTCGGACCCAATACGCCAACGATGCCCGGACCTTCGATCGTGAACGAGACATCTTCGAGCGCGATGATGTCGCCAAAGCGCTTTCCGATCGCTTCGGCATGGATGATTTCGCGCGTGTCGAGTGTGGACATCGAGGCGCCAGCGTAACGGAAAATGGTTGATTGAGGGAATGCGTCAAAGTGGTCTAGACTCACTTCGATGTTGACGAACGAACGGCTTCTTCACGAAACGACGAGCTTGTGCAAGGTATGCAAAGCGGCGCTGCCCGCGCGGGTGGTCGCGACCAACGAAGGCGAGGTTTGGATGCGCAAACTTTGTCCGGAGCACGGTGCCCAAGAAGCTCGACTGTCGACGGACGCCGATTGGTATCAAACGACGCGCGCGATCGTGCCCGTGGATGCCCGCCCCGCCCGCGTGCGACGCGAAATCGAACACGGTTGTCCTTTCGATTGCGGACCTTGTGAAAGTCATACGCAAAAGGTGCGTTTGCCCGTCGTCACCATCACCAGCGCCTGCGATCTCGATTGCCCGATTTGCTACGTGCACAATAAAAACGAAGACGCTTATCACATGAGCCCGGACGAGTTTTCCCGGGTGCTCGACCATTTGGTGAACGATCACGGCGGCGACCTCGATATCGTCAATTTGACCGGCGGCGAGCCGCTCTTGCACCCGCAGCTGTTCGAGCTCGTTGAAATGGCGCATGCGCGAGGCATCCATCGGGTCAGCGTGTGTTCCAATGGCGTGCGTTTGGCGCGCGACGAAAGCCTCGTGCGGCGACTGGCCGACGTCGGGGCCCGTATTGCTCTTTCATTCGATACCTTCGACAAACACACCGACAAAGCCATGCAGGGCGCAATGCTCGTGGATTTGAAGCGCAAGGTATTGGAGCTTCTCGACAAACACCAAGTCGACACGACGTTGATTCCGGTCATGACGCGCGGGTACAACGATCACGAAATCGGCGCCATCATCAAAATGGGCCTCGAATTGTCCTGCGTCCGGCATTTGGAAGTCCATACCATTACGTATACCGGGCAAGGCGGCGTGGCCTTCGATCGTTCGGGTCGCATTTCGATGCGCGAGGTGTTGCAACGAATCGAAGAAACCACGAACGGACAGTTGCGCG
The DNA here is from genome assembly GCA_964435055.1 of uncultured Polyangium sp. GTDB lineage: Bacteria > Myxococcota_A > Polyangia > Polyangiales > Polyangiaceae > Polyangium. The sequence goes on along the minus strand of CAYSYX010000066.1, from coordinate 20,830 downwards.
TCAGTGATTTCGTGCCCTCTCCGAGCGCTCATCCGCTGTGTTATCAAATTGCGTACCTGCTCATGGACGACGACGGTGGTCCGGCCGTTCCATTTTTGCGTTTCATGGATCGGGACACCATGTATCGAGTTTTACAGGACCACCTGTACCTCGAACCGAATACGCAGCTCGAACGAGCCTTGCAGGATGCCATGGATATGGTCTGGTCCCGCGGCGAACCGGACGATGAACGCATCTTGGGTATGCTCAATAAATTGGTCCGCAAAATGTTCCCGACGGACAAACGTCTTTCACCCGCGGAAGCTTTGCGGATCAGTGAACGATCGGCGAAGGCGGTGTACATTCATTCGCACATGGACGAAGAAACGTTTGATGTCGAGCGTATTTACCAGTGTTGCGATTCGAACTGTTATGCCGACGGTTCGACGGTGCCGGTTTGCAATTACAACATCTTGTACCGGGAAAAAGAGGCGAAGTTCATGGTCAAACCCAAAGAATGGGGTGAACGAAAGGGGCGACGCTCATTGCCTCTTTTTGCCAACGGGGTTGCACGATGAGTCGATTGCTCGAGGAAAAACGGTGTATCGTCACGGGCGGCACGCGTGGACTGGGCCTGGCAATGGCGCTCGGTTTGGCGCGGCATGGGGCCCGCGTCGCGATTACCTATAAAAATGACGATGCCGGTGCGGAAGATGCGACCAAGCTTCTTCGGAATGCCGGGACCGAACCGTTGGTGTTCAAAGGATCCGTCGCGGATTCGGCGCATGTTCGAAGCACCGTCGATTCCGTCGTGAAGACGTGGGGCGGTATCGATGCTTTGGTCAACAACGCCGCCATCACGCAGGTTTTGCCCATATCGTTGCTGGAAGAAGCCGATTGGGATCAGGTAATGAACGTCAACGTGAAAGGCGTTTACCTTTATAGTCGTGCCGTCTTGCGTCACATGATTCGCGCGCGAAAAGGATGCATTCTCAACATCGGCAATTTCGCTTCGGAGCGCATCATCGAAGCGCCGATTCATTATGCGGCGTCGAAATCGGCTTTGCGTGGGCTCACGGAAGCCTTGGCGCGCGAAGTCGGACGATATTCGGTGCGCGTGAACTTGTTGGCTCCGGGGCTTGCGGATGTCGGTATGGCCCAAGGTTTGCCCCAACATCGCCTGCGCGAATACATGCAGCAATGTCCCGCCGGCCGATTGGCCCGGCCTGAAGAGGTCGCCGAAATGGCCGCATTTCTAATTTCGGATTCCAGCTCGTTCATGAGCGGCGCCAAAGTGGTGCTCGACGGAGGGCTCTGAAATGGACTCGTACGACGATATTTTTCGTCGCGGTTTCGATGAATACCGCGCTTTCGTCAATCCGCTCGTCGCTCAACGCGCGAAATTGGCGGGTGAACCCATTGAAATCGTGCGGACTCGAGACGGCCTGTTGTACGACCGCAACGGGCACGAAATGGAGGATTTTCACGGGACGCAAGCCTTTGGACACCGAAATCCTTACATCGCCGACGCGATTCGACAATATTTGGATTCGGATGCCGCGTCTTGGTATCCGTCACGCGTGAATCCCTTCGCCGGCCGATTTGCTCGCCGGCTCTGCGAACGCACGGGCCATTACGACAATGCGTTTTTCGGATGCACGGGAAGCGACGCCGTCGAAGCCGGGTTGAAATTGGCGCGGGCATTGACCAGGCGCCCCCGCATCTTGGGTTTGGAAGGTGCATACCATGGATGCACGTTCGGCAGTGTGTCCTTGATGGCGAAAGGGTATTTGCACGATCCGTTCGCTCCTTTCGTGGAAGGTACGGAAAGCGTTCCTTTCGGCGATGTGGATGCTTTGGCCAAAGCGCTGGAACCCGGCGATGTCGCGGCCATCGTCGTCGAACCGATTCAAGGCGAAGGCGGCGTGCGCGAATTGCCCCAGCCGTTTGTCGAAGCATTATGCGACCTCACGGCCAAACACGGGACGCTCTTGATTGCGGATGAAGTGCAAACAGCCTTGGGCCGTACGGGTCGAGGTTTTTTGGCGACGGCGCTCTGGCCGCGTCGTCCGGACGTCGTTCTGATGGCCAAACACCTGGGCGGAGGATTGATGCCGATCTCCGCGATGCTCACGACGCGGGATCTTTTCTTACGCGCGTACGGCAATCACTTTGCCTCGGGCGAAAGTCATAACACGACGATGGGCTTCAATGCGTTGTCGTGTGTGGCCGGCATGGCTGCATTGGATTTGCTGACCGATGAGCGTATTGCCCGGGTCAAACGATTGGGTGACAAACTCAAACAAGGATTGACCGATGCATTGTCGGGATCGCCCTTGTTCCGGGAAGCGCGAGGCGCGGGGTTCATGCAGGGCGTGGCGCTGAATCAGCCCGACCATCCGTGGCTCTCCTTCGAGCATTTTGGGTTTCAGGACCTCGAACAAAAGTCGATCATCTCGCCGCTGATGTGCCACAGGCTCTACAAGCGAGGGTTTTTCTGTTTTACCTGTGGACACGATTGGAGCATTTTCAGGCTTCAACCACGCTTCGACATACCCGAAGAGAAAATCGACGCGTTCATAAAAGCGGTCGCCGAAGAACTTGCCTATATCGAGGGGCTTGGATGAATCAGGAAAAACGTCGCGTGCTCGTTCTTGGAGGAACGGGTGCGGTAGGTCGTGCGGTCATAGGCGAACTTTCGTCGTCCGAGATTTCGTTTACGTATTGCAATTCGGAAGCTCGGGCGAAGGAGTTGTCCGTCGCGTATGGGGCTCGCTTCATGCAGCTCGATTTGCGCGATGCCGGAGCATTGCCGAAATGGGCCGCGCAGCTCGAAGCGGACAAAACATTACCGGATGTCGTCATCCATTGCGCGACGGTCGTTCGGCAAGCGCGGATCGATGTGGCGACCGATGAAGATTGGGACGCGACGATGAGCGTGAATGCGCGTTCGGCGTTTCAGGTTTGTCGGGAATTCGGCGGGCGAATGGCGAAGTCCGGCGGAGGCGATATCGTGTTCGTGTCGGCGCTCGACCGGACGCAATCGCTGCCGATTCCATCGGTATTCGCGGCGTCCCAGGGCCTTGTCTCGGCATTGGCGATGTCGGCGGCGAAAGACTTGGGCCCGCGCAATGTGCGCGTGAACGTCGTCGCGCTCGGGCTCCTCGACAGCGGCATCGGCGCGAACTTGGACAAAAAGCTCGTCGAGGATTACACGGCGATGAGCGCGTTACGTCGCTTGGGTCATGCGGCCGAGGTGGCCAAGACCATTACGTGGTTGGCGCTGAACAATTCGTACTTGAATGGGAAAGTGGTCGGCGTAAACGGCGGGATATAGCAGTCCCGCCCGGTTTTACACGAGCAACGCGCGGAAGATCAGGAAAAACACGCCGGAGAGAATCATCGACGCCGGCAGCGTCAAGAGCCACGCCAAACCGATGTTGCGGACGGTCTGCGGTTGCAAACCGGAACGTTGCGCGACCATCGTTCCGGCAATACCCGACGACAACACGTGTGTGGTGCTCACGGGCAAACCGAGCCACGCGGAAACGCCGATCGTACTGGCGGCGACGATTTCGGCGGCGGCGCCTTGGGCATACGTCAAATGGCTCTTGCCGATCTTTTCGCCGACCGTGGTCACAATGCGTTTCCAACCGACCATCGTGCCAATCCCGAGCGCCAAGGCAATCGCGACCAAAACCCACGTCGGAGCGTAATCGGTGATTCCTCGCAAAGCTTTACGCTCCGTCGCGAGGGTTTTCTTTTCGGCTTCATTGAGACCCAAATGCCCGTCTTTGACCATGTTGTTGATCGTCTTGTCGGCGAGCAGCAGATCTTGCCGGAGCTTGAATCGATCTTCGCGCGGGATCTCCGTGGCGTTGGCTCGATTCTCCAGCAACTTGTGGATTTCTTGTAATTGTCCAATGGCCTTGTCGGCATCTTTGGTCGACGCTTGGTCGTGATGCTCGCGTACGATGGCCGTGATGTTATCGGCGGCTTTGAGGGTCCGGGCGAGTTGATCGGGACCGGCGGTCATATCCAGGGCAAACCCGGCGGGAACGAGGCCGATGAGGATCAGCATCACGAGGCCCACGCCTTTTTGACCGTCATTGGAGCCGTGGGCAAAACTCACTCCGGCGCACGTCGCCACCAAAAGACCACGCGTGCCTGGAGGCGGTGGTTTGTCCTTCGGCGGCGGCTTCAACATGTCGATGTTTGTCGTGTATCGCTTGACCGCCAATACGATGAGCGCGGCCATCGTAAAACCGAAGAGCGGGGACACGAGGAGCGACAAACCAATATCCGTTGCTTTGCCCCAACTCACTCCGTCTCCGAATTTGTGTCCGGGCGTGAGTGAATTGGCGACGCCGACACCGATGATCGCGCCGATGAGCGTGTGCGAGCTCGATGCCGGAAGCCCGAAATACCAGGTGCCGAGATTCCAAGATATGGCGGAGCAGAGCAAGGCGAGCACCATGGCCAGGCCCGCTCCGACTCCTTTGGACACCAACAGTTCCACGGGCAGCAATTGCATGATGCCCATGGCGACGGCGATGCCGCCCATGAACACGCCGGCAAAGTTGCACAAACCGCTGAGAACGACAGCGATGTGGGGCTTGAGTGTGTTCGTGTAGATGACTGTTGCCACCGCGTTGGCCGTGTCGTGAAACCCGTTGACGAACTCGAAACCGAGCGCGATGAGCAGAGAAAGAATGAGTAGCGCTTGTACCGCGAAACTGAGCGACGGATCGAAGAGCGCTTGCATGGGAAAAACCTCTCGGTGCCGATCTGGGCAACCGTGCGTGTGGACGCGCGAGCGGGACGATTCGATGGAGATTGCCCCTCATCGAACGCGTGCACACTAAGATGTGAATGGTCACAGATTGGTGACAGAGTCGTGTCTTGCGAGTGGCTCGTGATGGGAACGCGGTTTTTCCGGTGAGCTACATCCCAACGGCATCTTTGGCAAGAGTGCCGGCCACGACAAGATCTTCATTGACGGACGCGACGAGCAGTTGCAGCGCGGTGGTGAGTTCTTTGGCATTTCCGTGCCCGACGAGATCCGTCAGATGTGCACACAGCGCGGGAAGAACGTCACTTTCTTGCAGCTTGAGCCACCGACTCATGCCCAGCAAAACGTTTGTCTCTCCGGCAAACGCGGCGGTCGTGGATTCTTGGAGAATCTCGAAGGCGATGTTCTGCGGGATGTCTTTGTGAAGGAGCGAGGTGTGCGCGAAAAATACCGCGGCGACCTGGCATTCACGGCGCAAGCGCTGGAAGGTTGCCTGGCCAAACGAATTCTGCCAACGCGTCAGCTCGGCCGTACGACTTGCTTCGTAGCCGCCGTGCGGAGCATCCGAAACGGGAACGACGGCCGCGAGCATCTCCGCAGAGCCTTCTTCCAGCACCAAACCGCGCAAGACGAGCAGATCGTACGCTCGCAAAAAACCGATGAGGATGCGTGCCGCGCAATCACTGAGGAACGGCGCGAGCACTCGACCGATCGCTTGAGGTGGTGAACCCGGAGGCAACACCATCGCCGGCGAGATCGCGCGAATGCGACTCATGGTCGGGCGTTTGGATGAAACAGCTGCGCGCGACGGAGGGCTCGGTTGCGTGGCGGGCAGTGCGGACATCGGTGGAGCACTCACGGCGCGCAGCGACGATGACGATCCCGGAGCTCGGTTTGTCGGAGCAGGTGCGGGAGCGGGAGGAGCTTGCGTGGGCGCGTAAGGTGATGACGCTTGATGCGTCGCGGGAACCGTGACCGCGCGGAACGTCGACGTCGATCGACGCATTTGCGACGACGCGATCGGATCGCCGACGACATGAAGTCCGGCGAGATCGATCGAGCGAATCGGGGGAATGTCGATCGGCAGTCGGCGTCGTATGGCCGAGACGAACTCGGCTTCCGCGGCGAGGATTTGTTCGTGGTCGTGGGCTTCGCCGATGATGTCTTCAGCGATCGATGCGCAGCGATCGGCAGCATGATCGGCATCGCTTTGGGTTTGCGGATCCGCAAAGTGCAGGGTGAGTTTTCCGCGCAAACGCCGCTCATTTCGCATCTTCGAGGTGATGATGCGCGAAGCGATCTCCACGTCGGCAGCGCTCCAAAATGCCATGCGAATCTCCGTCCCACCGTCGTTGTGGACATGGCCCGAGGCGATGTCCGCACGAGTCAAAATCTCGGCAAGCATCGCGCAGAGCGCGTGCCTTGGTCAACTTTTCGGGACAACCGATACGTAAGGGTTGCCGCGCTCGTAGAAGCGCCAGGGCAACAGGGCGTGTTCGCCCGCGTAATCGACGTTGATTCGTGGCGACACACCGATCGATTTCGACGTACCGGCGGCGATGAACAATCGCGATCCGCAGAGGTCTTCGCCGTAGTGCGAAGCATCGAGGCCCATGGCGCTCGTGAGTTTGCCCGGGCCGTTCGTCAAGGTTCGGTGATGGGCTTCGACGCCGCGTCGCCGGCTCATGAGGTCGAGGCCGTGCACGGGTTCGATGGCGCGTACGAGGATCGCGTGGGGTTGTCCTTCCGCGGCGACGACGACGTTGAAGGCCCAATTCACGCCGTACAGGAGAAACATGTAAGTTTGTCCAGGCGGACCGAACATGGCTTCGGTTCGTCGAGTACGTCGGCCTCCGGCGCTGTGCGCGGCCAAGTCTTCCGGGCCGCGGTAGGCTTCGCATTCAACGATTCGGCCGGCGGTGGTTCCTTCGGACGAACGGTGCACGAGGATCGTGCCGACGAGCTCGGGGGCGATGTCGAGAACTTCGCGAGCGTAGAAAGAGCGGGGCAGCGGGGCGGCGTCGAACGGAACGCTCGAAGAGGGGAATGCGGATGGGTCGAGTCGTTTGCGCATCATGGCGACGTTCGTTTGGGGCATAGCGCGTTGCAGGCGATCCGAAGTCCCGAATGTTCAGGGTTTGGCCGGCTGGTCGCCTCGTTCGCCCCGTACGGAAGCTTCGACTGTAGTTTGCCCGGGTCGGTTCGCGCAATGCGCGCGATTTTCAGGGCATTGCGTCGTTTGCATCTTGCGTATGTGGGGGCATCGCGGTTACGCGTGCACTGTGGGTGGCGTGCTAAGCTCGCCGCCGCCGCACGGCACGAGGAGAAATCGGCATGTTGGAAGACGTCATCAAAGAGCTTCGCGCGGGCATCGAGAAATCCATTGAAGCATTGCGTCGCGACCTGTCGCGTGTACGTACGGGACGAGCGAATGCGGCAATGTTGGATGCTGTTCGTGTCGACTACTACGGCGTGCCGACACCGATTCATCAGATGGCGACCGTCGGTATCCCCGAACCGCGGCTGATCACGATCAAGCCTTGGGAAAAAGGACAAACCAAGGCCATCGACAAGGCCATTCGCGAGAGCGACTTGGGCCTCAATCCGCAAGTCGACGGAGAGCTCATTCGTATTCCGATCCCGGCGCTCACGGAAGAACGCCGCAAAGAGATGGTCAAGCAGACCAAGAAGTTCGGGGAAGAAGCGAAAGTTGCGATTCGCAAGCACCGCCGCGACGCCAACGAAATGTGCGACGCGCTCGAAAAAGACGGCGACGTCAGCGAAGACGATGCGGATCGCGCGAAGAAGAAAGTCGAAGAGGTCGTGGCGGAGGGGATCACCCAGACCGATCACGTCATCGCGGCAAAAGAGAAAGACATTCTCGAGGTTTGACGCGGACGTTACTCGCCACCTTTCACCTTGGATCCAACGCGGCAGCCCCCTGCATCGACCAACGAAGCCCATGAGAAAATCCAATGACTTCGTTGAACTCGCCTCCATGCTGCAAGACGGCTTGACAGCCCAAACGCTGCATGAAACCGTAGTCTTCGCCCATTTCGACCCGGACCTGGGACGCCGAGGTTTATGCGCGCAATTGCATTTGGAATGACCGACGTCGGTCTCCAGCGCGATCACAACGAAGACAGCTACGTCGTACTCAGCGAGTACGGGCTGTACATCGTTGCCGATGGAATGGGAGGCCATCGCGCTGGTGACGTGGCGAGTCGGATTGCGACCGATTCGATCAGTGAGTTTTTCCGGTCGACCGCCAATGACGATGCCACCTGGCCCATCGCTTTCGATGCCAACTTGACGGAAGACGAAAATCGTCTCCTGAGCGGCATCCACATCGCGAATCGAAGGATCTACGAGCGCAGCATGCGCTCGCGGGAGTGTGCGGGCATGGGGACCACCGTCGTGGGTGCGGTCTTCTCCCGACGACGCAACCGGTTTTACGTGGGACATGTCGGTGACAGTCGCGCGTACCGCGTGCGCAGCGGCGTGATCCAACAACTCACCAGCGATCACTCGCTCATCAACGACTACTTGCGAGCGATGCCCGAAATGACCGAGGAACAGCGGGCCGAATTGCCTCGGAACGTCATCACGCGCGCCTTGGGCATGCGCGACAACGTGGACGTCGATCTGATGAGCGACGAACCGCGCCTCGGCGATGTTTACCTGCTCTGTTCGGATGGTTTGTCCGGGATGATCACGGACGACGAGATTCGCGACGTCGTCGTCACGTCTCGGGACATCGGCGAAATGTGTCGACGCTTGATCGCTCGCGCCAACGACAACGGCGGCGATGACAACATCACCGTCCTCGCGGTGCGCTTTGATGACGACGTCGAATCCTACGACGAAGCGACGCAGCAAATGCCTGCCGCCCATATCCTGCTCGCCGCCGCTCGGAACGAAGACGACGGCAAGTCATCCTGACTTTCCCTGATTCACCGCAACTTGCGTCCGGTTTGCAGCGATGCCGATCGGACGCCAAGAGGCGGGGCGGCTCGTCCCGAGGCTCTTGGCATACCAAGACAAACGTTCGTCTTGGATACGCAGTTGGTCGTGGCCGACCATCGACTTCGGCGACCACGACCAAGACAACCCCAGTTCACTGCAAGCAGTTTTCGACCACCACGTAGCTCTCCGCGAGCGCGCACGTGTTGTTCGATTCGACCATGCTCGGACAGCTGAATGTAAGCCATGCGGAGCCGGCTTTGACGCCTTGACCGGTGCCGGATGGTCCCGGCGGCGAGAGGAAAAACTCGCAAGGTTGGTTCGAGCCGAAAAAGTCTCCACCCGTGACGGACGAGGAAAACCCGACGTTGCCTTGCGCCGGCATCGCGGCCGACGCTTTGGAGTCGATCTTCTCGATGTCGAGCGTGAGAAGTTCCGTGCCTTCGAAGACGATATTTGCTTGGACGCTGAACGGTCCAAGGTCGCCGCCTTTGACCGTGCACGAGACGTCGGCGCCATTGATGCCATCGACCAAAAGCGTCACTCGATCGGTCGCGGTGACCGCTCCCATGATGCTTTGGTGACTCTTGTGCGGACAAGCCGCACCCGTGTCTTGGAAGTTCACGACAAACGCTCCTTGAGGCGTCGGCGGAACGGGTTCTTCACAACCGAGCGCGAAGGTCGCGAGCACGAAGATCGAACTGGAGAAGAATGCGAGGCGCATAAGTGGCTCCGTAGGTGACGAGAGTTTTACCGATGAAGAGTCGAAGGTTGACGTTCAGTCTGCAAGAGCTTGCTCGAGGTCGCTCCAAAGATCTTCGAGGCCTTCGAGACCCACGGACAAGCGCACGAGGCCATCCGAGATGCCGAGGGCGCGTCGCGCTTCTTCGGGAACCGACGCATGCGTCATGATCGCCGGATGCTCGGCGAGTGACTCGACGCCGCCCAAGCTCTCGGCACAAGCAAAGATGCGCAAACGTTCGAGCATCTTGCGCGACACGTCCAAGCCGCCTTTGATCTCCACCGAAATCATGCCGCCGAATGCCCGCATTTGACGCGCCGCCACGGCGTGATCGGGATGCGATGCGAGGCCCGGGTAATGCACTCGCGCGACCCGCGGATGGTTTTCGAGTCGTTGCGCCAAGGTCATCGCCGCTGCGCTCTGATGACGCACGCGCACCGGCAACGTCTTCAAACCGCGCAAAACGAGGAAGCAATCGAAGGGGCTTGGAACGGCTCCAATCGCGTTCTGCAAAAAGCCCACGCGCTCGATGATGCGTTCGTCCGACGTGATGATTGCACCTCCAACGATGTCCGAGTGGCCGTTCAAATACTTCGTCATCGAATGAACGACGACATGAGCTCCGAGCTCGAGCGGGCTTTGGAGAACCGGCGTCGCGAACGTGTTGTCGACGACGAAGACCAGCCCCGCGTCACGCGCGACCTGAGCCAACGCGGCGATGTCGAAGACCTTGAGCATGGGGTTTGTCGGCGTCTCGATCCACAAAAGCTTCGTCGATGGACGAACGGCCGCTCGCACCGAAGCTGGGTCGCGCATGTCGACAAAGCTCGAGGACAAACCCATCGGGCCCATGACCTTGTCCATCAAGCGGAACGTGCCGCCGTAGACGTCATCGCCGCACAAGATGTGATCACCGGGGCGCAACGTGTGCAGGAGCGTCGCCGTCGCGGCCAAACCGCTGCCGAAACAAAACCCGCGCGTGCCTCCTTCGAGCGCGGCAAGGCACGCTTCGAGTGTGTTGCGCGTGGGATTGCCGCTGCGCGAATACTCGAAACCTTTGTGCACGCCCGGGCTTGCTTGCGCGAAGGTGCTGGACATGACGATGGGCGTCATCACCGCACCGCTCGTCGGATCGGGTTCTTGTCCTGCGTGAATGGCCAACGTGTCGATCGAAGCCTTGGGCACCATGGGTTTGCCGTTCCCAAAACGCGTGTAAACCACGCGGCTAGAGTGAGGTTGGCGCGAGCCTAGCAGTCCGCCGCGTCGTCTGCTCGCCAAGTCGATCTTCGTGATGCGCGGCTACCGACCTTCTGCGGAGAAGTCTTCGCGAACGCTCGACGCTCGCAACGAATCGATCAGCGGTCGCATGTTGACGAGACGCCGGGCTGGATCCGGATCGAGCGCGGCGTGAAACCAGGCTTGTTCGATCAACGTGAACGCAGTCAGACGGTCGACCAGGTCGCGACGAATGCCTCGTTGCGCCACTTCGACGAGGCGAGCGGCGTCGGTCGTTCCTTCGCAAAGCTCTTCTCCCGTGGCGAACCACAAAAGCGTCGCGCACAAGGCGTAAACGTCGGCAGTTTGTCCGGGCTTTGCGTCGCCGCGAACGATCTCCGGAGCGGCATAAGGAACCGTTCCGCGATCGTCCGTGTCGACTTCGGGATCGAGTCCTCGGAATCTGGCCGCCCCGAGATCGACAAAGCGGATGTCGCCAAAAGGTCCGAACAGCAGATGATCGGGACTCAGATCTCCATGCACGACCTCGAGCGGTCCTTTGGGATCGGCGAGCGCATGGAGGTCGGTCAGCGTTTCCAACGCGGTGAGGGCGATGTGTCGAATGAGCGTGAGCGGAATGGGTTTGTCTCGTTCTTGCCACGCTCGGGCGACGTCGCGAAGTGATGTTCCGGCGACGAACGTTTCCAGGAAAAACGGTCCGTGGGCATCGCTTCCCAAGCGTACGAGCTGCGGCAAAGCGGGGTGTTCGACCAGGGACAGGAGTTTGGCTTCCCGAACCATGGCGGCGCGGCCTTCGTGCGTCTCGAACGCGTGGGGACTCAAGCGCTTGCACACGAGCTCACGGTCGCGCACGCGCACGAGGCCCACTTGAAAAACGCTTCCACCTCCAAGCAATCGGATGAACTGCGCGCCTTCGGGAGTTGCAAACGCCAACGAAGTTTCCTCGGGTCTACTGGAAGATCACGTCGAGCTGATACGACGCGATCTTCTCGTCGTTCAAGTAATCACCGACGACCACGTAATACGTACCGGCGGGCAGATTCGCGACGGCGGGGTAATCGGTCGCGTTGATCCGTGAGCAGCTGTTCGTACCGAGATCGTCGTCGCTCGCGATCATCGTGCCGTTCGAGTCATACAGCGTGATGAGCGTGTCGAAGTCGCACATCATGTTGTTGGCACCGATGTTGTGCGTCTCGAGCAACGGCTTCTTGCCCGCGGGAAGCGTGAACGAGAAATAGTCCACATCGCCGACGGGAAAAACCGCGCCGTAAAACATCGTCGTCGCCGGCCATAGCGGTGTCGCCGTCGCCCGATCGTTGTTGCTTTCGATTTCCCACGGAGCCTCGGCCATGCACGTCGCGCTGCAACCATCACCCGAGGTCGTGTTTCCGTCATCGCATTGTTCACCGGGCGTGAGGAGAGAATCGCCACAACCCGGAGGCATGACTTTTACTTTGAGGACATACGAAGCTTGGGCTTCGTCGTTGAGGTACTCCTCGACCTTGATGCGGTACTTGCCCACGGCAAGGTTTGTCGCTTCGACATCGAGCTGCGGTGAGATCAGCGAGCACGAGTCGGCTCCGTCTTCGTCGTCCGACACGATGACCTGATTGTTGCTCGTGTAGAGCGTGATGAGGGAGTCGAAGCCCGTGGGGCATCCGCCGTAACCGTTTGTCGTTTCGATCCGTACGCTCGAATTCGGCACCGTGACGTCGAAGCTGAAGTAGTCCTGATCGCCCACCGGCTGAATCGCTCCGCGTGCGCCGTCGTAGCCGTTGATCGTATTGGCCGCGTTGGCCATGTTGTTCGGCTCGGTTTCCAGCAAGTAGTTGCCTTCGAGCATGCACGTGGCCGAGCAGCCGTCACCCGGCGTCGTGTTGCTGTCGTCGCACTCTTCGCCGATTTGCAGAAGCCCATCGCCGCATCCGGGGGCCGCGATTTTTATTTTGAGGACATACGAACCTTGCGGTGCGTCGTTCTGGTACTCCTCGACCTTCGCGGTGTACTTTCCAGCCGGAAGGTTCGCCGCTTCCGCGTGTGTCGCCGGGGAGATGAGAGAACACGAGTCGACGCCGCTTTCGTCGTCCGAAACGATGAGCGTTCCTGTCGGCGAATAGAGGTACAGCACCGAGTCGAATCCAGCCGGGCAGCCCATGAAGCCATCGCCGACTTCGAGCGTTACCGAGGAGCCGGCCACGGGGACGTCGAAGCTGAAGAAGTCTTGATCGCCGGTGGGTTGAATCGCCGCAAAAATGCCGTCGACTCCGTTCACCGAATTGGCGTTCGCCAAAGGCTGATTCGGCTCCATCTCGTTGATGAAATTTCCTTCGAGCTTGCAGTCGGGAGCGCATCCGTCGCCTGCCGCCATGTTCCCGTCGTCGCATTGCTCGAGGCCCTGCGTGACGCCGTTGCCACACACGGGTGGCTTGAGAGCGATGTCGACGATGTACGCCGGTTGAGTTCCAAACGTGGCGCTCTCCACCTGCACGTAGTGTTTGCCCAGGGCGAGGTTGGCCATGTCGGGATTGTTGATCGAGTCGAGTTGCGGGCAGGCTCCGCTGTCGGCGCCCAGCAGGCCGTTGGGACCTTGAGCGCGTACGGCAAACGAACCGCCCAATGGGCATCCGCCCATGAGGTCGTGAATGGCGACCGATAACTCCGTGCCCGGCGTCGTGACGTCAATCTCGAAGACGTCGATGTCGCCCATGGGATAAAGCGACGCGGTAAAACCTTTTGTGCTCGAAGCAAGTACGTTGGCGAGGGCCGGGATGTCGTTGCTTTCGGTCTCCGCCGGGTAATCCGCCGATCCAACCGGAGGCATGAAACCTCCGCCCGCGCCACCCGTGCCGCTCGAAGACGAACTCGATGTGCTCGACGTGCTCGACGTGCTCGATGTGGTGGACGACGATGAAGTGGACGAGGTGGAAGAACTGGAACCGCCGCCCATTCCTCCCATTCCTCCCATTCCACCTGTTTGTCCGGAACCACCTGTTTGTCCGGAACCACCGGTGCTCGCTTCACCACCTTCGCCGCCTTGACCGCCGGGCGTGGCCCCTCCGGTGGCGCAACCTTGCAAGGAGGCGAGTGCGAGGGGAACGCCAAGGGCAAACATCAGGACCGAGCGGGTGAAGTAGGCAAAGCGTCGAGGGCCGGTCATACGCGGGTTCATCGGTGTCTTCCTCGTAGGGGATGGTAAGCGCTCGGAAGCGAGCAAATTGAGGCTACTCGTGGGGGAGTACGGTAGCTACTTTGCAATGGTTACGGGGCACGGATCGCCGACCGTGCGAGGCGCGTGCACGTGTGCAAAAGGAACGCTTGTGCGACCGCTCATCTCGGAACTTTTCGACCAACTCGTTGCGCGTCATCGTGAGAGTCGGCGCATCGATCTCGACGACATCGCGGAGGTCATCGGCACGCGCGCCGTGAGTTACGACGAAGTCGACCATCTCGTCGAGCGGCTGGAATCCGAGGGGTTTTCGGTTGGTGAAGGCATCGATGAGTCCGACGTCGAGACGATGCGGCGGGTGCTCGAAGAGGCGCGTCAATTGCGTGTCGCTCTTGGTCGAACGCCGACGGTCGATGAAATCGCGGCGGCTGTGGGCAAGCCCGTGTATGCCGTTCGTCGAGCGCTCGAGAGGGCAGGCGGAAAAGTGACGGGAAAACGGGACTGAGGCGCTTGGGGCGATGAGCGTCGAAGGGGGCCTCGAACCTCGTGAGTCTGTCGGGGCGCTGGTCGCGTATTGCCGACCGACGATCGATCGTGACCACCTCGGCACAACATCGATCGCGCGATCCGTTTCTCCGATGGTAGAATGAACGAAGGTACAGAGCGCGCCCGAAAGCGTCGTGCTTTCGAGGCACAAGCAAAGGAAGGCGGCCCTCGATGAACATTGCAATCACGTTCCGCCACATGGCCGGTACGGACGCCGTTAAGCAGTACGCGCATGACAAAGTCGCGAAGCTGCAGAAGTTTCTTCGTCAAGCGATGTCGGCTCAAGTCACCCTCTCCGTCGAGGGAACCGAACACATCGCCGACGTGAACATCTCTTCGGGCAGTCAGCACTTCCACGCCAAAGAGCGAAGCCAGGACATGTACGCATCGATCGACAACGTCATCGACAAACTCGATCGGCAGATTCAAGCGAACAAAGGCGCGAACATGGCGAAAAAGCGCGGAGGCACGAGTGCTGCGGAGTTCGCCGCCGAAGTCGAGCGCGAAGGCCGAGGGCGAGACTAAGTTCTCGCGTCCGCGCTGATTGCCCGCCAAATTCGCTCCCATTCGGTTGAATCGGGACCCAGTCGACCCTCCGACCCATTACCGCTCCAGGCCACTTACCTGCTTCCACGTTCCGATCTCGCCACCCGTCGCTTTCCGTAGTACGGCTCCGCCGCTGTCGTACCAGCTGCGTGTATTTTCATGGCCGCCGATGCAACCGTCAGGCGCTCGGCGAAAGGCGTTTAACTTTCCAAACCCCAAACACCACCACGGTGGTCGACACATGCGCACGCGCGATGTGCCCAGTCACTGCGGTTGCAGCGCTCAACCATGGGAGTCCTAGAAATTCTTCGCGCCGAGCGCGTGTCGGTCTCGAATGCATCCGAGGGGGTCGTTCGTAACAAGGCCGAAGCTCTCAAGCGACTCGCTACGCTTCTCGCATCAGGCACAGCAATTTCCGCCGTCGAAATCGAGCGGGTGCTGGTTGAGCGGGAAAAACTTCAGTCCACAGGCGTCGGAGGCGGAGTGGCCATTCCGCACGGCGGCATTCCAACGCTCGATATGCACATCGGCGCCGTGCTGCTTTGTCCCGACCCGATCGACTTCAACGCCATCGATTCCGCGCCGGTGAGCATCCTGTTCGCGGTCATCGGGCCGAAACGTGAAGCCGGTGAACACCTGAAGATCCTCGCTCGTGTTTCACGACTCTTGCGTCAAGACGACTTTCGCAAGCGGTTGCTCGCCGCCACGACGGGCTCCGTCGCCTACGAACGGATCAGCGCCGAGGAGTCGAGGAGCAGTGCATGACGGAACCGACGCAGTCGAGTGATTCGCCCGTACGCGCACGTCCGTCCATCTCCGTACGTTCGCTCTTGGCCGATCCCGAGTTGGGCGTGAGTTTGTCCGTCCTTGCCGGGGCCAACGGTCTCGATCGGATCATTCGACATGCTCGGATTCAAAAATCCGGTCTCGCCCTTGTGGGGCATTTCCACGGCATCGTTCCATCGCGAATCCAGATCTTCGGACAAACCGAACTGTCCTTCTTGCAAGGTTTGTCTTACGAAGCCCGCGCCGGCGCCTTGCATGACTTCTTCGCCATGGAGATCTGCTGCGTCATCGTGACGAGCGGCGCGCAAAAAGACGACGTCACCTTCGCCCCCGTACCGGAGCTCGTCGAGGCCGCGCAAGCCTCGGAAACGCCTCTGCTCCAGTCGCACGAACGTTCCAGTAAGACAATCGCCGCCGTGCATACCTTGCTCGATGATCGCCTCGCACCTCGAGTGCGGATCCACGGCGTACTCGTCGATGTGTTCGGCGTCGGCGTCTTGCTCATCGGAGCGAGCGCCATCGGCAAAAGCGAATGCGCTCTCGACCTCGTCATGCGCGGACATCGTCTCGTCGCCGACGATGTCGTCGAATGTGACTACCGGCCTCAGGGCATGGTTTTCGGCGGTCCCGCGGAACTTTTGCGCCATCACCTCGAAGTTCGCGGCCTCGGAATTCTCAACATCAAAGACCTCTTCGGCGTCACCGCAACCCGAGAACGCAAACGGATCGACGTCGTCATCAAGCTCGTCGAATGGTCCAAGGACACCGAATACGACCGGCTCGGACTCGAAGACCGTCATCGAGTGATCTTGGGTGTGAAGGTGCGTGAGCTCGTCATTCCGGTTCGTCCGGGCCGAGACATGTCCACCATCATCGAAGTCGCCGCGCGCAACGAACTTCTGAAACGAGCGGGTCATGATGCTGCGCGCGAGTTTTTTGGAAACCTCGAAGGAGCCCTGCTCGGCGGTCGTGCAGAAGGCGAACGCCCGAGTGGAACGTCGTTTCCGAACCCCAACGAAAGCGTTTCTCCTTCCGAACCGCCTTCCGACCAAAGCCCGCGGAGTTCGTCATGACCGAACGCAGTCAAGTCGTCGTCGTGACGGGATTATCGGGCGCGGGCAAATCGACTGCGCTGCATGCGCTCGAAGATCTTGGTTACTTCTGCGTCGACAACCTCCCGACGTCCGTCGTCACGTCGACCGTCGAAGCATGCGAATCGGGGGACGTACGGCGTATCGGGCTCGGCATCGACATGCGTGCACTCGCGTTTCTCGATGGCGCCGGCCCCGCGCTCGAACGCATCGCCGAGCATCGAGATGTCGTGATCCTTTTCCTCGATGCTTCGGATGAAGCGCTGTTGCGTCGATTCAACGAAACACGTCGACCGCATCCACTGTCCGCCGTTGCATCACGCACCGGTGGCGTCAGCGGCGGCCTCGCCGTGCTCGATGGAGTGCACCTCGAACGGGAACGACTTGCTCCGCTTCGGGCCATCGCGACGGTCGTCATCGACACGACGCGCCTGAGCGTTCACGAGCTGCGAAAACAGGTCATCGCGCATCTTGGACCCGGGCGCGCGGAAGCTCCGCGCATGGTCACGCGCCTGATGTCGTTCGGATTCAAGTACGGCATCCCCGTGGACGCCGATCTCGTTTTCGATGTGCGGTTCTTGGACAACCCGCACTTCGTACCCACGTTGCGCCATCTTCCCGGAACGACGCTCGAGGTGCAGGAGTTTGTCTTTCGGAGCGGCGACGCTGCGGAGTTGGTCGAAAAATACGTGCAATTGCTGCGGTTTTCGCTGCCCCGGTACGAACGTGAAGGCAAGAGCTATCTGACGATCGGCATCGGATGTACGGGGGGACGTCATCGCTCGGTAGCGATCGTCGAGGTTTTAGCGGACAATCTGCGCAAGCAAGTCGAGCTACCGATCTCGATTGTTCATCGCGACATGGCTCGAGCGGATCACGCACCCGTGCCGGACGCGCAATCGGCGACAGGCACGCCATCGAATCGCGAGGGGGGCAAACCATGAGTGAAGACAGTGCAAGTCGTCGATTCACCATCATCAACGCCCGCGGCTTGCACGCACGCGCAGCCACGAAGCTCGTGCAACTTGCCGGCAAGTACCCTTGCGAAATCACCGTGGCCGGACCCGACGGAGAAGCGGCGAACGCCAAAAGCGTCATGGGCGTGCTGCTGTTGTGCGGCGGCGTGGGCACCGTGATCGAAGTGCGAGCTCGCGGAGGACGTGCGGACGAAGCGGTCACCGCTATCGGCGAACTCATCGCGAATCGATTCGGAGAACCCGAATGAACGACGCTTCGACCTCGTATCCAGCCCACGTCATGCACGGCATCGCCGGTTCGCCCGGTGTCGCCATTGGCAAAGCTGTCGTACTTGGTCACAGCCGCGTCGCGTGTCCTCGTTATCCCATCACCGCCGCAGATTTCGATTCCGAGATTCGTCGTTTCGAAGACGCTGTCGGTCGTGCCAAGCACGAACTGCGCGAGATGGCCCAACGCCTCACCGAGAAGAGCGCCGAAGCATCCATCCTCGAAGCCTACATGCTCATGACCGATGACCCGGTGCTCGCCGAGTCCGTTCAGCGACAGGTTCGTCATGAGAAACGATGTGCGGAATGGGCCGTGGCGGAGGCGGCGACGCTCATCGCCAAGCGTCTGGCCGCGGTCGACGATCACTACCTGCGCGAACGCAGCCACGACGTTCTCTTCATCGCCGATCGCATCTTGCGCGCGTTCAACACGACCACGACCGAACAACAAAACGTTCGTTTCGATGAACCCTCGGTCGTCATTGCGCATGACCTGAGTCCCGCGGATACGGCGGGCATGATCAGCCAGCCCGTCGTGGGAATCGTCACCGAAGTGGGTACGCGGACGAGCCACACAGCCATCATGGCGCGAGCGCTCGAGATACCCGCCGTCGTCGGTGTCACGGATGCTCTGGCGCACATCTCGTCGGGCGATGTCGTGATCGTCGACGGCTTGCGCGGGCATGTCGTGGTTCGTCCCGCCACACGCGAGCTCGACGATGCGCGGGCCCGTGGCGAGCGACACTCGGCCTTGTCCCGCGAGCTGCACACGTCGCGCGATCGCGACGCGATGACGGAAGACGGCGTACGTGTGATGCTTCGAGCGAACGTCGAGCTGCCGGCCGAAGCCGTGCTCGCGCGGGACTACGGCGCCGAGGGCATCGGCCTGTACCGCACCGAGTTTCTGTACATCGACCGTTCATCGCCTCCGTCGGAAGAGCAGCAGTTCGAAATCTTTCGCGCCGTGGTCGAGACGATGCGTCCCATGCCCGTCACGCTTCGAACGTTCGATATCGGCGGCGATAAATTCATTTCACATTTGAAGCTTCCACCGGAAATGAATCCCATGCTCGGCTTGCGCGCCGTGCGCCTCGCCTTGTCGGAACCGCAGATGTTTCTCGAACATCTGCGCGCGATGGTGCGGGCAAGCGCGTTTGGCAACGTGAAGATCATGGTGCCGATGATCGCCACGCTCACCGAACTTCGGCAGGTTCGTAAATACCTCGAACAAGCCATCGCCGAAGTCAAAGCGCGTGGCTTGCCTTGTGCCGATGAAATTCCGCTCGGCATCATGGTGGAAGTTCCAGCCGCGGCGGTCCTCGTCGACTTGTTTGCTCAAGAAGCCGCGTTCATGAGCCTTGGGACAAACGATCTCGTTCAGTATTCGTTGGCCGTGGACCGCACGAGCCGTTCCCTGGCGTATCTCGCATCGTCGTTCGACCCGGCCATTTTGCGCCTTATTCGTTCGGTCGTTCGAGCGGGTGAAGGTTGGGATTGTCCGGTATCCATTTGCGGCGCGATGGCGAGCGATCCTCTGGCGGCGCTCTTGTTATTGGGACTCGGTATGCGTGATTTCTCAATGGAGGCAGCGGCCATTCCGGAAATCAAAGAAGCATTTCGTCGAGTCAGCCTGGCGGAAGCCGAAATGGTTGCGCAGGAAGCAATGCGCTTCGGCACCGCGGAAGAAATCGAAACGTGCGTTGCCGAAGCTTTTGCGCCTCGACTTTTTGACCTCCTCACCGGCGAGCGTTGAGGGGTCTTTCGACCGCTCACGCATCATGCGTTCGTGAATCATCGGTCGGCGGGCGTCGAATTCGCTCGCGCATGAAGTTTTCGCGACCTCGTGCGGTCGGCGGCTTCGGCGCATATCGCTTTGTTCGCGCTTTCAATGCGAGCGGCGATGTTTTGCGCAATATGGAGCATTCCGAGTGAACAAACGATCGCCGACTGTTCGCAGACAAACGGGTGGAGTTTGTCGGCGGAAGATTTTTCATTTTGCAAGAGGCGGCGGTGGGTTTTTTCGGTACGCGTCGTTTGGACCATGGGTTCGTCATTTGGGACGACTCGGATGAATGTCCTGGGGTTGATGGAATCCAGCGTAAAATCTTTGAGTTCTTGGATGCGGACTTTGCCGGCGACTCGCCTTGCATCGTCCTGACGAGCGTGGGCGTGGAAACCTTCGACGTGGTTCTGCCGGACGGACTCCATTTTTTTGCAAAATGCAGTCGCCTGTTCCTGGGAAAACGTGCTAGGTTTGTCGTGATGAACAAACCACGAACAACAACCAAAACGGTCAAGTCGAGTGAATCTGGCGTACGGTCGAAGGGGCGCGTGAATCCGCCGGCGGCGGTGGTCACGGAGACTCGGCAGGAGGAGGTGGCGCGCAAGCTGGGTGGTCGGATGCGTGATTTGCGTCTGGAGAAACGGATGTCGTTGGCGCAGATGCAGCAGCGTGGGGGTCTGACTCCGAGTCAGATGTCGAGCGTCGAGCGGGGGCGGGTGCAGGTGTCATTGGGGACGGTGGTTTCGGTGTCGGTGGCGCTCGAGATGCCGACGTTCATGGTGTTGTTGTTGCCGGACGAGGATCCGTTGTCGGCGGTGCTCGAAGAGATTCGGCAGGCGTATGGTGGTGATTGGCGTCGCGCGGCGTTTGTGATTGCGGGGGCGTTGGGGTTGGATTTGTCGAAACTGATGGCGCGTTAACACGACTCCGCCAGTTTATCGAAGCGGGGCTTGGAG
>CAYSYX010000065.1:0-29600 GCA_964435055.1 uncultured Polyangium sp. | reverse complement strand
CATCAATGCTTGAACCAGGTGCAATGCGCCTGCACACACGCGCTCTTGCTCGTCCAAAAGACGCTCTTTCGTCACGGTTTGCAGGGCGTTTTGCTCGAGTCCCCAGCAATGGATGATTCCTGCGAGTTCTTGCGTATTCGTCGCTTCCGCCACGAGCGCGGCCAATTCGGACAATACCGTCGGGTCGACGGTGCGCGTTCCCGCAATGGAGAGCCGACCGGGTAACGACGATTGTACACGAAAAACTTCAGCTCCGTCTTCCGTCAGAAGGCGCTGCACTTCATCCGCGAATTCGCCCGTTTCACATAATAAGAGCCATCGTCCCCGAGCTCGTGCGGATGGTTGTTGCGGCAGATCAAATGGGATCCATCGTTGGCAAAAAAGCTTTCCGCTGAAGAAATCGCTTTCGTTTGGCGAATTGGTAATTTGACCGGTTTCGATTCCCTCGAGTGAGAGGATTGCGTTTTCATTTGGTCCGAGCAATGTCAATTTGGCGTTGTCCAGGGCCATGGAAGGAGGCAACTCGCCAACGTTCCAGATGCTCGATCCGGCCGAATCCCAAAAGCGTAGTGTTCGAACGCCGAGGAGGACGCGACTCGTATTCTTTTCCGATTTCGGGACTGCGACCATGAGCGCACGTATCGCCGAATCGAGCAAAATGGGATGGACAATGTAGTCGTCACCCTTTTCGCCGCCTTTCTTCGGCAATTCGATTCGTCCGAGCAACGTGGCGCCATCTCGCCACAATTCCTGCAAACCTTCAAAGGCGGGGCCGATGTTGAGCCCGGAACTCCGTTCCGCCGCTCGCGCCGTCTCCAAATCGATACGACTGCCCCGTCGTTGACGGATCTCGGCCATATTCGGAAGTGCGGGTTGTGCGGTAGAACCACGTGAAAGCTGTGCCCGCGCGTGGATTTGCCAAACAGGCACATCCGATTCATCACTGGAGAGACTCGAAAATCGAAAATCGCAATGGTCCGGAGATTCAAACGAAAGTGCGATTTCAATCGCGACTTCCGCTTCCGTGGTCAATACGAGCGGCGTTGTAAAAACCAAGTCTTCAATGGTGATGGGCCCTCGGCCGAAGTGCTCCCGGGCGGCAGCCAATGCTGCTTCCACATACGCCGAGCCTGGGACGAAGATTTGCTCGCCAATGCGATGATCGGTCAAATAGGGCAGATTGGCCAAACTCCATCGGCTTTGCCAGATCCGCATTGTTCTCGATTCTCCCACCGATGTGGTAAAGGAGGTTCCGAGCAGCGGGTGGCCCGCTTGTCGATTCGGTTGCCGAGGAGCTGTTGTTTGTGAATGGTTGGTTATATCCAGCCAATACCGCTTCCGCTGCCACGGATACGTCGGCATTGCGACGACGTGCCGGCCTTCCGGTTCGAATCGCTTCCAATCGACTCCGAAGCCGCGAACCCACATTTTCGCCAAAGATTCGAGCAAGACACGCCGATGTGCGGCTTGTCGCACGAGCGAGGCGACGGCGACGGCGCCGAATGGTGCATCGCGTATTGTTTCTTCGATGGCGGAGAGCAAAATGGGATGGGGACTCAATTCTACGAAAATCGTTGTCCGGTCGTGCATCAATTCGTGCGTAACTTGATAAAAACGCACGGGTTGTCGCAAATTGTTCCACCAATACCGGGCGGAAAGATGGTCACCATGCACCAATTTGCCCGTCACGGTCGAAATCATCGAAATGGTTCCATTGACCGGACGCAGATCTTGCAGTGTTTCCACCAGTTCGTTGTGTAAAACATCGACTTGCGGGCTGTGCGAGGCCACATCGACTTTTACTCGTCGACAGAAAACTTTCCGCATTTCCAATTCGGAAATGACTTGATCGAGCGCCTCGGGATCCCCGGAGAGCACGCTCGTATGCGGACCATTGCTCACCGCCGCGCTCAATTTCGCCGAATGGTGCGCAACGGCGACCTCCGCCTCGGTCATGGGCAATTCGACCAAAGCCATTGCGCCCTGGCCGCTCAGGCGGCGCATGAGTCGGCTTCTGCGGCAGATGACTTTGACGGCGTCTTCCAACGTCAACATGCCTGCGACGTGCGCCGCAGCGACCTCGCCCATGCTATGGCCGACAACGCAATCGGGAACGACGCCCCAGGATTGCCACAATGCGGCGAGGGCAACTTCGAATGCAAAGAGGAGCGGTTGAATGACGTCGATTTCCCCAAAGCGTGATTTCGATTCGTCGGCGTGGAGCTGGTCCAAAATGGAAAATCCCGCCTCGGCTTGGATCAAACGGTCGGCGCGTTCCAACGACGCGCGAAAAACGGGTTCATCCGCCATGAGTTCTCGACCCATGCCGAACCATTGCGACCCTTGGCCGGGAAAAACGAAAATAACTTTGGGAGCCGCCGTTTCTCGTACCTGTCCCGTCACCGTACCCGGCACGGGGTGTTCGGCGGAATAAGATGACAACAAGCGACAGAATTCCTCATTCGATGGCGCAACGAATGCAGCGCGATGGTTGTGCGCCGTTCGCCGTACGCTTGCCGTATGCACGATATCCGCAAGAGAAAGGGACGGATTTTTCGCCAAAAAATCGGCATACGACTTTATCGCCGCCGATAACGCATCGGGCGTTTTCGCCGAAATGGGCAGAAGATAAGCCGACCGCGCAACGGGGTTCGAGGTCGTCGGTGGTAACGGCGCATCTTCCAAAATGACATGGCCATTCGTGCCGCTCATTCCGAAAGAGCTCACGCCCGCACGTCGACGAGTTTCTTTTCGTGGCCATGGTACCAATTCGGTCACGACGGCCATATCGGTACCTTGCAAAGAGATCCGCGGATTGAGGCTCTTGAAGTGCAGGTTCGTGGGGATCTTTTCCTGATGCAAAGCCATGGCGGCTTTGATCAAACCGGCGAGTCCGGCGGCGGCTTCGAGATGACCGACGTTTGACTTGACGGAACCAATCCAAAGGCGCGTCCCATTGGTGCGTTTTTTTCCGAATACGGAACGCAGCGCATCCATTTCAATGGGATCTCCGAGCGGAGTGCCCGTACCGTGCGCCTCGATGTAACCCAGGTCTTCCGCTTTCAACTGCGCGTTTGCAAGGGCCTGTTCGAGCATGGCTTCTTGGGCCAGGACATTCGGAGTCGTCAGACCGGTCGATCGACCGTCTTGATTGATCGCTGATCCTCGAATGACCGCGATAATCGGATCGCCGTGGAGCTGAGCATCGGACAAACGTTTCAAAATGAGAACGCCGCACCCTTCACCGCGTACGTAACCATTCGCCAGCGCATCGAAACTCTTGCACCGACCGTCGGGCGCCAGCGCACCAGTTTTGGCAATGAGCTCCGCCATGAATGCGTGCAGCATGAGATTCGTGCCGCAAACGATAGCCACGTCGCTCTCTTGTGAGCGGAGGCTATTGCACCCGGCATGTGCGGCGACGAGCGACGACGAGCAAGCGGTATCGATGCTGACGGCAGGGCCCTGAAAACCGAATGCATAAGACAAACGCCCTGCGGCGAAACAATGGCCGTTTCCGGTTGCAGAATAGGCGTCTTGGTTTTCGGGCGGAACCGACAAATTCATGTAATAATAGTCGGTATTCAAAATGCCAACGAATACGCCGGTTTTCGTTCCGGCAAGCGTTGCGGGAACGATTCCGGCGCGCTCCAATGCCTCCCACGTCAATTCGAGCAAAAAGCGTTGTTGTGGATCCAATCGTTCCGCTTCTCGTGGGGAGATACCAAAAAACGCGGCATCGAACAAATCGACATTTTTTGTGAATGCACCCCAACGCGCGCCCTGCAATCGAGGATCGGCATCGTGACGCGGATCAAATGCCCAACGATCCGCCGGAATGGCCGTTACGGTATCCACACCGCGGGTCAGTAAATCAAAAAATGCCTCCGGCGTGTCGGCGTCGCCGGGAAATCGACACGCCATGCCCACAATCGCAATGGGTTCGGATTTTTGCCGCAACAAAGTGTCGCGCTGGGCTCGTACGTCCTTCAAAGCAACGACGGCGTCGCGCAATTTGTCGAGAATTTCACGCTCGTTGAGCGCCACGGTCAACGCTCCTTTTTCGTCGCGGACAATTCCTCGTCGAGCATGGCCAAAAGATCGTCCGCACTCAAGTCGTCCACCGCTGCGGCATTGGACGTCTTTGCTGTTTCGGATGACGAACCATGCGTGTGATCCGGCTCCGGGTCGCCTGTGGGTGTCGGCTTGACTTGCTCAACGAGGAAACCGGTCAACTTGAGCGTCGTCGGATACGTGAAAAGAAGTGTAGCCCGGAAATCGAGCCCCAAACTCGATTGTAATCGGTTGCGAAGCTCGAGACTCATCAATGAATCAACACCGAAGCTGACGAAGGTGGCATTGGGATCGATGCGCTTCGGATCGATGCGCAAGACTTGGCCGAGTTGTTCGACGACGTGGGCTTGCAGAATCTCGAAATGGCGCTCTGCGGGCGAATTCGCCAGTTTGTTGCGAATCGATTGGGCTGCGTCCGATGCAGATTGGTTTGTCGCTGCACTTCGCAGTTCTTCGAAGAGGGGCAGCGTCGCACCTTGAGGGAATGAATCCTCCCATTGACGCACCGAAAATCGCAATGCCGAGACATTGGCGCGTGGATGCTGGAGAAGTTTTTCGACCGCGGTCAGGCCGAGCGCCGGCGAAATTCCTTCAAAGCCCCGATTTGCCAATCGTTTCCCGCGGTTGTCTTGTGCCGCCGCGAGTCCGACGTCCGTAAATGCCCCCCACGCGATGCTCATCGCCGGAAGCCCTCGAACCACGCGCGCTCGCGCGATTGCATCCACAATGGTATTGGCTGCGGCATAATTCCCTTGTCCGGGCGAACCAAAGTTTCCGGCAGCCGACGAATACAGCAGAAAGAAATCCAGCGGTTCGGTCGCCGTCGCTTGATGCAAGTAAAATGCGCCGAAAACCTTGGCCCCCATGACTTGGAGAAAGGCTTCTTCGGACAAATCGAGCAACGTACGATCTTCGAGCGCCACGGCTGAATGCGCAATTCCTCCGAGGGGAGGCATTTCGTTCTTTTGCAATGCCAACAGCCTGTCGACTTGGTTGGCGTCCGAAATATCCACCCGCGCCACGCGCACATTTGCGCCTGCTTGCGCCATTTGCGCCAGCACTTCCGTGGCTCGTGTATTCGGTGCACTTCGACCCACGAGAAGCAAATGACGGGCACCTTGCTGGACAAACCAGGACGCGAGCTCCAAACCAAGGCCGCTCAATCCGCCCGTAATGAGATACGTGCAATCGGATCGAATCGATAGATCTCGCGCAGGTTGAGCGCGAAGCGTGTCATGCACCATGCGGGCGACGAAGCGGCTCGAGTTGCGCAGGGCAATTTGATCTTCCGGCGTGTTGGCCAAAAGTTCACGAACGACGTCGTCCGCCTCCGCCGCATTGGGTTGCGCGGAGACATCAATTCGCGTGCATTGCAGCGCGGGATGCTCGAGAGCAATGGTTCGCCCGAGACCCCACACGCCGGCCTGACCGACCGAGATGGAAATATCTTTATCGTCGACGAGATGCACGCCTCGCGTGATCAAGTAGAGCCGCGGAATATCGCGCCAACCTTGGACGAGCAGCGCTTGGGTCGTCCGCAGTGCGCTGATGCAGCTTCGCCGCAAATCAATGGCCAAAGAAGTCGTAGTCGTTTGCTCCCAAGGCACACCATCCAGGCTCGAGAACAGCGCGACACCTTTGCACCCTCGCTGGGTTTTGAATGCTTCTTCAAGCAAGCGTTTGAGGTGACTCGGATCTGTGGGATCGATTCGATATTTATCATTGCCGAGCGAGCGATACGTTGAATCGACATACGCTTCCACGCACGCTTCTCCGCGAGCGCGTAATCGCTCGACGACTGAAGCGCCAAATCCGTGTGCATCAATGATCGCCAGCCAAACGCCCGTATTGGCCGGCGTATTGTGCGGTACGAGTGGCTTGTTTTGCCAAACCATTTGATAAAGCAGTTCATCGATGGGATCGCCTTCGGTTCGAGCGGACGAATCGACGAGGGCGACACGTAATTCTTGAATTTCGACGAATACCGTGCCTGCTTCGTCACAGATTTTGATTTCAACGGCGAGCGAACTTTCATCGGGAGATTGATGCAGACGGCCGTGAACGTACAAATGCCGCGGAGGTCGCCCGTAATAACGCAACCCGATAAATTCCTTGGGAACGAAAACACCGGGGCCTATTTTCGATGCAATCGGCCAGCACGCCGCTTGCAGGCATGCGTCCAAAATGGCCGGGTGAACCGCGTAGTCATTGATTTTGGATTCGAGCTGCGAGGGCGTGGCAATGCGCCCAACGGCTTCGTCCGCTCCGACGTGTACCTCGACAATCCCCTGAAACGTGGGCCCATAATTGACCCCTCGCGCGTCCATGGCGGCATAATGCGCAGTGGTATCCAATCGCATTGGGCAGCGATTTTCCAGGCGATGAACGTCCGCGAGTTTTGGCGGCGATGCATTGTCCACACGAACGCGAATGGTCGCGTGCCGCGTCCACGAATCTTCGTTTTCACCACGACTCGAAATGGCAATTCCGGCAAAGCCCTCTTCGTCCTTTTGCAGGACGATCTGCAATTGGCGCTCGGCACCCGGCGCGAGGGCCAACATTTGCTCGAGGGACATTTCGTCGATGACGATGGCGCCCGAACCATAGACGGCTTGGGCCGCGGCCAATCCGATTTCGACATATCCGGTACCCGGAAAAACAACCTCGCCTTGAATGCAGTGATCCGCGAGAAAAGGCAGGGCTTCCACACTTACCGACTGCTGCCAGACGTGCTCACCCGGGGCGATGGAGGAATCAAATCGCATTCCAAGGAGCGGGTGGACCCCGGTTCCTCGTGCGTATTTGGTTTGGCGCGGTGATTCGACCCAAAATCGCTCGCGCTGCCAGGGGTATTTCGGGAGGGAAATGACCGTTCCTCGTTGGCGAAGAATTTTCGTCCAATCGGGGCTGTACCCGAGACCATAAAGGGTGCCGAGCGTTTCGAGCAGGCTCCGGCGTTCGTCCGTTTGTCGCCGTGTCGAAGCGAGCGCCACGCCTTTGGTGCCGCTTGCGGCAATGGTTTCTTCGATGGACGGCAAAAGGATCGGATGGGGACTCATTTCAATGAAAACCCCGTGCCCCTGAAGCAGCAGCTTCCGTGTTACTTGCGTGAAACGTACGGGTTTTCGGAGATTGTCAAACCAATATGCGGCATTTAATTCGGGACCCGTCAGAGCGGCTTCGGAAACGGTGGAATACAGAGGTGTTTTTCCGGCGTGCGGCTGTAAATCCCGCAATGCATCCAGCAAATCGTAACGCAATGGTTCGACTTGCGGACTGTGGGAAGCCACATCCACCTTGATTCGACGACAAAAGATGCCGCGTTGCTCCAACTTTGCCAATACTTGATCCAGCGCTGCCGGGTCACCGGCCAAAACCGTCGATCGTGGACCGTTGCCGGCGGCGATGCCGAGGTGCGATTCCAATCCGGCAATGGCCGCTTCGGCTTCCGTCAATGGCAATTCGACGAGCGCCATGGCGCCCTGACCGGTAATTCGATTGAGGAGCCGGCTGCGTCGACAAATGACTTTAACCGCATCTTCCAGGCTCAACATGCCCGCAACATACGCCGCCGCCACTTCGCCCATGCTATGCCCGACGACACAATCCGGCTCGATACCCCATGATCGCCATAACGAAGCCAGGGCAATTTCAATGGCAAAGAGCAGCGGTTGAATGACCGCAATGGAGATTTGTTCGTTGGTGGCGTCCAATTGAGCGACAATGGAAAATCCGGCCTCTTTGTGAATCAATGGTTCACACGCTTCGATTGCTTCGCGAAAAACGGGTTCTTCCGCGAGGAGTTGCCGACCCATGCCGACCCATTGGGATCCCTGGCCGGGAAAAACGAAGACGATTTTGGGCGTCGATGCTGCGGGAGCCGCGACTTTTTGTCGGGCCAATTGGCGAAGTTTGTCCGCAAATTCCTCGCGCGTTTGGGCGACGACTCCGAAGCGATATTCATGGTGCGTGCGTCGTGCCCCGGCAGTGTATGCGATATCGTGCAGCGAATGGGCGTGACCGTCGACAAACCATTGCGCGTACGCAGCCGCCAGAGCCGTCAGGGCTTGGGGTGTTTTCGCCGAGAGAGGCAACAAATACGCGGATGCGGTCGGTACTGCGGACGGCGGCTCGGGAAGAGGTGCTTCTTCCATGATAATGTGGGCATTCGTTCCGCTTATGCCAAAGGAGCTGACGCCTGCGAAGCGTTTTTTATCGCTCCGCGGCCATGCAATGGCCGCCGAGAGGACGACGAGGGGCGTATTCGTCAGTGAAATGCGCGGATTGAGGTGTCGAAAATGAAGATTCTTGGGAATTTTTTCGTGTTCGAGCGCCAAAGCGACTTTGATGATCCCCGCGACACCGGCGGCTCCTTCCAAATGCCCGATATTCGTTTTAACCGCGCCCAATACACATTGCGAAGCGTCCGAACGTGGTTTGCCCAGGACCTCGCGCAACGCTTCCGCTTCAATCGGATCACCGAGAGACGTGCCCGTGCCGTGCATTTCGACGTATCCGATATCCGCGGGCGTGAGTTTGGCTCGTTCCAATGCTTGGCGCAGCATCGCTTGTTGCGACAATACGTTTGGCGTAGTGAGTCCCGTTGATCGGCCGTCTTGGTTGACGGACCAGCCACGAATGAGGCCTCGAATGCGGTCGCCGTCCCGGATTGCGTCCGAACGTCGCTTCAAAATCAGCAGCCCGCACCCTTCGCCCCTGACAAACCCATTTGCTCTGGCGTCCAGCGTTTTACACCGACCATCCGGAGAAAGGGCTTGTGTCTCCATGAAGATCGCCATCTGTCGCGGCGAGATGATGGCGTTGACGCCACCCGCAATGGCCACATCGCAATCTCGGGCGCGCAAACCGTGGCAAGCTTGCGTAATCGCCACCAAAGACGACGAGCAGGCGGTGTCGATGGAAAGTGCGGGGCCTTGAAATCCAAAAACGAATGAAATGCGTCCGGCGGCGGTGCTGTACATGTTGCCCGTGGCGCAATAAGCGTCGTACGAGCCTTGCCGCGATTCTCCAACCAATTGAGCATAATCGTTGCCGCAAATACCCACGAAAACACCGGTGCGGCTTTCGTATAATTGATCCACGCGTTGCCCGGCGTCTTCCAATGCTTCCCAAGCGACTTCGAGAAGAATGCGCTGCTGTGGATCCAAGCTTTCTGCTTCGCGCGGAGAAATTCCGAAAAAAGACGGTTCGAACCCGGACACGTCGTCCAAGAGCGCCGCCCATCGAGCTTCATTTCGATCCGCGGGAAACGCATTCAAATCCCACCGCTTCGGTGGTATCTCGACAACGGCGTCCACGCCGCGTTCGAGCACGTTCCAGAATGCATCGGGACCCTCGCCTCCGCCTGGAAATCGACATCCCATACCCACGATGGCAATGGGTTCGGTTGCTGCCAGCTCGGTCGCATCGAGCCGGGCTTTCATTTTTTCCAATGCGGCAATGGCTCGCTGAAGTGCAGTCGGTTCATTGCTTCCGGCCTGTGTTCGTGCGGCGCTCGAAGGTCCGGTTGCATTGCTCATTTCAGGTACTCCTCGAAAGCTTCGAGTTTGTCTACGAGTTCGGGCTCTTCTTCGTGCGCACGGTCTGCAGATTCCACGACTGTCGGGGCCACGATCGGCAATGGCGGTGTCGGGGCCGTGTTCATGAATGGTTTTTCCGGGGCCCTCAGCGTGATGGGCGCCGCTTCTTCAGGCTCCGCCGGCGGGAATAATTTTTCAATCAAATGCGCAGCCAATGCGGTCGTCGTCGAATAGGTGAAAAGAAGCGCGGCGGAAAGTTTCAAATCGAGCAATGGCTCCAATCGATTGCGTAATTCCAAACTCATGAGCGAATCCAAGCCGAGGTTCGCAAACGGCGCGGATCGGTCAATTCGCGAGGGATCCATGCGGAGCACTTTGCCAAGTTGTTCGAGCAATTGTTTTTCAAGGATAGCCAAACGTTGCGGCGGCTCGGCGTTATTCAATACCTCGCGGAATGAAGTGGACGTTTTGGTTTGTTCCGGCTTTGCCTGTTCGGTGACGAGTTCCGCCAGGAACGGGGACGCCGCCACTTGCGGATAAAATTCGGTCCATTGCCGAACATCGAAATGCATGCACGCCACTTCCGCTTGTGGTCGCGCGAGGATACGGCCGAAGAGTGCCGGACCATCTTCGGGCTTCAAGCTTGCACTGCCCCGGGCGGCCAATCGTTTGCCGCGGACATCTTTCACCGCGGCAAGTCCGACGTCGGCGAAAGCTCCCCATTGAATGGTTGTTGCGGGAAGTCCGCCGGCGATGCGAGCTCGACACAAGGCATCCATGAACGTATTCGCCGCGGCATAATTGGCTTGCCCCGGGGATCCAAGCACTCCGGCTGCGGACGAATAGGCGACGAAGAAATCGAGCGTCATGGAGCGGGTGGCTTCGTGAAGGTTCCACAAGCCAAACACTTTGGGTTCCAACGGACGGAAAAATTCCGCTTCGTTCATCTCCAGAATGGTGCGATCTTCCAATAACCCCGCCGCATGGACGATACCGCGCAGCGGTGGCATATTCTTGGACACCGCGTCAAAAATAGAGGTAACGTCGGTTTGTCGGGCCACGTCGCCGAGCAGCACGCGAACCGTCGCCCCTGAATTACGCATTTCGGCGATGGCGACTTCGGCGGCTTGTTTTGGATTCGTGCGTCCCACCAGCACGATATGACGCGCACCTTGTTTCACCATCCATTGGGCAAGGATCAATCCGAGACCCCCGAGGCCGCCGGAGATGAGATACGTCGCATCCTTTCGGATTTCCGCCGATTTGTGCGTCGGAGACGAAATCATGATGTCCGGCTCGCGCACCACGAGAGCCAGCTTTCCGGTATGTCGCGCTTGGGCCATGGTCATGAATGCCTCTGTGGCATTTGACAAAGCCAAACCGCGGCAATCAACGGGACGCAGCGCTTTTCGTTGAAACAAATCCATCACTTCAGCGACCAACGCACCCACGCGGGCGGGGCGCATTTTGATCATGGATCGAAGATCGACCAAGGAGAACGAGAGATTCCTTAGAAAAGGTCGCAAGCCGAGATGCCGATTTTCATAATAGTCGCGCTTTCCGATTTCAATGAAGCGTCCGTGATCGCGCAACAATCCAAGGCTCGCCGGAATGAATTCACCGCTGAGCGAATTCAAGACGACATCGATTCCTTCGTTCTTCGTGATCCGCTTGATTTCATCAACGAAGGAGAGCGAACGGGAATCCAAGACGTGTTGTACGCCCAGTTTACGAAGAAGGTCGCGTTTTTCCGGTGAACCGGCCGTTGCGAAGATCTCGGCCCCAATGTATTGCGCCACCTGAATGGCTGCCATTCCAACACCGCCGGCACCCGCGTGAATCAAGACCCGTTCTGATTTGTGCAACTGCGCCACGTGCCGCAAACTATAAAATGCCGTCGCAAAAATAATTGCTGTCGTCGCCGATTGAATCCAATTCAATTCCCGCGGTTTGGGTATGACGAGTTCGAAAGGAGCGATGACGTGCGAGGCCATCGCGCAAGGCGCCAACGCAATGACTTCCTGCCCGACGTATAGATCGCATTGACCGGGCCCGATACGCACAATGCGTCCGGCGCATTCAAGGCCCAAGCGCGGGCCGTGGGGCGATGATTGGTCTTCATCATCGGGTAAAACCCCAAGTGCCAGCAAAACGTCCAAGAAATTCAATCCGGCCGCCTCAACCTCGATTTCCACCTCGCCGGGGCCCGGGTCGCGTCGGTCCATGACATGCACCGCGAGCCGCTCGAGAACTCCCGGTGAATTGATTTCCAATCGATATGGGCGACCGGCGGCCGGCACTTTCTTTTCCGGCTCAATGGGTGATTTAGATGAACCTCGAGCCAATCGAGCCACATGCCGACCATGACTGCGTAATGCGATTTGGTCTTCGTCGCTCCGATGAATTAATTCTTTCAGGATGAGGCCCGGTTCGTCCGAACTTACCTCCGGCGGCAAATCAATCCGCACACAACCCAAATCGGGCAGCTCCATCGCCACAACGCGGCCGAGTCCCCATAACGTCGCTTGGGCAACCGACGCGCAATGCGTGTCATTCTCGAGGGTTTGAGCGCCGCGGGTCAGCACATAGAGCTTTGGTACGTCGCGCCAACCTTGTCTGTACAGCGCTTGCGCCATACGCAATACGCTCCAAGGCCCACGCCGAAGATCCGTACGAAGTGTCGATTCGGACGTCGAAGACCACGGTGCTCCGTCGAGCGATCCACAATGAATGACCCCGCGACAGCCGGATTTTCCAAATGCATGAAGAAGCAACTTGTTCCAATGGTCGATATTGGAGGGATCAAAACGATACTTGTCCGGACCTGTCACCGCGTAATCGTGCCCGGCAAAAACTTCGACGATACGAGCCCCATGTCCGGCACGAAGCTGCTCGGTGAGGGCCAATCCGAACCCGCGATCATCATGAACCAGCAACCACGGACCGCCAATCGATTCATCGTTTCGTTGGGCGGCAACCAGGTCCGATTTGCGCCATTCAATTTCAAAAATACAATTACCCAACGGGTCGAATTTGCGCGCGTTTTCATTCTCGAGCGGTTGGAGATGAAGCGCACCGACTTCCAACAACACGCGCCCGGCATCGTCATAAATGGCGATCGAAACCTTCAATTCGGATTTGAGCGTGTCGAGGGTTTGTCGCGTATGAACCCACACTTCTCGAGGCATCGGGCCCTTCACGTGCACGTTCACAGCTTTTGTCGGGACGTACGTCGCAGGCAGCGGATTCGGCGCGGCGGCCCAAAAAGCCGTTTGAAAACAGGCGTCCAGCAGTGCCGGATGAACGACGTAGTCCCCGGCTTCACGCACAATGGGGTCCGGCAGCGTCACGCGAGCCAGCACTTCTCCGGCGCCGACATGCAGTTCCTGGACGCCTTGAAATTCCGGCCCATACGCGAGCCCATACGCCTGCATCTGCTCATAATGCTGCCGACTCGAGATCGTCTGCGAGCATCGCGATTGCACGATACTTCGGTTCAAATCCGTGGTCGTCGCCATCGAACTCGCTCGGGTCGCGAGTGTTCCGTCGGCATGTTCCACCCAATCATCATCGGCGCCTGATTTACTGGAAATACGCAAAGTTGCTCGGTCGGCGCTCTCTTTTTGTACCGAGATTTGTACGGTGCGCGTATCGTCCTCGGCCAAACCCAACATCCGTTTGAACGAAATACTCTCGACCTTGAATTCTGTTTGTCGGAAGATCCGCTGTGCCGCGGCAAGGGCCATTTCGGTAAAACCCGTCGCGGGAAAAATTGCTTCCCCGAAAACTCGATGTTTCGCGAGATAAGGTAACGATTCGAGGCTTATCCAGGACTCCCAAGTCTGCAAATCCGGTTGGGATGCTGTGACAAACCGCCACGCAAGCAGCGGATGCGTATCGACGGAACCGTGGCGAGCGTGCACGGCCTGGGCCATTGGAGCCGCGAGGTTTGCGTTTCGACTCAGATGGTCGTTGACGGCGGCGACTCCGTCTTGCAGTGTCTGTGTCCCCGGGGTTTGTCGGCGCATTGCGGCAACGGCCAAGCCGGTCCGGCCCAATGACGCGAGGTTCTCTTCAATCGCAGCTACGAGAACGGGATGCGGGCTCATTTCAATAAAAATATTGAAACCCTCGTTCGCGAGCTGCCGGGTCACTTCGGAAAACCGCACCGGTTGACGGAGATTATTCGCCCAATAATCGGCGTCCACGTCGTTTCCATCCAATGGCCTGCCCGTAACCGTGGATCGCATGGATAACGTGCCCGACGTGCCATGAATGTCTTGCAAATTGGCCCGAAGGTCTTGGAGCACCGGATCCACCTGGGGACTGTGCGAGGCGATATCGACTTTGATATGTTTGCAATAAACGCCTTGGGCTTCGAGACGGGCGAGCACGTCCGCCAACGCTCTTGGGTCGCCCGAAATAACCGATGCTCGCGGGCCATTGCTCACGGCAACGCCGAGTTTCGAAGCATATTGTGAAATGGCTGCTTCCGCCTCGGTCATGGGCAATTCGACGAGCGCCATGGCGCCCAATCCTTGAATTCGAGTGAGTAGGCGGCTGCGCCGACAAATGATGCGAGCAGCATCCTCGAGCGTCAAGATACCTGCAATGTGTGCGGCGGCAATTTCCCCCATGCTGTGACCGACGACGCAATCGGGATGAATACCCTTGGATTGCCACAATCGGGCCAGCGCGACTTCTACGGCAAAAAGAAGGGGCTGAACAACGTCGATTTCATCCAATCGCGAACTGAGCTCATCGGCAAGCAATTCTGCAACGACCGAGAAATCAGCTTCTTTGCGGATGACCTCGTCGCACGCTTCGATTGCCGAACGAAATACCGGATCGGTCGACAAAAGATCCTGCCCCATGCCGAGCCATTGCGATCCTTGACCGGGAAAAACGAATACAATGTTCGCGCCGCCCGATACGGCCGGATGTTGAGCCAACGCAGGCTTTTTTGCAATCGGACCTGCCGACGATGAAGGATCGACCCAGTATCGTTCTCGTTGCCAGGGATAAGTCGGTAATGGAATGCAGCGACCGCCGCTGGGAAGAACGCGCGGCCATTCAATGCTGCACCCACGAGTATACAGCCCTCCGGCCATTTCCAGTAACGCGCGGCGCTCTTCGTAACCGTGGCGCAATGTTCCGATGACGTACCCTTCGGCGTTTTTTGAGGCCAAACACTGCTGGATCGATCGAACGAGGCCCGGATGCGGCCCGATTTCCAAAAATAACTGGTATCCATCGCGAATTGCCGAGGTTACTGCGCCGACAAAATCCACCGTTCGTCGAATGCTGCTCCCCCAGTAATGCACATCGAGCTCTTTGCCATCGACACAATCACCCAAAATGGTGCTGTACATGGCTAAAGTTGCGCGCCGGGCATCCACGCGCGTGATGCGATCGACCAATTCACGTTCATAAACGTCCATCTGCGGACTATGAAATGCGTAATTGGGTCGTAGAGGCCGGGTTTTGTGACCTTTTCGCTCGCAACGCAAAACGATGTCATCCAATGCCTGCGATGCCCCGGACAATACAACCGAGTTGGGATCATTGATCGCGGCAATCGCGACCCGATCTTCATATCCCACGAGAATGGCTTGAGCTTCGCTCGGCGTCATGGCCACCGAAACCATCTTGCCCATCCCGGTCGCTTTTTGCATGATCCGGCCGCGAATCGCCACCAATCGAATGGCCTCGTCGAGCGATAGAATTCCCGCGATGTGCGCGGCGGCAATTTCCCCGACGCTGTGACCAATCATGGCGTCCGGCGAAATACCCCACGACCGAAGCATTTCGACCAATGCAACTTGCACCGCAAAAAGTAATGGCTGCGCGACCTGCGTGTCATTTATGCGCGACATGGTTTCGGGCGCATCGAGCTCATCCAAAATGCTCCAACCCAGCCGCGAAGTCATCAAATTGTCGCACGTGTCGATGACCGAGCGAAATGACGCATCCGATTCATACAATTGTCGCCCCATACCGAGCCATTGCGACCCTTGACCGGAAAATACAAATACAATCTTCGCTCGCGCCGGGCTCGCTTTGCCTTCGGCCACCCCGGTGGATCCATGGCCCTGCAGATAAGCATCCAGTTGCTCGGCGAGCTCGTGTTTTGTTCGTCCGACGACCGAAAGTCGATGCACATAATGACTGCGACGTGCGCTCGCAGTGTATACGATATCCAGCAATCGCGGAGCCGAATCCGTCCTGAGCATGTCTCGATATGCCGCGGCATGAGCCCGAAGAGCTCCCTGCGTTTTTGCGGAAATCGGCAACAAAAGGGTCGCGCTTTCTTCTTCGAGAAGCGCCTCTTCCAAATTCTTCGGCGGTTCCTCGATGATGACGTGCGCATTGGTTCCGCTTATCCCAAATGAACTGATGCCGGCATATCGAGGTCGAACACCCGGTGTCCACGGCTTTGCCGTTTGCGCGATTTCCAGCGGAGTACCACCAAGGTCGATTCGCGGATTCAGCGATCGAAAATGAAGATTTCCCGGGATTTTTTCATATTGCATTGCCAGGACAGCTTTGATGAGTCCGGCAACGCCTGCCGCTGCTTCAAGATGACCGATATTCGATTTGAGCGCGCCAAGAACGCACTTTGCCCCGCGATCCCGCGGCGCTCCAAATACGGCTTTGATCGCCTCGACTTCAATCGGATCGCCGAGCGATGTGCCCGTCCCGTGCGTCTCCAAATACGCAATGTCCTGCGGGGACAAACGCGCACTTTCCAAAGCTTGCCGCAAAAGCGCTTGCTGAGAAAGAACGTTCGGCGCCGTCAATCCCGTCGAACGCCCGTCCTGATTCACTGCCGAACCGCGAATCAAGGCCAGGATCGAATCGCCATCACGCTCGGCATCGCTCAGTCGTTTGAGCACCAACATTCCGCAGCCTTCGCCACGCACATAGCCATTGGCGCGAGCATCGAATGTTTTACACCGACCATCGGGCGAAAGAGCCTGCGTCTTGCTCAATAAATGGGTCGTGCTCGGGGCGAGCATCAAATTGACGCCTCCGGCAATCGCCATCGTGCTCTCCCCGCTCCGCAAACTCTGGCAGGCCAAATGAATGGCCGTGAGCGACGAAGAGCAGGCGGTATCAATGGCCATGCATGGGCCTTGTACACCGAGAATATAGGACAATCGGCCCGCTGCCGTGCTCAGCACCGTACCGGTAAAACAGTAGGCGTCGAGATCATTGGGATCTCGCGTCAAAACCCGGAGTTGATAATCCGGCGCCCAAATGCCGACGAATACGCCGGTTTTGGTCCCCATGAGCCGCTCGGGCAATTGCCCCGCCCGCTCGAGAGCCTCCCAGGTGACTTCGAGCAACAATCGATGCTGCGGATCCATGCTCTCGGCTTCACGCGGGGAAATGCCGAAAAATGCAGCGTCGAACCGATCGACGTTGGTCAAAAACGACCCCCAACGAAGCGCACGCGTATCGCCTTCCGAATTGGCGCTTTCTTGTTCGACACGCCAACGATCCGCGGGAATTTCGCTTATGGTATCGACGCCGTCTTCCAACAACTTGAAAAAGGATTCCGGTGTATTCGCTCCGCCGGGGATTCGACAAGCCATGCCGACGATGGCAATCGGCTCCGTTCGCGCACGCTCGAGGGCTTCGAGTTTCGTGCGCATTTTTTGAATCGTTACAATGGCTCGTTGCATCGATGACAAATTCGATGCGGGCGGCGAATCGTCGTCGGAAAAACCCGGCCCGGAGACATCGACGCGTTTCGTCGTCACTGCAGGTAATCCTCCGACCGAGCCAATTCTTCTTCGAGCAATAATTCAGCTTCGGCGACCGACATTTGCCGAATCGCAACCGACGCCGGCATTGTTGCATCCGACGACGTCCCCATGGACCGTTCACCTTGTTTCGTCGATCCCGTCGTCAGCACGGCGCCCGTGTCCGTCGTCCGTTGTTTCGTCGCGCCGATGTTTATGCGTTCGAGCAAGTAATCCGCGAGCGACGCAGGGTTTGGATAGGTGAACAGCAAGGTCGCCGAAAGACGCACCCCAAGGCTGAACTCCAGGCGATTTCGCAGCTCGAGGCTCAAGAACGAATCCATTCCCAAACTCTTGAATGATGATAAACGATCGACCCTGGAGGTATCCAGTCGAAACACATGACCCACATGTTCGAGCACGTGTTCCTCGAGGAGCGATAATCGCTCCGAGGCGGGCTTTCGTTCCAAAATCTGCCGAAATGCCGCTTGGGTCGATGAATTGCGATCCGCCACGCGTTCGCGCTGCAATTCCGACCAATAAGGACTGCCCGCCACATGAGGATAAAAGTCGAGCCATTGATGGAGCGACAGACGCAAAATGGCGACTTCGGCACGGGGACGTTCGAGCAGCCTCGAAAGGGCAAAGAGACCTTGTGCGGAGGTGATGCCTTCAATCCCTCGATGCGACATGCGCTGCTCTTGCTCGCTATGCGATTCGTCGTGTCCGATATCGGTAAACGGCGCCCAGTGAATGCTCGTTCCGGCCAATCCCGCGCGACGACGGGCATGAGCAAGGCCATCGAGAAATGCATTCCCCGCAGCATAATTCGCTTGTCCCGGCGCACCCAAGAGCGAGGCCACGGATGAAAACAGGACAAAGAAATCGAGATGCGTATTTTGACATAACGAATGCAAATGAAATGCTCCGACGACTTTCGGCGCCATGACGTGCAAAAAGCGATCGGCGTCCATATCGAGTAACGTGCGGTCGTCGAGAGTTCCCGCCGCATGCACGATACCTCGCAGCGGCGGCATCGTTTGCTCGATATGCGAGAAAACCGTGGCCATCTGGGCTTTGTCGGTCACGTCCGCCTGAACGGGAACTACGTGCGCTCCGGCCTTTTCCATTCGAGAAATAGCTTCACGAGCGGTCGCGGATGGAGGTTTTCGCGACAAAAGAACCAATTGCCTGGCCCCTTGTTCCACCATCCATTGCGCGAGGGACAAACCAAGGCTCCCCAAACCTCCGGTAATCAAATACGATGCTTCCGCTCGAATGCCACGTCGCGGCCGATCCGCCGGGAGAATTTGCGTCATCGGATCGCTCATGTCGATGACGACTTTGCCGATGTGTTTGGCTTGAGCCATGAATTGAAATGCGGAACGTACGTCGTTTGCCGGGAAAACATGCAATGGCAGCGGCTGAAAAACTCCCATTTCGAACAGCTGCGTGACTTCACGCAACAGCGAACCCAGCAGAGCCGGTCGCTCCAGCGCCATTCCGGGCAAATCAACGGAAGCAAATGAAACGCTTCGGCGCAGGGCCGGCATCTGGGTATTCAAAAGAATATCCCGTTTGCTCAATTCGACGAAACGGCCATAAGGCGCGAGCAATTCGAGGCTGCGTGCGCGGGCATCACCGGTCAGCGTATTGAGAACGACGTCGACCCCTTGGCCCGCCGTGGTATCCATGATTTCCGCAGCAAAAGACAACGATCGCGAATCCATGACATGATCGATGCCGATGGATCGCAAATACGCGCGTTTTTCGTCGTTGCCCGCGGTAGCAAAAATCTCGGCTTGCAGGACGCGCGCCATTTGAATGGCTGCCAATCCGGTCCCGCCCGCGGCCGTATGAATGAGAATACGTTCGTCCTGCCCCAACCGGACGAGCTTGTTCAATGCATAATAAACAGTCATGAAAACAACGGGCAAAGATGCTGCTTCGACAAACGAACATTTGGAAGGCTTGGGCGCGACGAATTCGGCCAATGTCGTCACGTGAGATCCAAGCGATCCCGGCGCGAAAGCAACGACCGGCTGACCCACGACCACGTTCTCCACGCCGGGTCCGACGGCCACGACGTGACCGGCGCATTCGTATCCAAAACGCAAGGACTCGGCGGCGGCGCCCGGCACCATGCCCATTGCGCCCATGATGTCGGGGAAATTCAGCCCGGCCGCCTCCACTCGAATCTCGACTTCGCCCACGCCGGGCGCCCGACGCGGAGATTCGCGCATGTGCAATCGTTCCAATACGCCCATTTCCACGCATTCGAGTCGGAATGGTCGCCCATTGGCCGGCTCGACCGGAGGCCGTGCTTCGGAGATATCGCCCGCTTCAAATGAGCTCTTCACAATGCGAGCGACAAATCGACCCTCCTTGCGATAAGCGACCTGATCCTCGCGACAACGCGCCGAAATCTCGCGCCATAGAAGCGATGCTTCATCCGCGCCTCGCGTCGGGTCCATATCGATTCGCGTGCATTCCACTTCCGGGTGTTCGAGCGCAATGGTGCGTCCCAGTCCCCATAACGTCGATTGCGACACGCATAGCGGCGTTCCGCTGGCGAGCACCGCTTGGGCGCCTCGAGTCGCGAGCCAAAGACGGGGCATATCGCGCCAACCTTGACGCGCCATCGCCTGCACCAAATAAAGGACGCTCAAGCAGCCGCGTTCAATATCCGCGGCAATCGTATCCGTCGTCGTGACATCCCACGCGGCCGAATCGAGCGCAAACAAATGCACGATTCCTTTGCAGCCGATTTCCCTGCCGAACGTCTCACGCAACAATCGATGATAATGTTCGGGATTGCCGGGTTCAATTTCGTACAGCCCCGCTTCGATACGGGCAAACTTCGTACCTCGACGAACTCGAATGCAGGCTTCGCCACGCGCGACCAAAAGAAACGACATGGCGGCGGCTGTCCCGCCTTCGTCGACAAAGACGAGCCATGCTTTGGCTCCCGCGGTGGATTGGACCCGCGCAGGCTCGGTGTCCAGGTCCTTTTTGCGCCATTCCACCGCGTATACGGCGTCGTCCAAGCCGGGAATGCCGGCCGACTTGCCGCCTTCCATGAGCTTGATCCGCAAACCATTGAATTCCGCTATCAAACGGCCTTCCGCGTCGACGATGAAAACATCCCCCGTCGCTTGCGATGGATCATCCGTCGGATGCTTTTCGGCGTGAATCCAAATGTCGACCCCCAACGGTCGATGGATTCGCAGACGGTCCAGCCTGGCCACGACAAACGTTCCCGAGGTCTGCTTCGAAGACGCGAGATGCACCCCGATCAATGCTTGAATACACGCGTCGAGCAGGGCCGGATGGGCTTGGAATTTCTCGATGCCGGCGAAGTGATCCGGATGCAGGTAACACCGCGCCAAACCTTCGTTCGGACCGAGCCAAAACGTCTCGATGCTGCGGAACCCTTTGCCGAAAGAACGGCCGGTATTCTCCATTTGCGCATAAAACTCCGTCGACGTCATCGTCGCCGGGCAGCGTGATTGAATGACCCGAGGTCGATCGCGTGCAATGCGCGTCCCGATGAGTCCCAAGCCGCTGCGAATTTTTCCGGACACGTGTTGAGTCCACGACGAGCCGCCGGTTTCCCGGCTCGAAATACGAAACGTTCGTTGATCGGGCGTCTCTTCATTCAGGACCGTTTGCACGTGTCGTTCGATTTCCGGCAAAAACTGAAGCGACCGATCAAAAATGATTTCTTCCAAAGCAAACGGAATATTGCCGCTCAATCGACTGAAGGCCGTCAATATCATTTCGATATAGGCCGCGTCGGGCAATAGCGCATCGCCCTGAATTCGATACTCGGCGACGTGGGCCATCGTCGACGTCGTCAAAATACTCTCCCAAACATGGAGCGTCGGTTCGATTGCCAGCATCAAAGGCGTGCCCAAGAGCGGATGTGCATCGGGATCCGCGGCCGTCGATGCGGAAGTATGGCGTACCGATGGCAAGCGAGCTCGAATGTCGTCGGGTAACCAATACCTGTCTCTCTGCCAGGGATAGGTCGGCAACGATGTACACCTTCCGTCGAGCGGGTAGAGCCGATTCCACGCGAGCTCGTGGCCGTGCACATGCAATGAACCCAAAGCGTCGACCATGCCGCGCCGCTCCGATTCATGTCGCCGCAATGATGCAATGGCTGCGCCCTCTTTCGACATTTCTCGCAGCGTGTCTTCGATGGAATGCAGCAGAATCGGATGCGGGCTGATTTCGAGGAAAAGCGTTTGCCCGTCACCGATCGCCTGCGCCACCGACCGGCCGAATAAAACGGGCGCTCGAAGATTTTTCAGCCAATAAGACTTGTCCAGCTCCGCGCCGAATACAAGCTCGCCCGTGACCGTCGAGCGCATTTTCAACGTGCCTGGGCGCGGCCGCAATCCTTCCAATGCGTTCGACAAATCATCGAGAAGCGAATCGACCTGCGGGCTGTGCGACGCGACGTCGACATTGACCCGACGAACAAAAATCTCGCGTTCGGAAAGTTTGGCAAGTACATCATCGAGCGCAGTGGGATCGCCCGAGATGACCGTCGTTCGCGGCCCGTTGCTCACCGCGACGCTCAACTTGCCGGGATAAGGTGCAAGCAATCGCTCGGTTTCGGCCAAGGACAGTTCCACACTGGCCATCGCCCCCATACCGGCAATGCGTTTGAGCAACCGGCTGCGACGACAAATAATTCGTAATGCGTCGTCGAGCGACAAAATTCCCGCGACGTGCGCCGCCGCGATTTCACCCATGCTGTGCCCGATGACGCAATCGGGTTCGACGCCCCAGGAACGCCACAACGCGGCGAGGGCGATCTGAACGGTGACCAGAGTCGGTTGCACGACGTCGATTCGCGTAAGCTGCGAATTCGCTTCATCCGCAAATAACTCTTCGA
Organism: uncultured Polyangium sp.; assembly: GCA_964435055.1. Lineage (GTDB taxonomy): Bacteria > Myxococcota_A > Polyangia > Polyangiales > Polyangiaceae > Polyangium. Next base: position 7,332 of record CAYSYX010000065.1, on the reverse strand, counting down.
TGACGGAAAACTCCGATTCCCGTTGAATGATCGCGTCGCAAGCGACGACCATTTCTCGAAAGACGCTTTTTTCGGAAAAAAGAGTGCGTCCCATGCCGACCCATTGCGATCCTTGGCCCGGAAAAACGAATACGAGCCCCGGTCGACCTCCCACCGGGGCTGTCCCCGTACGGATCGACGAATTTTCCCGGCGCTCCGCAAGAGCGCGTAATCCATCGAGGATCTGTCCGCGCGTTCGTCCCATCACCACCGCGCGCGTGCGATGATGCGTTCGCCGTACGCTCGACAAGTAGCTGATATCGCGCAAACTTATTTCGGAATGGCGTTCCATGAAATCGGCCAAATTCTTGGCGCCATGACGCATGGCCAAGTCGATTTGACCCGAAACGGGCAATAAGTAGACGTACTCTTCACGGTATTTTCGCTCGGTTTCCGCCCGATTGATGATTTGCACGCCATTTACAAACAAAGTACCGAGCGCTTCGCGAATCGACCGCCCTTCGTCCTCGTGACGCCAATTCGTCGCCACGGCGACGGCTGCGGCACATTTGCCGGTGTGCGCAATGCATTCCTCGATCGATTCCTTGACGATGGGGTGCGGGGCGATCTCCAAAAACGCAGTAAAACCGTCATTCAGCAAATGTTGAATCGAACCCGCGAATCGTACGGGTTCCCGCAGTTGCCGCGACCAATAATCCGCGTCCAGATTCTCGCCTTGAATCATGCCTCCCAAAATGCTGGAGACGATCGGCACGGTCGACGCATTCGGATGAAAATCCAGCAAATGGCGCGGCAATTCCAGGCGCAGGTAATCAACCCGCGGCCCATGCACCGCAACGCTCGCCTGCACGGGTCGAGTGAATATGCCTCGGGCTTGGAGCGACGCTTCGAGAGCCCCGATCGCGGCGATATCGCCCGAAAACACGGACGTCTTGGGGCTCGCCGAAATAGCGCAATGGATTTTTCCCTCGGAAGCTGCGGCAATCGTCAACGCCTCCGACCAATCCACCGCCGCAACGAGCATCGCCCCTTTGCCTGCGGATTTCTGCACGAGCTTCGATTGGGCCGCAATCACTCGCGCGGCGTCGCGTAACGACAACACGCCCGCGACCTGCGCCGCCGAAACCTCGCCGATGCTATGGCCTACGATGGCCGCCGGTTCGAGGCCCCATTCGCGGAGCAATTCGGCTACGGATACCTGAAATGCAAAAAGCAACGGCCACGTGATGTCGACTCGTTCGGCCGTCGCCCTTGGACAGCCCGCAATGAATTCATCGAGCACCGACCAGCCGAGCAGAGGCTGAAGTTCGCGGTCGCATCGAATCAGTGCGGCGCGAAAAACCGGTTCGTCATGGACCAGCGTTCGGCCCATACCCTCCCATTGCGATCCTTGGCCCGAAAAAACCCAAACCAAGCGACGATTGGGAAGTGACTTTCCGCGGAAAATGCCCGGCCCGTCCGCTCCAATGCGGACCTCGTCGAGCCGCTGGGTCAAACCGTGCAGGTTGTCGGCGATCGCGGCAATGCGCTGCCCGCTGCCTTTTGCTGGTCCCCACAGAATGTGGCCGACATCGAGATCATGGTTGTGTATTCGTTCCAGGGTCGATTCCACCGCCTCGTCGACCGTTTCGTCCGAACTGCCTTCGATCAAGGTCAAACACGTCGTCGCCTTGCGGACGCTCTCCAAAACAGCATGAGCATTCGTGCCGCCATATCCGAAGGAATTGATCCCGGCACGCGCCGGCTTGCCATCGGATATCGGCCACGGCTGGGCCTCCGTGACGACGCGCAATCCCAACGTATCGAAATCGATATTCGGATTGGGGGTGTCGAAATGCAGGCTCTTCGGAATCGTCTCGTGGTGCATCGCCAGCGCGACTTTCATCAGTCCCGCAATGCCGGCCGCCGCTTCGAGGTGCCCGATGTTTGTCTTGACCGAACCAATCAGCAGCTTTTGATCGCGATGCTGTTCGGAACTCAAAACCGTTCCCAACGCTTTGGCTTCAATCGGATCGCCAAGCGGCGTGCCCGTTCCGTGCGCTTCCACATAGTCGACCGTGGAAGGCTGAAAGCCGGCGGCTTGATACGCATCGACGAGGAGGCTCTCTTGAGCTTTCGGGTTTGGCGCGGTCAAACCATTGCTCACCCCGTCGTTGTTGACGGCGCTGCCGCGAATCACTGCATAAATGCGGTCGCCGTCGCGAACGGCATCCGACAGCCGCTTCAACGCCACAATGCCCGCGCCTTCACCGCGCACATAACCGTCGCCTTGAGCATCGAACGCGCGACAACGCCCCGTCGGACTCTGCGTACCGAGTTTGCCCATGCGCATCGTCGTTTCCGGCACGAGCGTCAAATTCACTCCGCCCGCAAGCACGAGCGTCGATTCGCCAAGACGCAAACTTTGACACGCCAAATGCACCGCAACGAGAGACGCCGACGACGCCGTATCCACCGTCATGCTCGGGCCTTGCAATCCCAGCGCGTACGACACGCGATTGGCGATGATGCACGCCGCTCCACCGGTGCTCGTGTGCGACGTGATCGACTCCCAACCGGCGCGGTCTTGCAAAAGCGCGTGGTCCATGAACAGCGCCCCGACAAACACGCCCGTGCGACTGTCACGCAACGACGCGGGCACGATGCCCGCATCTTCGAGCGCCTCCCAGGACAACTCGAGCACCAGGCGCTGCTGCGGATCCATCTGCACCGCTTCGCGCGGCGATATCCCGAAAAATTGTGGATCGAATTGATCCACTCGATCCAAAAATCCACCCCAGCGGGTGTTGAGTTTGCCCGGCGTCGTCCCGTTTGGATCGTACAACGCCGCAGCATCCCAACGGTCGCGCGGCACTTCCGTGATCGCATCGACCCCGTCGCGCAGCAGTTGCCAATACGCTTCGACACTCGGCGCTTTCGGGAAACGACACGCCATGCCTACGATCGCAATGGGTTCGTTCGAGTTTGTCTTGATCGCATGCGACGGAAGCGATGAACGCGGAGACGTCGACGGCTCTGTCAAGTGATTCGCCAACGCACGCGGCGTCGGATGTTCCCACACGAGCGTCGGAGGCAACGTCCGACCGAGCTTCTGCGACAGCTCGGCAAGCAAACGCATTGCGCCAAGCGAATCAAGCCCGTAGCGGTGAAATCGCTCCCGCGGATCAATCGCACGCGCATCCATCCCACGTGATTCCGCGAGACGCGACACGAGCCAAACTTCGAGGTCATCTGCGTTGGGGAAACTCATCGCCGCGCAACCAAACCCCGCTTCTTCGATGCCTCCACGCGTGCGCCACTTCAGCTCGCCTTGGCGATCCATTTACCTGAAATAACTCTTGGCGAACCCTCATGTGCGAACACGACTGTCTGTTCCAGAAGCTCGACCACAAAGCAAACGAAGTGTCTGCCCTACACGGGCATCTTGTACTTCTCGCCCAAACTCTGCCCCGCGTCTACGGGGAAACGCCGCAAAATACACAAGGTCGATGACAGGTTTGCCGCATCTGCTTGAAACATTACGCGAGCACGGTCCGTTGACACGCCACACTTCTTCTCGACAAGATCCGCATCAAACGCTCAGTTGCCCGCGCTTTCCACCTTGGGCTCCGGCGGCAACGCAGCCAGCCCCGCCGGTGGGCGGTAGCCGGGCTTGCGGTACGTCAGAATCGCAATCTTTTCATGCTTGTACGGCTTGGTTTGTCCCGGCAGTGGACACTGATCCCGAAGCCAATACACGTCGAACGCCACGAGCTCGTCTTCGGGACGCCCCGTCTCTTCGTGCCAACGCAGCAAATATTCTTTCAGCCCCTGACGAAAAACCTTGTTGCGATCGAATCGAATTCGATTCCAGTAGTCCTGTCGAATCTGGCCGAGCCCCATCCCGCGCGCATCGGTCAAGTCGAGATCCGGAGCTTCACCCGTGAACGGATCGACATGTCGTCCATCGATCGTGACCGCATCGATCGCCACCACGCCGTCGTCGCTGATGGGGTTTGGCGCGAACATACCCCACCCCTGATACATGCGCGGATACCCGATCGTCACTTGCATCAGCCACGGTTGCGTGTGCTGCAAAAATTTCGGCACCGACTTGTTCTCGAGGATCGTTTGACTCACGGCGCACAAGAAAAACCAGCCGATCAAAAGCTCGCGCGCACCCGCTCGAACGCGACCGATACGCATCGCGATCGGCGACGGCGCTCCTGACGACAACGGCTTCGAAACAGCCCGATCGAGACCCAAGGCGCCCGCAACGACATCACGTCGACGCACGACGAAGTCGAACAAAATTCCTACGAGCCCAAACGTTACGACGCGACAGACCGGAAGGAAAAATCGACCCCCGGGCAACGATCGCACCATCTCTTCGATGGCCTTGCGATCGTGGATCTCGAGCCCCGTTTGCGCTTCGCGCACCGTCACGAAGGGCGGAGATTTTTCACCGTCGTCACTCTCCGCGAACGTCAGTCGTTCGCAGTTGTCGAGCCGCGCAAAGAGCCGACACACCTGGAACGCAAGTGGAGAAGTTCGATCGTAGACGACAGTCCATGCGCGTGATCGTTTGGTGTACCAACGATTCAGGATGTCCCAGTGCACCGGCTGAGGGAACAAAAAACTCCAACAAATCATGAACCACGAGAACGGTCCGAGACGCATCATCACGCCGAACGTGCCGTGCAAACCGGTCATGAGCAGCATCGCCAGAGGCCTCGTGATGCGTCGACCTTCCGGCGCCAGAATCAGCATCATGATGAACGCTTCGACGACGAGCACCGTCCACGAGATGTAGCGGGTCACGACAAGCGGCACGTGTTCCCGGAAAAACACCGCGATGCCCGTGACCATCCGGTCGAGGTGCAGGACGTAATGCACCGTGTCGCCATTACGCCAAATAGCGCCCGATTTATTGACGACATTGAAATAATAGACGACGGCGATGTTCAATATCGCCACGAAACTGATGAATGAAACATGAGGCTTCGTGTGCCAGGAAAAACTGGATTGCGTGGCGTTCAAATCCGCCGCGTTTCGCTCATGCCGCTCGCGGAACGAACGCAGCAAGGCATCCACGGAGAAACGATCGCCCGTGGGCATGAACATCGCCCAACCCACGAGCAAATTCACGACGACATAACCGCCGTTCTCCACCATCACCAGGCGATTGTCGATGCTCGTGACGATGATCCACGAAAGCACCGAAAATAGACGCGTATGCCATCCGATCCAAAAGAAGAATTGGCACAACGTCATCAAGGCGAATGCAACGTGCACCTCTTCAATCGTTGAAAATGCATGCAATAAACTGAAATTGAACCCGCTGCTCGGACGATAAAGATGATAATGGTTCGTAAGGACGCCCGAATTCGAATAATAAATCCGAGCCTCCCACCAATGCCGTAAACAATCACCCGTCACCAAAAATCCAAGCACCAGCCGAAACAGGCCGAGCGTGCGTGGATCCATCGTCATGTAATGATCCCGAAACCACGCATAACCCTCACGTAAAGCCTGAAATCGCTTCGGCTTGTCCACCGGCGCCGCAACCGGCGCCACCGCGGCCGCATTCGCGGAAACGTCGCCTCGAGCGGCTTCTGCCGCGTCCCCCGAAACCTCGCTCTCCGCTTCCTCGGCCGCTTCTTGCGCCGACCCTTCGTCGTCCACGTTCACGTCCGTTACTCCGGCTTGCGACCAGGGTTGACGTTGAAAAGCGGCAAGCGATCAATGCCCAATTTTCCACCCCGCGAATGCGTAAATATCTTCGTCCGGCCAGTCATCTCTCGCAAAGGCGTTTGTCCAGGCGCGCCGATCTTGTAGCGCAACCAATATCCCTCGAAACCCGCCAGGCCGTCGTCCCCGGTTTTCCCTTCCAGCCACGGGCCGCCTTTGCCCAAGTAATCGCGAAACGCCCGCTGATAAGGTTCGTATTCACGCGCCTGAATCCGCCCCAAATAATCGTTCCACAATTGCCCGAGCTTCCGAGCATTCAACGTATCCGCCTGCACCGCAGGCTCGACACCCGTCAGCAAATCAATGCCGGCGCCTTTTTTGGTTTGTCCGTCAACGACGAATACGCCGTCCTCCGCCTGCACGTCGAGTACGTTCCATCGTTCGAGCATCCGCGGCCAAGTCACGATCGCCGAGAGCTTCGGCCCCTGCGGCAACTTGAAAGGTAATGGATTCTCTTTCGTCGCTTGGGCCAATGCCGCGACAAACAGCACCACCACCGCCGCTTCCCGCACGAATCCCGTCACTCCACGCAGTCCACGCACCGCCGAAGGCGCTTCGGTCAACGCCGGCTCTTCGTCGTTTTCCGAGGCATCTTCCGGCGCCGGAATCCCGCACGCATTCAATCCGCACAGCTCGCTGATGCGCGTGCGTCGCGTCGCGATCGCATTGTACAGCGCATTCAAGAGCTGCGCGATCCCGGGCAAACCCATCAAAAACGCAAACGGCGATCCAAATGGCAAAACCCGCACGATTTCCGCCGCCGCCGCGCTTTGCGTAAATACCTTGCCCGATGCATCCACCACCACGACGCTCGTCTGCACCAATTCCGGCTTCACCGCCGCGGGCATGTCCACGCGCTCGAGCGAAAGGTCCGCCTTACGCCGCGTCAATTGTTCGAGGTCATCGTTGCCCTGGAAAACAAGCAGTCCGCGTTTGTCGAGGCGTTTGCACAATCGCGAAACCCACAAACAAATCCCGCAATCGACGTCGTAAATGACCGTCCGTTGCTTCTTCGCCGAAAACGTCTCTTCGAAGCTCTCCCACGTTTCTCGCGGAATCAGCAGCGCCGCCGCCGCGAGCAGCGTCCAACCGTACAACCCCAGCGAAAAGAAGAGCCCCAAAATCAGGGCATAAACAGCCAATAAACCCGTTGCGAGACCCCGCGTGACCTTTCGCGCCACCGGAATCAAAATCAACAACGGAACGGCCCATTCCGTCGCAACCATCAGGAACGACAAACCACGCAACAGACCCATCGGTGCCGTACGCATCGATGCGCCCAGATCGCTCGCCCAACGTTCGACGAACAAGGCTCGATAAAGACCGTCGCCTGCTTTCCACGTATCCGCCTGATGCCAATACGCCGACGAAATCAAAATGATGCCGATTTGCAGAATGACGGCCAATGCCGCGAGCGACATCGGCGACCAACCCGGCAATCGACGGGCGGCGACCTCCGCTTCGCTCGGCGTTTTTCGATCATTCAGATCGTCCGCGTCTTTCTCATCGTGCAAATCAATCGACGCGACGCATTCGTCAATCGAGTAACGGCTTCCGAGCGGAAGGAACAAGGTGAAAAAAACGAGCGCCACGGCCGCGTAG
>CAYSYX010000064.1:0-29821 GCA_964435055.1 uncultured Polyangium sp. | reverse complement strand
CATCGAGCAGGACGCGGACATGATCATGTTCATCTACCGCGACGAGTACTACAACCCGCAGGAAACCGATCGCAAAGGCATCGCCGAGATCATCATCGCGAAGCAACGCAACGGTCCGACGGGGAAAGTTTTGGTCAAGTTCGCGTCGTCGTACACGCGCTTCGACAACTTGGCGCCCGCTGATTATCCCGACATGGGCGATGATGAATAATCTCCCCAAGACTTCGGCTTCTCGTGCGTCGGAGACGCCATGCAAATCCACTTCGCTCGTGCCCTTCGTGGTCTTGCCCTCGCCTCTTCTTTGAGCGCATTGGGGGCTTGCGCCGAGCCTTTGCAGAACGGCGGCGTCCTTGTTTTCAGCGGCGCGAGTGCTCGTTTCGATGCGATGTGCCGATTTCGTCGCGGTGCCGACGGCGGTACGAGCTCGTGCGTCCCCGCATCACCCGATGTTCCGCGGGCGACGGTCGGGCGCATTTCCGAGGCGACGAAACTGCCCAAAGGCCCGAACGCCGAGAGTGTCGTAGGCGATGTTCTTTTGACCAACGGTGAGGTCTCGCTGTTCTTTGGAGGTCAAACGAGTTCCACGCCGGGCGTACTTCTCGACGTGATCGACGCGCATGTTGGTCAAGACGAACTTGATTCGATGGCGACGTGCGTGGCCGCGGAAGCCGGTTGTTTGCCCCTTGCGGCGCCTCAGTTTGGCCAGGAACGCGACGGATCGGCCTGGGTCGAAGTGCAAATCGCCGGGCAAAATTCCTTCGATGCTCGAACGCGGTACACGTTGCTCCCCGGTGCTCGAGCCGTCCTCGTGTCGACGATCGTTTCAACACAAAGCAATGACGCGTTGAGTTTGTCTCGTGTCGGGGATATCGTCGCGTGGGGTTCGTCTCAGCCCGTGGTTCCGTCCAGTGAAACCCTTCCGTTTGTCGCGGGTATCGGCACGGAGGTCGCGTATGCGATCGTTGCGGCGGATGAGCGTTCGAGTGTTGCCGTCGACGCGACGGAGAACGCGATGCTCGTGCGTCATGCGCGTGATGTGAGTGTGCGAGTCGGGCAGCCGTGGCGTCGCGATCGCGTGCTCGTCGTCGCTCCGCGTGGAGACACGTTGGGTGTGCTGACGGAGATTGCGTTGTTGCGTGACGGTCAAGGTCCGGGGGCGATCGAAGTGAAGTTTGTCGGAGCGGATGGGGCGGCCCTGCCGCCTCCTGCTGGAGGTCGCGTGCGCCTGTTGTCGCCAAGTTTTTCAATCCCTGGATATTTGACCACCGGGCAGGGTTTGGAAGGTCCGACTGTGGCGGCGGAAGCTCCGGCCGGAAAATATGCAATCGACTTTGAGGGTAAGGGACATCATGCGGCGGCGCGAGTGCCCGTCGAGGTTCGTCCGGGTGAAGTGACGCCGGTGGTGCTCACGATTGTCGCCAATGTGGTGGAGCCTGCGCCGTAGAATCATCGAACGGATGTGTTTGTCCAAAAATACGACAATCGACCCACCTCGAGAATGTGAATCGCGCTTGACCTACGTGGGGAATTGCGCTTGCCTTTGCCGCGATGGACGCGAAGGAATTTCGTCGGTTGGGCCATGCTCTCGTCGATTGGGTCGCTGATTATCGCGAGCAAATCGAACGATTTCCCGTCATGAGCCCCGTGAGACCCGGTGAAATTCGCCGTCAATTGCCTATTTCACCTCCGGCCCAAGGTTCTTCCCTCGACGACCTGTTCCCCGAGCTTGGGCGCGTTGTTTTACCGGGCATTACGCATTGGAATCATCCGCGGTTTTTTGCGTATTTCCCGTCGAATACGACGTACGCCTCGATTTTGGCCGATCTCGTCATTTCGGGCCTCGGCGCGCAAGGCATGAGCTGGCAGACGAGTCCCGCGGCGACGGAAGTCGAAGAAGTCATGATGGATTGGCTTCGTCAAATGATTGATTTGCCGTCGACGTTTACCGGCGTCATTCAAGATACGGCCAGTTCGGCGACGTTATGCGCGCTCTTGTGTGCGCGTGAGCGGACGAGCGGTCATGCGCAGGTGCATCAGGGTCTGCAATCGGGGGCGCCGCCGCTCGTCGTGTACGCGAGCGATCAGGCGCATAGTTCCATTGAAAAGGACACGTTGCTTGCCGGGTTTGGCCGGGACTATTTGCGTTTGATTCCCACGGATGACGAGCACGCATTGCGCGCGGATTTACTCGAATCCGCGATTGAGAAAGACAAACTGGCCGGACGCCGCCCTTGCGCCATTGTGGCGGCGATTGGAACGACGGGAACGACGGCGGTTGATCCATTGCGAAAAATCGTGGAAATTGCCAAAGCGAATGAACTTTGGCTGCACGTCGATGCCGCGATGGCCGGCACGGCGATGATTTTGCCGGAATGTCGCTGGATGTGGGAAGGTATTGAAGGTGCCGATTCGGTGGTCCTCAATCCGCACAAATGGATGGGCGTCGGATTTGATTTCAGTGCGTATTACGTCCGGGATCCGCAGCATTTGATTCGCGTGATGAGCACCAATCCCAGTTATTTGCGCACGGCGCAGGACGGCGAAGTCAAGAATTTCCGCGATTGGCATATTCCTCTTGGGCGAAGGTTTCGCGCGCTCAAGTTTTGGTTTCTCCTGTTCGAACAAGGCGTGGAAGGACTTCAATCGCGTTTGCGGCGGGATTTGGCGTTGGCGCAATGGTTCAAGGAGCAAATCGACGCCGCGCCGGATTGGGAGCGCCTCGCGCCGGTTCCTCTCCAAACGATTTGTATTCGACATCGTCCGCAACATCTCACGAACGAAGAAGACATTGCGGCCCATAATCGCGAATTGGTGCGTCGAGTCAACGAAGCGGGGCGGGTGTATTTGACGCCTTCGGTGCTCAAGGGAAAACAAATGATTCGCGTATCGATTGGCGCCGAGACGACGGAAAAGCATCACGTCGAAGAACTCTGGAATCAACTTCGTTTGGCGAGCCAATCATGACCGCGCCCGAACGTATGCGTACCGAAGTTTTACCTTTCAATCCCGCAGCGATTGCTCGGGCCGTGGTTTTGCTTCAATCCGGTTCGGTCGTCGCGATTCCGACGGAGACCGTGTATGGCCTGGCGGCTCGGGCCGATGATTCCGCAGCTGTTCGGCGTATTTTTGAAGCGAAAGGGCGTCCTTCGACAAACCCGCTCATCGTGCACGTCGCGGATATCGACGCCGCAAAAGCCTTGGCTCTGGAGTTTCCCCCGGCTGCCGAACGATTGGCCGACGCGTTTTGGCCGGGGCCGCTGACGCTCGTGTTGAAGCGCCGCGCCGGGATGGTTGCCGAGGAAGTGGTTGCAGGAGGACAAACGGTGGCCGTGCGAGTTCCGGCGTCGCCGGCTACGCGCGTTTTGCTCGAAGCAACGCGTCTTCCGCTCGCGGCTCCGAGCGCCAACCGATCCATGTCGATCTCACCGACAACAGCCGAACATGTCGTCAAGTCGCTCGCCGGCCGGATTCCTCTCGTGATCGATGCCGGTCCGTGTTCGCACGGGATCGAATCGACCATCGTGGATGTGACGCGAGAGCCCGCGGTGCTCTTGCGACCCGGCGCGGTTTCACTGGACGCACTCAACGCCGTCGCGCCGGTGGTCGATCCCGGAGCGATCGTCGTTTCAAGAGACGAACTTGCGCCGTCACCGGGAACATCGCAGCGGCACTATGCACCACGAGCGTCGTTGCGACTCGTCGAGCCGGCTGTCTTTCTTGACGAACTCGAAAAACGTCGGGCCGAAGGGGCGCTCGTCGGGGCGATTTCGTTCATGCCCGAACATTCTCGCGAGGCGACGGTCGAGTTTCTCGGCTCGGAGCCCGAGGCTTACGCGGCGGGCCTTTACGCGGCGCTGCATCGACTGGATGACGCGGGATGTCGGGAAATTCTGGTGGCCGAACCGCCGCGGACGTCGCGTTGGCGTGCGGTTCGAGATCGTCTGCGTCGAGCTGCAGCTTCCGAGTGACGAAGTCGTCGGGCTATGCCAAAATCGTCAAAGTTTTCCGACTCTCGCATGCGTTCACTCCCTGTTTCCGCTTCGTTGATCCTCGCTGTCGCGGCTGCCGCATCCGTGTTGCTGCCGGCGAGTTCGTCACGTGCGACGTTGATTGAACAGCCGCCGAAGCTCTACACGTTCCGCCTGGATGATCCTTCCGTGGCGCGTCTCGACTTGTTGCGTTCGTTTTTGGATGCCGAAATCGAGCGTCCGGGGCCTTTTCGGCGGTATGTCTCCGGTCGGTTTGGCCGGTGGAACGACAAACCCTGGATGTCTTTGCAGTGGCGTCCGATGCACGATCTTCCAGAAGGACAAACGGCTGAGGGACCTGTCGAAATCGGTGACGCGGACACCTCATTGGATGATTCGTCGGGGTTTTTCCTCGGAGCCGTGGCCGAACCTTTGCGGCTCACGCCGGAAGTGCCGATCGGTTGGGCGGCGATGGAGACGCACGATCCCGTCCCGTTTTTCTCGACGACCGGCAGCACGTTGAAGTCCAACGGCTACGATTCCCTTTGGGCTCCAAAGACCAAACCCGTCGTCGATTGGCGTTGTCGGCGCAGGCCGATTCGTTTTGTGCGGGGAACCGGGGAGCAGGACGTGTTTCCGCTCGTGCGTTGCGATGGCTCCGTCGCCCCGGAAGCTCTCGATCGCCTCTCGCTCATGATGCGTCCTCCGCATGTCGATCGTCCGGACGGACTTTTACCGGACGAACCCGATCCGGAAGCGGCGGCGCATGGGGAATGGATAGCGGACGTGCGTTTGGCTCATTCGCGGCTTTTGTGGGCACTTCAGCGCATCGCCGACGCGTTTCCGTGGCGCGCGATTTATGTGTACAGCGGTTATCGTCCGGGCGCGTTGGTTGCGGGCACGAGTCACCACAGCCTTCATTCTGCGGCTCGAGCGGTCGACATTCAGGTTCACGGGGTACCCAACACGAAGGTCTTCGAGGTTTGTCGCGGGCTCGATGACGTGGGTTGCGGCTTTTATCCGAACAGCAAATTCGTTCACGTCGACGTTCGTCGTCCCGGAACGGGCCATGCCGTTTGGATTGACGCGTCGGGGCCTGGTGAACCTCCGCGGTACGTCGATGCATGGCCGGGCGTTCTGGCCAAGGGTGGATTTATTTGGGGTCCCAAGCGAATGTCGCGTCAGTCGCCTGATGGTGACCCGTTGTCGTGTGTTTCCGGAGGCGTCAGCACGCCGTCGTGTGATACGCCGACGCCCGCACCTTGAGCGCGTGGCTCGAGCCTGAATTCCGCTAACATTCAGGTGTGTCTTTTCAGCGCTTTTCTTGGGCTTGGTTTGTCTTGCCATTCGCGCTTGGGGCGATTGTTCCTCTGGCTTGCGATGATGGTCGTGTCGAGCTGGTTTTTCCTCCCGGAACTTCGCCGGACGGCGGGGATTCGCTCGATTCCGCGTTCGGTGATGGCGATCCGAACAACGACGGTGGGGGGGACGGCGCGATCGATGCCAGTGCATTTCCGGTCGTCGTGAGCGTCTCGCCAAACCCTCGTGGGGATGGCGTCGCGTCATCCATCGAGATGAGCGACGCGCGATTGATGACCGTGGCGGCGGGCGTGCGTGGGGTTGTGCTTCGACGAACTCCAGCGGAATTGACCTCGGAAGCTGCGCTCGTCGCGTTGGAGACGGAAGCGAGTGCTTATGGGAAAACCTCTATCGGCGTCAATTTCGTATTTTCCGTCGTGGATGGTCATGCGCGGGGAATCGATTCGGCATTTGCCGGATTGCCTTGGGATGACCCGGCCGTATTGAAGGCGATGTTTGGCCGGGTTGATCAGGTGATGACGCGGATTGGGAGCACGGTTGCGTATTTTCTGGTGGGTCGGGACGTGGACGTATTTCTCGCGGCGCATCCCGGGGAAAGGGCGGCTTTCGAGGCTTTTGCGGGGCAGATCCTGGAGTACGTCCGGACGCATCCGTCGGCGGCGCCGAATTTGCGAGTGGGTGTGGGTTTTTCTTTTGCCGGGGTGACGCAGCCGGATCCGTCTTGGCCCAAATGCCTTGAAATGAGTGATGTTGCGGCGTGTTCGTATCTTCCCGGATTGGGCGAAAATGCGGCGGGGCTGGCGGGCAATATCGCGACGGATGCGGATTTGCTCGTGGTGAATGCCTTGGGCAAACCCATTGTCGTGGAGGCGCTCGGGTATCCCACGTCCGAGGCCGTGGGGGCGTCGGAGGCCAAGCAAGCGCTATTTCTCGAGACATTTTTTGCGGCGCTCGGGCCTCGGCGGACGAACTTCGTATTCGTCAACGTCGAAGGGCTCCACGATCTCGCGCCCGGACGTTGTGCGGATCGGGCCGCGTTCGAGGGGCAATCCGTCGACGGCGTATGGGCGGCGTACGCGTGTTCGCTTGGTCTTTTTACAGCGGACGGCCAGCCTAAACCGTCGTGGCAAGTGTTATTGGATGGTGCAGCAGCATTCGCCTCTCCTTGATCCGTGGTGTAAGCTTCGACGACACACCTGGGCAGAGGAGCGGAAGATGGGCGACGCGAACATTTGGGTCGGTAAAATCGCTGCAATGCAGGATTATGCTCTTTACCGCGACCTCTCGTGGGAAGGAAGCTTCGACGAATATTTGGAAATCGTGCGTAAGCAGCCGCAGGTCACGCGCAATGCGTTTCAGCGCGCGTACGACATGATCATTCGTTACGGCACCGAGGAATACACGGACAACAAGAAGAAGCTCGTTCGGTACAACTTCTTCAAAGATGAATATTACGCGGCGCAAGATGCCATTTACGGCCTCGACATTCCGCTCATGCGCCTCGTGCACATCCTGAAGGCGGCGGCTGAGGGATATGGCCCGGAAAAACGGGTGATTTTGCTTCACGGGCCGGTTGGTTCGTCCAAATCAACCATTGCGCGTCTGCTGAAAAAGGGGATCGAGCATTATTCGACGACGACCGACGGGGCGCTCTACACCTTCGATTGGGTGAACCTCGATGATGTCGGGATGGCGGGGGCCGAGGGGTCTCGTTTTCGTTGTCCGATGCATGAAGAGCCATTGCGATTGATTCCGCCGGCGTGGCGAGCTCGGGCGCTGAAGGAGCTCGAACTGTCGAATTCGACGTACGCGGTGAGGGTCGACGGGGACCTCGATCCGGCGTGTCGTTTCATCTTTAATCGGTTGATGGAGCGATACGGTGGGGATTGGGGGAAAGTCATGCAGCACGTGCGGGTGCGGCGCCTCGTGCTGAGCGAAAAGGATCGCGTGGGCATCGGTACGTTCCAGCCGAAAGACGAAAAGAATCAGGATTCGACGGAGCTCACGGGCGACATCAATTACCGCAAGATTGCCGAATACGGTTCGGATTCGGATCCTCGGGCGTTCAATTTCGACGGTGAATTCAACATCGCCAATCGCGGCATCGTGGAATTCATCGAAGTGCTCAAGCTCGACGTGGCATTTCTTTATGATTTGCTGGGAGCGTCACAGGAGCACAAAATCAAGCCGAAGAAGTTTGCCCAAACGGACATCGACGAAGTCATCATCGGGCACACGAACGAAGCGGAATACAAAAAGCTGCTCAACAACGAATTCATGGAGGCGCTCCGGGATCGAACGATCAAAATCGACATCCCGTACATCACGAAGGTCTCCGAAGAGATTCGGATTTACGGCAAGGACTTCAATCGCGAGAAGATCCGCGGCAAGCATATTGCCCCGCATACGCTCGAAGTGGCGGCGATGTGGGCGGTACTGACGCGGCTCGATGATCCGAAGAAGCACAATTTGTCGATCGTGCAGAAAATGAAGCTGTACGACGGCAAGGTTTTACCGGGATATACGCAAGACACGGTCAAGGAATTGCGTAAAGAAGCGCATCGCGAAGGTATGGACGGGATCAGCCCGCGCTATGTGCAAGACAAGATCAGCAATGCGCTCGTCAATGACATCGGCGAAGGGACGATCAATCCCTTCATGGTGCTCTCCGAATTGGAGAAAGGATTGCGGCACCATTCGCTCATTACGAACGACGACCAGCGCAAGCGGTTCAGCGAATGCATCGGTATGGTCAAGCGTGAATACGACGAGATCGTGAAGAACGAAGTGCAGCGGGCCATCAGCGCCGATGAAGATGCCATTCAAAAGCTCGCGGCGAATTACATCGATTCGATCAAGGCCTACACGCTCAAAGAAAAGGTCAAAGATCGATTCACGCGTGAAGATGTCGAACCGGACGAGCGGCTCATGCGGAGCATCGAAGAAAAAATCGACATTCCCGAGATTCGCAAGGATGATTTCCGGCGGGAAATCATGAATTACATCGGGGCTCTCGCGGTCGATGGGAAACGATTCGAGTGGCATACGAACGATCGTTTGCGTCGGGCGCTCGAATTGAAGCTCTTCGAGGATCAGAAGGACGCGATCAAATTGCAATCGCTGGTTTCGAGCGTGATTGACAAGGAGACGCAGGAAAAGATCGACATCATCAAAGCGCGCATGATGAAATACTTCGGTTACAATGAAGTATCCGCGCGCGATGTGCTCGATTATGTCGCGAGCATTTACGCTCGAGGCGACGCCAAGTAAATCCCATCCAATTCGATCCCTCCCGTAATGCGGCGTGAATGTTGCGCACGGAACACGGCGCGTCAATTTCGCGCTGCGCATGCGTCTTCGCAATGTCCGCAAAACCATTTTCGCGCACGATTTTCGTGTCAAAAGGTTTTTCAGCGTTGGATCTTGCGATATAGGTATGCGTATGCGTCCCACCGGCGCCTATGCAACCACGTTTTTCCTGCTGTTTGTCTCCGGATGCGGTAGCTATCTGGGGAGCGCGCAATATGCCTACCAGGAAGGACGGTATCTCGAAGTTGCGGAAAACCTCGGTGAACACGAGGCGGAAGTGCCGAAGCTCGAGCCGGCGAAGCAAGCTCGTTACGGTTTGTACCGGGGTTTGTCGCTGATGAAGCTTGGGGACAACGATGCGGCCGGCCATTGGCTGGACTTTGCGGCGGAGATTGAAAAGAAGCGTCCCGGTTCATTGCCGCCGGCGCAACGTCGCGAGCTCGAGGATGCCCGAGACAAACTGGCCAAGACGGTCGAGGCGGAGCAGACGAGTGCGCTGACGTTGTCGACGCAGCCGGTAAGTGACACGGGGCAGTGAGTCGACGGGGCGCATCAGTGGTCGGCGATTGAGTTTTGTCAAAACAGCGGAGCGGTCGACAATCGCGGCGCTTTCGACGCCTGATGTGCCGTTATGCTGCCGAAAATGTGAATGACGAGCTTGATGCCTTGCAGGACCCACATCAATGGTCCGCCGGTGACGATTTGAAACACGGCGGTGAGTCCTCCGAAAACGTGTAAGTAAAGGACGCTTCTTGCGGCGTTGGGGTCGCCTTTGAGAATTTGCGAACCGCGCCATGCATACAAGCCGATGAGGACGAAGGGCAGGATGAGTTCGGTTCCTTTGAGAGGCCCGACGGCGACGGCGAATGCGATGAGCGCGGTGAGCCCGGCCCAATAAAGACTGGCGAGACCGGCGCCGATTGCGGCTAAAACGAAGGGGCGGCGTGCTTCCGGCGAAGGTGACGTTGCGGCATCGACATCGTTTGAAAATGGAGATGAGTTCATCCGGTCACGATGGCATGAAGTGCGGTTACTAGGGCAACAATTTTGAAAGAAGTCGAAACATCATGGACGCTCGAGCCTGCAATCCGATAAGATGGCGAAGCTGGAGTGGAGTACCGACACGATGGATTCGCCCCCGACACGTGAAGAAGAACGCGATTATTTCGTTGGGTCACATCGCCTTCGATTTATTCCGCCGGATACGGTTCGAGTGTGGTGGATGGGCACTGCAACCGGTGACGATTTTGCGCGAATCATCGAATGGAGCGTGCTTCAAATGGAGAACCGCCCTTATTTCGTCATTGCGGATCTATCGCAATTGACGACGATTTCAACCGACGCGCGGGAGCTTTCGGCCAGGGATACGCGTATGCATGCGATCTTGCGGGTCGCCATGCTCGGCGCGTCTTTTCATATTCGCGTGGTCGTTTCGATGGTCACGCGGGCCATGGAGCTGTTCTACAAAGAGCAACGGGGCAAGATGCGATTTTTTGATAACGAGGCCGACGCATTGGCCTGGTTGAAGGCGGAGCGTACGCGATTGGGTTTTGATATGTAATCGCTCGGCTTTGATTTCAAGAGGATTGGTTTTCGATTTTTGCCCGCAATCGCGCCACCGTTTGTTCCAGCGACGTCACGGTTCGGCGCAAATCGCGCAGTTCGTCCTGGGTAACCAATCCAAACGATTTCGCAACGGCTTCTTTCTGCTCCGCCGTGAAGGTTTGCACCCGCCCGGGCATACTCATCGCGACCATCACGAGTTTCATGAATCGTTCGTCTTGCATGAGTTTCGCCACTTGCGGATTCGTGGCGAGTTTCATTCCTTCCGACATCAGGCGATCTTTCAGTGACATAGCGCCGAGCCTAGCAGCCTCTTGCATCTGCGTCATCCAGGGTTTGGGCGAAGAGCGTCGAGGACGGGTCGAAGCCCCAAATGTAAGACAGGGCGTTGTGGACATGCCAATTCATCGGCGATCCCGAGGGTATTTGCCAAGGCGCACGACGGGTCATCGGAGGACTTCCAAGATCATCGGGCTCGTGTACCCTGAGGCCTTCTTATGACCTTCACTCACCAGCGCGAGGACCGTTCCATGCTTCGAACCGCTCTTCCAGCTCGATTTGTTTTTCCAGTGATCTGCGCGGCGATGTTTTTCTCGACCAACGCGTTTGCCCGTCCGGCCGACGACGCCAAAGAGGGTGAATCCGCGGCGTCCAGCGAAAAAGACAAAGAATCCGCGCCCCCTGCCGATAGCATCTGGAATACGACGGAAGACCCGACGAAGACGTATCGGTACGTCGGCGGCAGATATCGGCACGTCATCGTTCCGCAATTCGTTCTCAATTTATTCGCCGACGGCGGCGCTTTGTCACACGTACCGATCGGGGGACTCGAATTCGGTATGCGTCGCGAACACGTCGAATACATATTTTCGCTTTCTTATGCGGATTATTCGACGGGCGACCTGATGTTCAAGGGCAAGGGGGAACCCGATACGGCGATTGAGAAAGTAAACAGCGACTTGGGCGTGATCTTCGGAAAAGTGGAGATTCTGTACGAAGTCCCGCTCGACAAGAAAAGTCGTTTTGCATTTCTCATCGGCGGTGGCGTGGGTATCGGCGGCGTGGTCGGCGAACTTTATCGTGCGCAGGCATATCCGCGAGATCCTGCGGGCGCGAGTCCCACCGATCCATCGCAATGGCGAACGTGCACGGGGTCGGGCGTACCGGATTCGACGTATTGCGTGAATGACAACAATCATTTCGGAAAGTATGCGGAGCCGAGTTGGATTGGCGGCGGATCGAAGCCGCTCGTATTTCCGTGGATTGCGTTGCCGCAGATTGGTTTCCGCTTCAAACCGCTCAAATTCTTGCAAGCTCGAATCGACGGCGGCTTGGCGCTGAGTTCCGGCTTCTATTTCGGCGGCAGTATCGACTACATTCTCTGACACCTGGACCAGGGGGTATTGCCGTCTTGCTTCTTCCGCCTCGATACGAGCCAATCGCTGCACTTGGTAGAGGCGGTGGTGGTGAAGTCTGGTCCGCCAAGGATCGCGTCACCGGTCGCGACGTTGCGCTCAAGATTCTCGCTCCGAATGCCGATGAAGCCGAGATGCGTGCGCTGGTGCGCGAAGCCATTGCCATGTCGGGCCTCGAAGGTGTCGGGATCCCAAGGGTCCTTGGCTTCGGGCGTTTGCCCGGAGGAACTCGGAGTTATCTCGTTCGCGAGCTCGTGGCGGGCAAGTCGCTCGCGGATTGTCTCGAACAACCCACCGACCCGATCGTTTGTCTTTCTGCAATCGCGCGGGCGGCCGAGCAGCTCACGTATCTGCATCGCGCGTCGCTGCTGCATGGAGACATCAAGCCGGCGAACATCATCGTTGGTCCCGACGGACACGCGACGCTCGTGGATCTCGGCCTCGCGGCGACGCTGCTCGATGGTGGTCAACGACCGACGGGTTTGACGCCTCGTTACGCAGCTCCCGAACTTTTTGCCGGCGGTCAGCTCACGGTGCGTGCCGAAGTGTTTGCCCTGGGAGTTACGCTTGGTGAAACCGTGGCGGCGTTTCGTTCGCAGCTCGATGCAGCGGTCGCTCACGCGCTGGACGAAGTGGTTCGTCGAGCCACCGATCGTGATCCCGGGGCGCGTTTTCCCAGCGTGGATGAGCTTGCAAGCGCCGTTCGTTCCGCGACGGGATTGGCTCCGCACGATGCGGATCGCGCCGTGTATGCGTGGCCGATCGTCGGCGTCGAGAGTGTCGCCAACGCGCTCGATGCGCGCGTGGAAGCGTTACCGCCCGGCGGAGGGCTCATCGTCATCGGATCGGGTGGGGCGGGAAAAACGACGTTGTTGCGGCGCCTTGCTTGGTGGCTTGGCGTCAAAGGACGGGCCGTGGCGTGGGTCGAAGCTGAGGCGGCATCGGAGCCCGGTCGGGCGCTCGATCTGGAACTCGAAGCGCTCGGCAACGAATCCGATCCGTTTGTCTTGGTTGATGATGCCGATCGTCTCGACGCGCAGCACCTCGAGCGACTTGCTCGCGCCCGCGCCTCAGGGGCTCGGTTGATCTTGACGTTCGACGCCACGCAACCGGCGAGTTTGGTTGGACCAACGTTTGCCCTGTTCGATGTTCCGCCGATCGATGAGAACGCAGCGCGCGACTTGGTTCGTCGGGCCATACCTTCGCTCGGCGATCTCGTCGCGGATCACGTCGCGGCTCGAGCCGCCTACTTGCCGGGAAAGATTCGTCAAATTGTCGAAGCCATCGCGCGCTCTCCCGTTGCTTCGGTCGCCGATGTCGATCGCATCTTGGCCGAAGGACCCGATCGTCGAGCGACACGTGAACGGGTCGTGGATCTTTTGGATCGTGGACACTTCGAAGAGGCCGCCGAGGTTCTCGAACATCTGCACGACGATGCCTCACCGCTCTTGGCGATCGCTCGCGCACGTTTGTTGACGAATCGCGGAGAGCCGCGGCGGGCGATCGAAGAGCTCGAACGGGTTCGTGATGAAGTGCTCGATGGCGATGATGTCGAGCTGGCGAGTTCGTTTTGTCTTCACGCGGCGCGAGCTTTGTTGCGGGCGGGTGATCATCCGGCGGCCGAGAAGCTCGCGGAAGAAGCGTTGACGCGAACGGGTTTGTCGGCGGACGGAACGGAGGACGCCATCCTCGACAAACGCGACGGATCTCGAGGACGTGCCTTGCCGGCGATCGCTGCGGATGCGCTGGCGGTGATGGGTTTGTCGCAGAGCTTCGCCGCGCGACATGAAGAGGGCAAACGCACGCTGGAACGATCGGTTCGTCTCGCGCGGAAGTTGACGCAACCGAGAATTCTTTCGGTGGCCCTTGGTTCCTTGGCATTTGCGCTGCAACGAGATGCGCAACTGGATGCGGCCAAAGCGGCGTACGAAGAAGCGCTCGAAGCTGCCGAACGTGCGGGTGATGCGGGCAGTGTGGCCACGACGCGTCTCAACTTGGCCGGCATCGCCAAGACGCAGGGCGATATCGCGGCGTCGCTCGTGCATCTCGAAGCGGCCGTCGACATGGGTCAACGTTCGGGTCGTGTCGCCACGCTTCGTCAAGCGTTACTCAACCTGGCCAACCTCGATTTGTACTTGGGAAGATTGGCGCACGCGCGGGCTTCGATCGACGAGCTCGTGCGACAGCGGGACGAACTGGGTCCGCATCTGCGAGCGCAACTGCTGTCGCTCGAAGCGGAGCACGCGAGTTTGTCTGGAAACACTCCTGCCGCGGAACGATCGTGTGGTGCGTGTGCGGACGCGTGGGAAGCGTTGGGTCGATTGGAAGATGCAGCGGAGGCGCGTCTCGAGCGGGTGATCGTGGGGGCAACGGTGCGCGGGGCGGATGCGCGCGTGCTCGAGACCGAGATAGATCGGGCAGCGATTTCTTTGGGTGGCGGGGCGGCGCATCGTCCGTTGTTGTTGCTTGCGCGGGCGCGCGTGGCGGCGTTGCGCGGGGATGAACGAGCGGCTGGGGCGGCGTTCGACGAAGCGTTGGAGGTTGCGCGGGCGTCGGGGCAACGAGACTTCGTCGTGCGGGTGCTCGATGCGCGAGCGATGTTGCACGAGGACGGGGGCAAACCGATGCTCGCGCGGCGGGATCGTGAAGCGGCCGTCGAGGTGCTCGAAGGGATTGCCTCCTCGTTGCCGCGTGATTTGCGCGAGGTTTTTTGGGACGAACCACGGCGACGAACCTTGCGGACGGCGTGTTTGTCTTTCGGAACATCGAGTCATGCGACGACGTCGCATCTTTTTGGGGCTCCGCCGACGGGGTTCGGAGGTCACCTGCCGCTGGAAGAACGCTTGGCCCGGATCCTCGAGATCAATCGGGCGATCGCGGGTGAAATCGATTTGGCGCGATTGCTCGACAAGGCTACGGAGCACGCCATTGCGTTGCTCGGAGCCGAGCGTGGGTTCGTCCTGTTGAAAAGTGGGTACGCGGACTGGGAATCTGCGGGCAATGGCGTAAATGCGGGCGGTGCATTGTCCGTGCACGCATTTCGAGCGCGCGAGGGCGAGGATGTGCATGCTCGTTTTTCCCAGTCGATTGCCGAGCGCGTCGTGCAAACGGGGGAGCCCATTGCGACGGTGAGCGCGCGAGACGATGCGCGAATGGCCGATTATGTTTCGGTGCATCAATTGATGTTGCAATCGATTGCCTGTGTGCCGATTCGATCGCGAAGCGGCGGAGTCATCGGGGCGTTGTATTTGGAGACGCGACTCAGTCCGGTGGCCGGGTTTGCCCAGGAATTGCCTATTTTGCGAGCGCTTGCGGACCAAGTGGCGATTGCGATCGAGACGGCGCGTCTCGTCGGGGAGAATGCGCGTCGAGCGAGTGAACTCGAAAAGAAGAGTGCGGAGCTCGAAAAAGCCAATCTGGAGCTTGAAAAAGCGCGGGTTGGTTTGGAAGAGCGGCTCGGGCACCGCACCGAGCAGCTCGAAGAAACGCGTCGGGATTTGCGGTCGGCCCGAGCGCTCATCAAGGGGCATTTTGGTTACGAGGGATTGGTGGGGCGCAGCGAAGCGATGCGCCGCGTATATGCGCTCATCGATCGTGTCAAGGATACCGACGTTCCGGTGCTGATCATTGGGGAGAGCGGGACGGGCAAAGAGGGTGTGGCGCGGGCGATTCACAATGCCGGAGCGCGGGCGAAAAAACCGTTTGTCGGAATCAACGTCGGGGCGATCCCCGAGCATTTGCTCGAAAGTGAGCTTTTTGGTCACGTGCGGGGAGCCTTCACGGGAGCGGATCGGGATCGTCGGGGGCTCTTTCGCGAAGCGACGGGCGGAACGATATTGCTCGATGAAATCGGGGAAATGCCGGCGAAAATGCAGGCGAGTTTGTTACGGGTTTTGCAGGAAAAAGTCGTTCGTCCGGTCGGGGGCACGCGAGAAGAACCTGTTTCCGTGCGGGTCATTGCGGCGACGCATCGGGACTTGAGCGCCATGGTCACGGCCGGGACGTTCCGCGAAGATCTGCTTTATCGGCTGGACGTGGTCAAAGTGAATGTGCCGCCATTGCGGGATCGACAAGAAGACGTTCCGCTGCTCATCGATCACTTCTTGGGGATTTTTGCGGCTCGTTATGGTCGCGAACGGCGAAGCGTGTCGCGGGCTGCATTGCGTCGGCTCACGTCCTATTCGTATCCGGGCAATGTTCGGCAGCTCGAAAATATTTTGCTCAATGCGTGGGTGTTGTCCGATCGTCCGGAGCTCGACGTGGACGATTTCGAATTGTCCGAGACGCGTCCGGCGCCTCGGACCGCGGTGACTTTGGAAACTCCGGCATCGGCGGAAGCTCCGCGTAAGGTCGCGTCGCTGGAAGCGCACAAGGCGGACGAGCGCGAGCGAATTTTGGCTGCGTTGCAGGCGGCGAGTTGGAATCGCGTCAAGGCGGCGAAAATGGTAGGTTTGCCTAGACGCACGTTTTACCGGCGTCTCAAGGAGTATGGTATTCAATGACCACGGAAGAACGATCGGCTCTGGCTGCGCTCGTGGACGGCGTGGCTTTGTCCCCTGACGATGCGCGGGATTTTTGGAAACGGTTCAGCGATTACATGGGTGAACATCG
This sequence comes from uncultured Polyangium sp., assembly GCA_964435055.1. Classification (GTDB taxonomy): domain Bacteria; phylum Myxococcota_A; class Polyangia; order Polyangiales; family Polyangiaceae; genus Polyangium. The sequence continues at coordinate 13,635 of CAYSYX010000064.1, read as the reverse complement.
CGGTGATTTTGCGGGTTTTGCCAAGCTGAGCGGTTATGTGCGCGTGGCTCCTGAATATCGGAATGGAAAAGCGGTTTTGGTTGCATACACGAAGGAGCCGCAAGCGGCTTCTTCCAAGAGTCGAAAGAAAAACCGCAAACGTTGAAAATGGCTGAACCTACTGAAAATATCGTGTAATTTCAACACGTCGGGAACGTGCTTCGGCTTTCACGCGGGTGGACGATGAATACCACTATAGATGTTGATGAGAACGTTGAACATGGGGAGGATGGAATGACGCGGCACAAGCTTTGGCTCGACGGTGAGTGGATTCAGGGGACGCGCACGCACACCGTCAGGGCGCCGTACAGCGGAAAGATCATTGCGGTGGCCGAAGAGGCGGACGAAGCGTTGCTCGAACGAGCGCTCGAGGCGGCGCGTAACGCTCAGGTTCCATTTCGTCGAACGAGTCGGTATTTGCGGAGCCGATTGTTGGCGGCGATGGCGCAAAAAATTGCCGAGCGGCGAAGTGCGTTTGTCTCGTCAATCATCGACGAGGCGGGAAAACCGCATCGTTTGGCGGACATCGAGGTGACTCGAGCGATCGGCACATTCACGACGGGTGCGGAAGAAGCAAAGCGTTATGCGGGGAATTGGATTCCGGTCGACGTGGATGCGTCCGGACGAACGTACGATGCGGCGCAGAGTTTTTGGGTCCCGCGCGGGCCGGTATTGGCGATAACGCCATTTAATTTTCCGCTGAATCTCGTCGCGCACAAAGTCGTTCCGGCGTTGGCGATTGGAGCTCCCATCCTTGTCAAATCTGCGCCTCAAACGCCGGGGCCGGCGCGTCTTTTGGCGGAAGTCTTCGAGGCTGCGGCCAATGAAGTGGCCGATGCGCGCGAATCGATTCCCCTTGCGGCATTGCAGACGATTACAGCGACGAATGAGGTGACCGGTCGGGCGGTCAAGGATCCACGCATTGCCGTGCTCACGTTTACCGGGAGCGCGGCGGTGGGTTGGTCACTCCAAGCGGCGGCTCGTGGAAAACGCGTGGCGCTCGAATTGGGTGGAAATGCGGCGGTGATCGTGCATGCGGACGCGGACTTGGCGCGTGCTGCGGCGCGGGTGGCGTTCGGGGCATTTTCGTATGCCGGACAAATATGCATTTCGGTGCAAAACGTGTGGGTCGAGGAGAGCATTGAAAACCAATTTCGAGATCTCTTGGCGGCCGAAATTGCAAAACTCGCCGTCGGTGATCCTCGGGATGAATCGGTCCTCGTCGGACCGCTCGTCGATTCGCGAGCTGCGGATCGCGTTGTTTCGTGGATTGACGAAGCGGTCAAGAACGGCGCGGAGCCCATTTGTGCCGGTCGTCGTGAAGGCAACGTCCTTGCGCCGACGGTGTTGGGGCGGCCTTCCGAGCATTTGAACATTGTTCGTGAAGAGGTCTTCGGCCCGGTGGTCAATCTCTTTTCGTATCGCGACGTGGGCCAGGCGATCGCGGCCGTGAATCGATCGCGTTATGGTCTGCAAATGGGCGTATTTACCGATAGCCTGCGAATCTCGCGTCAGGTGATCGACGAAATCGACGCCGGCGGCATCTTGATCAACGAAGTGCCGACGTATCGAGCCGATAACGCGCCTTATGGCGGGGTCAAGGATTCGGGCCTCGGTCGTGAAGGCGTTCTTTACGCCATGGAAGAATACAGCGAGCGCAAGACCGTCATCGCGTTTCGCGGATAACGCAAACAAAACGCCGATCCGAATGCGTCACAAAGGGTTTGACGTGGTTCATACTTCGTGATTTCCTTTCGCTTCGGAGTCACGCTTGTCACCTCGCACAGAACCGACCAATCGAATCACGCCCATCGATACGACGGCGGAAATCGAGACGCCCGAGCATGTGTGTTTTCATGTGCCGATTGCGGGGCCGACATCACGTGCGGTCGCGTGGCTTCTGGATGCTTTGATTCGCGCGGGGATCGTGCTGGTTTTTGCCGTGACCGCATCGATCGGCGGATTGGCCGTGGGAGATGCCATTTCGGGTGTTTCCACGGGAATGATTTTGGTGCTCTTGTTTGTATTGGAATGGGGATATTACACATTTTGGGAGATTACGTGGAACGGCACGACGCCGGGAAAACGAGCGCTCGATTTGCGGGTCGTATCCGTGCACGGGCATCCATTACGAGTAGGCGACAGTTTTTTGCGGAATTTGCTGCGTGCGGCTGATTTTCTTCCCGGCGGGTATGCGCTCGGCTTGATCTCGATGGCCCGTGACAATCGATTTCGACGTCTTGGGGACCTCGTCGCGGGAACGATGGTGGTGGTCGAAGAAAAGCGTACGGTGGCGTCGACGATTCGCATCGAGCCTGCGCCGACGGCGAAAGAATTGGCGAATTTGCCCCAACGATTGCCCATTTCCGGTGACGAGCTCGACGCGCTCGAGCATTTTTTGCGGCGAAAGGATCGCATCGGCCGGGCGCGCGAAGATGAACTCGCGGGCATGGTTGCGCCTGTGTTCGCCAAGCGTCTCGGCGTGCGAGTGAATGATGCGAGTCGATTTTTGACGCTGCTTTACGCTCGCGCTCGAGGCATCTCGCGGAGGTCCTCGTGAAGAGCCAGGACGAAATCGTCGCCGCGCGGCAAAACGATTGGCGGGAACTCGAGAATATTCTATCTCGAAACGTACCTCTGGCGCAGCTCGACGGTCCGACCATCTCCCGCGCAGCTGCGTTGTATCGATCCTTATCGAATGATTTGATTCTGTGTCGAGCTCGGGCCACGCCGGATCTCGTGGCGTATTTGGACAGTTTGGCCGGACGAGCGCACAGTGCGCTTTATGGAGCGGAACCATTTCGAGCGCCCGCGTTTTTTTCGTTGTTGAAGCGTGATTTCCCCGTCGCGTTTCGGCGCAACTTGCGTTTTTTCGTCGCTTCGTCCGCGCTTTTTTACATTCCGTGTGTCATCGGCATCATCGCGGCCTTGTTCGTGCCGCACGCGGCATCCGAGATTCTGCCGCGCAGCGCGCTCGATGCCATGGCGGACATGTATTCGAAGGGGTTCGATGGTGGCCGAAGTGAAGGTACGGACACCACGATGGCCGGGTTTTACGTGTACAATAACGTCGGCATTGCATTTCGATGTTTTGCGACGGGAATTTTGTTCGGTCTCGGAAGCATCTTTTTCTTGATTTACAATGGATTGCACATCGGTGTCGTGGCGGGTTGGGTCGCGGCATCCGGTTTTGGTCGAAACATCGGCACGTTTATATGCGGCCACGGCCCGTTTGAACTCACGGCGATCGTCATTGCGGGACAGGCCGGGTTGCGCATGGGTCATTCGCTGATTGTTACAAACGGACGAACTCGCGTGGGTTCATTACGCGAAGCGGCTCCGGATTTGGTGTATTTGATTGTGGGGGCGGCGGTCATGCTCTTGATTGCTGCGGGCATTGAGGGATTCTGGTCTCCGTCGGCGATGCCGGCGCCTGTCAAGTGGGCGGCGTCGGTGGTGTTTTCGTCGTTGGTGGCGGCCTATTTGGCATTTGCCGGGCGTGGAAGGCGGAGGAGCGCATGAATCTGGGTGATTCGGCGGTTGTTCTTCGTCCACGAACCATTTCGGAGATTGCCGATTTGGGATTTCGTTTGACGTTTTCATTGGCATTTCCGCTTTATTTGCGCCTCGCATTTTTTACTCTTTTGCCTGCGTATGCGGCGTGTTTGGTTTTGCGTTATGCAGCCGATTTTTCATGGGCTCAGGTTTGGCTTGTCGCCATTGTGCTCGTGCCGTTCGTCGAAGCGGCGTACAGCGTGGCGATCAGTCAGCTCATGTTTTCACCGATGCTTGGACCAAAGCCGGTATTTTCGCTTTTGCGCATACGTTTGGGCGGGCTTTTTTGGTCGAGCGTCGTTCGATTCGTCGGGGCGGTGATTTCGATCCTGACGATTTTCATCTTGTCGCCATTCGTCGTGATTCGGCTGCTTTTGCTCGATGAAGCTTGCTTGCTCGAGGGGCTGTCCGGTCATCGAGCGTATGAGCGAAGTCATCGCCTGGTGGATAGTCGCGGAACGGGTTCGGCGTTTCTCATGGTGCTTTTGCTGGCCTTTACGCGGGTGAGCGGCGTGGTCTTGGCGGAAGTGATGAGCGACGGAGTCACGCGCGACCTGCTGCAATTGACGCGGCGTTTCGGGCAGTTATTTCGTGATGGCGGATCTGCGGAATCGTTGGCCGGGTTTTTCTTGGCCATACCTCTCGTCGCGACGGTGCGCTTTTTGTATTACATCGATACGCGAACGCGCGCCGATGGTTGGGACATTCAATTGCGTTTTCATGGTATTCGCGTGCGTGCGGAAGCCGCGAGGAAGGCCGCATGATTCGCACGGCATTACTTTTGGCGGCGCTCACGCCGCAACCTGCGACGACCGAAGACGTTCGTGCGCGCGAAGAAATCCTCGCCGAACCGCGGTATCGATTTTGCCACGAAGAGGATTACCCGCTCGTCGACAGTGAGCGCGCGTTTTGTTCATTCGTATCCAAGGATTCGGGCATTTGTCCCGCATTGGAAAAGGCGTGCAAACAAGCGCCGAAAGAGGTTCAAGACAAGGGCGGAACGCCCATTGAAACGAAAATCGATCCGGGGGCTCGCGCGCCGACCGGGCGCCGCTCCGGAGGTGACGATCGAATCGGGGTGCGGCGTTCCACCGATACGAACAAACCGAGCGCCGATGGTCCGAACAAATCCGGTGATAAAGGCGATAAAGGCGAGAACAACGAGCCCGGCGCCAAGGAGAACTCCGGCGATAAGGGCGGCGAGAACCCCAAGTCGGACAAACCTGACGGCAAGGAGCCGAAGTCGGACAAACCCAACGAAAACTCGACGCAAAAGCCTTCCGGGGAGAACCCGAATTCTCGAACCGAATCCAATGAGCCTCCGCCGCCGCCTCCGCCGCCCAAGCCCGACCCGGCCGTGGCATCAGTGGCGAGCGGCATTGCGCGAATCCTGTTCTTTTTGCTGCTTGGCGGATTTATTGCCTTCGTTCTTTGGATGGTCGTGAAAAACCTTTTGGCGGATTCGGACGCTCCGCCGGAAGAAGCGCCGCCGGAGGATGCGCTTCCGATCGGACAAACCACGGCCAAGACGGCGGTTCGCAGCGTCGTGGAGACCGACGTCGAACGATTGTTGGCGCGGGCGCGAGCGGCTGCGCAACGTGGCGCATTTGGACAGGCGATCGATGATCTGTATGCCGCGTTATTGCGGCGCCTCGATGGTGACGGGATTATCGAGATTCAGCCATTTCGGACGAATGGCGATTACTTGCGGCAAGTGCGCAGTGAACGTTCGGAGATAGCTCCGGATGTGCGAGCGGTTTTGAGCGATGTCGAGAGTGTTCAATTCGGTTCGCGATCACCGTCCGCCGAGTTGTTTTCGCGTATTCATGATCGAGTCGTCCCGCTCGTGACCAAAGCGCTGGGCTTCGTCTTCTTTATCGTGGGTTTGTCTTCGATTGTCTCGTGTGCGCATTTGGCGGTGGACGAGGTGGACGAGAATCCTGATGTGACGGTGGATTCCGTGTTTCGTGGGGATAGTTCGCCGTCGGGTATTCACGCCATCACGACGCTCGTGAACGACATCGGGGTCGATATGCGTCAGCATCGGCGACCCATGGATGAATTGCCGGACCCGGGGATTTCCACACTGGTTCTCTTGCCCGATTACGACATCAGCGATATCGGCGCTTGGCGTTTGCACGAATGGGTCAAGCGCGGTGGGGATTTGGTGTTTGCCGGGGGAAATGAAATTCCCGAATGGGCCGGAGCGACCTTCGATCACGAGCAAACGAGCATTCACGCCGTGCGTCCCGCGCCGAGTTATGTATCGAAGTTCGGCCCGATCGAAATTCAAATCCCGCCGGGAAATTTGCTGCGTTGCGCGGACGAAGACGTTTTCTTGATTCGAGATTCGCTGTGTTATGCCGAAGAACGCAGCATCGAGAAGGGGCGTGTCTTCGTTTTTGCCGATGACCGCTGGTTCATGAACATCGCTTTGCCCTTTGGCGACAATACGGCATTTCTCTTGTCGTTTTTCGGCGCCGTGCATCGCAACGTGCACGTGCTCGATGGTCAAACTTCGCTCGGTGCGAATACCCCCATCGATTCGATTGCGCGGTCGAATATCTGGCCGATATTGCTCCAATTGTTTCTGCTGCTTGGGCTCGCATTTTTGTGGGCGGGGCGAGCCTTCGGCACATTGCGGGATCCGATCGTGGACCGGCGTCGCGCATTTGCGGATCACGTGCGTGCGCTTGGGCTTGCGTATGCGCGTTCGGGCGCGTCGCGCCACGTGCTGGGGATTTACGCCGGCTGGGCCATTGAACGATTACGCGAGCGGCTTCCGCGCCAAGGCCGGCGTGGTTTGTCGGGGCTCGCCGAGGCTTTGGCGATGCGTACGGGTAAAACCACGGGCGAAGTCATGACCGTGCTGGTCGATGTGGTCGATGCCCAGCGAGAAATCGGCCCGGCTTCACAACGTTCCGTTGCGGCGCCAAACCGCGCGGCTCGGAAAGACAAACAGCAGGTTGCTACGGATTTGGCGCTGTTCCGCACGCTCGACCAATGGCTGGCGTCGACGTCGCGGGACAATCGCAAAGCATCACGTTCCTCCGACAAGAAAACGAAGCGATCCTTATGAACATCGACCAGGTCCGCGACACAATCGAACAAATTCGCCGCGAAGCTTCCAAGATTCTTTTGGGGCAAGAGGACATCATCGACGGTACGCTCATTGCCATTCTTGCCGGCGGGCACGTGCTCATCGAAGGGGTCCCGGGACTTGGAAAAACCCTGCTCGTGCGCACATTGGCCCATGTATTCGGCGCGAGTTTTCGGCGAATTCAGTTCACGCCGGATTTGATGCCGAGCGACGTCACGGGCGGCAACATGTTCAATCAAAAAGAAGACCGCTTCGTGTTTCATGAAGGACCCATCTTTACGCAATTGTTGCTCGCCGATGAAATCAATCGGGCGCCGGCCAAAACGCAATCGGCGCTTTTGGAAGCCATGCAGGACCTCACCGTGACCACGGATGGAACGACGCGGTCTTTGCCGCAGCCGTTTTTCGTGATTGCCACGCAAAACCCGGTCGAGTCCCAAGGTACGTATCCGCTCCCCGAAGCGCAGCTCGATCGGTTCCTGGTCAAACTGCACGTTCGGCATCCGACGGCGGCGGTCGAAAAGCAGATTTTGCGTAATCATGTCGAAGGGTTTCACGCCGGGCGTCTCGACTTGGCCAACATCACGCGCGTCGCCTCGGCGGACGATATTCTCGCGATGCGCCAGGCCATTTCGCAGGTGCGCGTGGACGAAGGAATCCTCGATTATATCACGGAAATCGTTGGACGAACGCGGGCGCATCGCGCGGTATACCTGGGCGCGTCGCCGCGTGGGTCGATTGGTCTGTTGGCAGTGGCTCGCGCTCGGGCGGCGACCGAAGGGCGAACGTTTGTCATTCCGGACGACGTCAAATTGTTTGCTCCGGCGATCCTTCGCCATCGGCTCATTTTGCACGCGGACGCCGAGATTGAAGGTACGAGCGCGGACGATTGTGTCGAGGACATTTTGCGCGAGGCCAAAGTCCCGCGAACGGCGGCCTGATTCACGCTATGATTCCTTCGCGTATCCTCGTCCTGCTGTTTGTCGGTCCGCTCGTCTTGTCATTTTTGACGTTGATGGACCGAACGCTGCTTTTGCCCATGTTCCTCACGGATGGGGCGATTTTGCTGCTCGCGCTGGTGGATGCATTGCTCGCGCGCAAACCGTTGGTGACGTTGCAACGAAGAGCGCCGTCGGTTTTATCGATTGGCCGGGCAAACATCGTGGCGTACGATTTACGCTCGTACGCGCGACGAAAATTGCATATTCGCTTGCAGGATGATTTGTATGCGACGGCGACGAGCGACGATTTGCCGCTTGAAGTGGACTTGGCGGCCCGTGGATCGGCGTCGTGCAAAGCGCGGGTGATTCCGTCGCGACGAGGCGCATACACGCTCGGCGCTTGTTTCCTTCGTTATTCGTCGCCGCTGGGGTTGTGGATTCGTCAAATCGAGATATCCGCACCGACGCCCGTCAAGGTATATCCGGACCTCGAAGCGGTTCGCGAGTATGAACTCTTGGCGCGACAGGATCGCGATCCGGCGGGTATTCGCAGTTCTCGGCGTCGCGGAGGTGAAAGCGAATTCGAGCGGCTGCGTGAATATCGGCGCGAAGACGAATACCGCAGCGTCGATTGGAAAGCGACGGCGCGCCGGAAGAAGCTCATCGCCCGGGAATATCAGCTGGAGAGTGATCAAAGCGTCGTGTTCATGCTCGATACCGGGCGGCTCATGACGGCGGAATTCGCGAATCTTTCGTTATTCGACCATTCATTGAATGCCACGCTCATGTTGTCGCACGTCGCGGGGCGCGCAGGCGACAAAGTCGGAATGATTGCGTTTGCCGAAGAAGTCAAGGCGTACGCGCCGCTCGTGGGCGGACCGCGAGGGACGCAAAAAATCGTGCAATCGGGTTATCACTTGGAGCCGACGTTTTCTCCGACAAACTATTCGGCGGCGTTCGACGCGTTGTCGGTGCGCGTGAAAAAGCGGTGCCTCGTGATTCTTTTCACGCAAGTCGTCGATGAAGTCGCGTCGGCCGAGGTTGTGCGCATCATGCGCGCGATGCTTCCCCGGCATTTGCCGATGCTCGTGCTTTTGCGCGATGTGGATGTGGATGCATTGGTGCTGGGAAAGACGGCGGAGACTGCGGCGATCGCGGGAACGAGCCCGTACATACGCGGGGCGGCGGCGGAGCTGTTGTCATTCCGAGACAAACTCGTTCGATCCCTCGAGCGTCAGGGCGTTTTGGTGCTGGACGTGGCTCCCGGCGAATTGACCGCGTCGCTCATCAATCGGTATTTGGAGATCAAGGCGCGACATTTGTTGTGACGGTCTTCGCCGCGGCGTTCACTTCATTTCGAGCGTCGCGCCTTTATCGAGGAATGCGGCGGCATTCTGCCGCAACCATTGCAATGCTTCGGGATCTCGCTTCAGGTACGCATCCCAAAACGCAGTGGTCATTTTTTGAAGATACAGATGGTGCATGGGATCTCGCATCACGGGGTGCCCATTCCAGCGCGCATTGTCGCCAAAACTGAAATGATGCGCTCCATCGATCAACATGAAGTATTGTTCGGGAGCAGAGGTGTGGTCGTACGAAAATCTGCGCTCTTCAGGCGATATTTGAAAAACCGGACCATCGTCTTTCGTCCCCGATACGTGTAAACATGGCGTTTCAATGTAATGGTACGAGCGGGCGTCGAGTGTCCCCCCTAAAAATGCCGGAGCAGACAAGGCGACGACCGCTTTGATTCGTGGTTCGTGAAAACGCTCCCGACATTCGGGCGACACGATCAATTCGGCGCCTGCCGCGGCGAGGGCGGTGAAAGCTCCAAATGAATGCCCGGCTGCGCCGATTCGGGTCAGGTCGAGTTTTTGGGCCAGGGCGCCGTGGGTATGTTGAAGTTTGTCCAGTTGATGAATCACGAACGCCAGGTCTTTGGGCCGATGCTTCATTTGCTCGCGATCCGTTGTCACGTGCATTGCGGAAAGCATTGGGTTTTTCGCTTGGAGCAATACGTCCATATCGCTGCCGGCGTGTTGCAAGTGCACGGCGACGTAACCATGCTCCGCCCAGGTTCGTCCGAGGTAGGCGTATCCTTCACGCGTGCCTCCAAGGCCGTGCGAGAAAAGAACAATCGGTGCGGGTGTCGACGATTTTGGCAAGTAAATCAAAATAGGGACCGCCCTTGCACGAGTCTCGTCATAAAGAGAAAGCAAAAGCTCCTCGCATTGCCCGTCTTCGGATGGAGCGCGGGCGGAATCGACAGCCAGCGCCAAGGCTCGAACGGTGGGAGCCGAGAAAAAATCATGTAATCGAATGCGGCAACCAAATCGTTCCCGCACCTGGGCCAGCATTTGCGCTCCCGTTAACGAATGCCCCCCGAGCTGAAAGAAATCGTCGTCCAAGGCGATCGAGCCGCGTGACAAGAGGCGCGACCAGATTTCGAGCAATACTTTTTCCGTCGCGTTCGCGTCGATCTCCGTGGTGCCTTGAAAAGAAGACCAATTCACGTCGGGGAGCGCCCGCAGATCCACCTTGCCGGTGTTTGTCATTGGCAATTGGTCGAGCAACACAATGGCCGAAGGCCACAACGCTCGGGGGAGTTTTTCCTTGATATACGAAAATAGAACATCTTGCGTCAGTTCGTCTCGTACGCTTGCATAAGCCACCAATACTTTGCCATCGTCGCCGCGCTCCACCGCTTGGACAGATACATTCGTAACGTTCGGATGTTCCAGGAAAATTTGCTCGACTTCCCCAAGCTCGATGCGCACGCCGCGAATCTTGACTTGGCGATCCGCTCGACCCAAGAATTCGATTTCCCCATCTTCACGATAACGTCCGAGATCTCCTGTCTTGTACATCGCTGCGTTTGGCACGTCCGAGAATGGATCCGGGAAGAAGCAGCGCCGGTTCATTTCGTCATCGTTATGATAGCCCAGAGACAGCCCCGAGCCGCCGATGTACAATTCCCCAGGCGTACCCGGAGGAACTCGTCGTCGATGGTCGTCCAGGAGATATATTTTTCTTCCCGGGATGGGACGTCCAATGGGAATCATTCGTGCATCGTCATTCGGCGGGCATTGATACCACGAACATTCAATGGTCGCTTCCGTGGGGCCATACGCATTGACGAATATCGCTCGAGTCACTTTGCGGGTGCGCACGAGCAGTTCTTTCGAGAGCGCTTCGCCGCCGCAATAAATCAACCGCAATGAAGCCAGGTCCTCAGCCGTGGCGTATTGAAGCAATCGATGAAGCAGGGCCGGGACGATTTGCATGGCCGTGATTCCAAGGGATTTGATCCGCGTCGCCACCTCCGCACCGTCCCATTCGTGAACGGCGTTTGCCGGAGTCACGACACACGCGCCCGCGGTCAACGGTCCGATGTATTCCCAAAATGAGACATCAAATGCCGGGGATGTACACCACAAAACGCGATCGGATTCGTCGAGCGGATACGCCTGTTGGCGACAAGCGAACATATATGCCAATGCGCCATGCGATAACACGACGGCTTTGGGTTGTCCTGTAGAACCCGATGTATGAATGATCAACGCCGGGGTATCGGGTGCGGATTGAATGGATTCGGGTATTCCTTCAGCAACGTGTTCGACGAGCAGGGCGGCATATTCCGGAAGGCGCTCGGCAAGCAATTGTTCCGTCAACAGGAGAGGAAAAGACAATGGGCGAAGCAATCGACGTAATCGGTCCGTGGGGCTTGCAGGCTCCAAAGGAACAGCCACGGCGCCGATATTGAGAACAGCAAGTGTACATACGACCATCCAGGGACTTCGTCGCAACAAAATGGGCACGAGTGTTCTTGGTTTTACGCCATGACGTTGTAATGCTGCGCCGACGACGCTTGCGCGTTCGAGGAGCTCTTCGTAAGTCAAGACAAACTCATCGCCGTACACGGCGAAGGCTCGGGGCGCTTTGGCTGCCATTTGGGCAATCATTTGATGCACGAGCGCATGCCCGACCGGGCCTTCACCGCGAGATTCCCAACGAATGATTTGCGCCGAATCGTCCGCGCAAAGATCTCCACCCCGGTCGAACACGCCGTCGTCCGATAAATACGGATCGTCGAGGCGTTGTTTTTGCGGTACGGTTTCCGAAAGCTCCCCGATGCTCGATTGAAATTGCGCAATTCGTTCTCGAGCGACTTGGGCCGAAAGATGCGTTGATTGGGCGAGGAGGCGCTGGAGCGTATTTTCAGTATGCCGTCGAGCCCATTGTCTCGTTGCCGCATCTTGGGCGGCGGCCCAAAGCATGACATCCACGACCAACGTTCCCGTTTGCTGATATCGAAGCGGCGCGGGGATATCCGTGGGTAATCGGGCGACCAGCTGTTGTAAGGTCAATAGAACTTCCGGCGCTTTCAGCGAACGCGATAGAAAGTTTTCCACGATATGAGGCTCGGTGTCGTATAATGCGCCGATGTGCGAGAGCAAGGCTTCCGTGGGGCCTTCGCCAATTCGAAGCAGGCGACAATCGACGAATAATTTGCCGGCCGGCGACGAGGCGCAATATCCACGAGCTCCAAGCCATTGCACGAATTGATCGGCCAAACGCCCAAGCCATTCCGTACTCGCCACCTTATTCGCCGGCATCACAAACGACGGGAGCGCTTCGCCTTGATCCAGCAACGTCGCGCAGCTGTAGATCAAGGATTCAATGGCGGATGCCGCTTGGAGAAAATCGTCGAGTAATGCGAGAATTGCGGGGTTTCCCAACATGAGCCCGGAGCCGATCGTGCGTCGGGACGCAAAGCGCAGGATCCACTGGAGGGCTCGTTTCATCGCCCCAAGCGATAATGCAGCAATGGCCAATCGAGCATCACTCAAGGCCCCTTCGACTACCTCGAACCCTTGGCCGACCAACCCGAGCACGGCGTCGCGTGGAACGAATACTCGGCGAAGCGTGATATCGTGAATTGAAAGCCCGGGGACGCCGACGAGAGGATGCGGCGGATGAACGGTCAATCCGGCTGCGCGACGATCCACGAGGAATGCCGTGATTGGTCCATTCTGCTCGACGCGAGCCAATAAAACGATGGTATCGGCCGCCTGAGCACCTCCGCAATAGGCTTTTTGTCCGAAGAGATGATAACCGCTTTCACAGGGGTCGGCGTAGGACTTGATTCCGCGTAGATTCGAGCCTGCGCCGGGCTCGGTCAATGAAAATGAAACCTTACGTTGCCCGGCGATGATTTCCGTCAATAGCGTGCGTTTTTGTTGCTCGGTTCCGTGACGAGAAATCGCTTGTGTTGCATTGTAGTGAACAATGGCCGAAGCGGCGAGCGCAATGTCGATGGCGCCCAGTTGTTCGAATACCTGCAAGAGGTGCCCGCGCGAGAATCCAAGTCCTCCGTAATCGGGCGAAATCGCGGCTCCAAAAATGCCGAATGCGGCCATTGCGGCGTGAGCATCTTGGCCCTGTTCGTAATGCGCCGCGTATTCTCGTAACCATTGGAGCGTTTTCGAGACTTGATTCATGACGGCTCATGCGCGAGGCTTTCTCGCAAGGCTGCTCGAAGCATTTCGAGATGTTATGGGGATGGCAAGGCGTAGGCATTTGCGCCGACACCAACTTGTTTTCCGCCGTCGATGATTGCAAATGCCTTGTCAATCAAGGTTTTGGGTCGGGGTCTTTCGTCTCCGGAACACCCCCGGTGGCCGCTCCGTCAACTCCGTCGCAATTTTGATCGATACCATCACCGGGCGGATCTTCCGCTCCGGGATGAATGGTCGCAATCGTATCGTCGCAATCGATGTGACCGGGTTCTCCCGCGGAAGCAAAACCGTCGTTATCGAGATCGGACGAGGGCGGAGCGGTGGGTTCGACAGGATGATATCCGGTGGGCGCCGCTCCGTAACAAGCCATCAAAGTCACCGCGACGAGGCCTCCGGAGGCCACCGCCAAAAGGTTTTTCATGGCTGAAATTCGACTCGAGGTTTGGGGCACGCCGCAATGAGGACACGTGGTGGCTCGAGG
>CAYSYX010000063.1:0-29970 GCA_964435055.1 uncultured Polyangium sp. | reverse complement strand
CGTGCACCGCGCTTCTGGCAGGCCTGGAACAGGTTCCAGGACAACGTGTAGTTGACCTGCGCGAGCCACTGCTTCGAGAAGGACTTCGAGAAGTAGACCATGAACGAGTCATAGTCGCGCGTCGCCAAGGGGAAGTCCTTCGCGATGCCTGCACCGGGGTTGCCGATGAAGTACGTCGTCGCTTCGTCGCGGCTCATGTCTTCAACCGCGTAGTTCAGCCACTGCTTCGTGTACGCAGCACCAAGTCGTGCGTCCGTGATGATTTCGTATTCACCACCAACGACGAATTGGTCCGAAGATTGCGGCTTGAGATCCGGATCGACGGGCACGCGGTCACCACCCGTGAGGGTGTAGAGCTGCGATGCATCGATCGAACCACCACGCGTGACGTACCCGCTGGGATCACGACAATCCGTCGTGAGATTGAGCGGATCACAGACGGCTTGCGAACGCGTGGAGATCGTGCTGAGTTCGCCCGGGAACGAACGATCGACCAGGTTCAACGTGACGGCCTGGTAGAACCGAGCAAAGTTGGCGGTGATCTTCGCGCGACCTTCACGCGTCGGATCCCAGATCGCACCGATACGCGGCGACCATTGGTTCGGCAAAGACAAACCAACGGTACCGTCCGTAGCGTGCACGACCTGCGAGTCGTAACGCACACCGAGGTTCACCGTGACGCGATCGAGGATGTTCCAGCTGTCCTGGACGAACCCGCCGACCGTGGTCGACGTGGACGTCGCATCGAAAACCGGAATGTCCACGGCGCTGTCGGGCGCATCGAGGAAGCCGTAATGACGGAAGTCCGAGAGCGACGTGCCGTTGACGTTTTCACGATAGAGAACGCCGCCGCCGTAACCCTTGCGGTTGTTGTACGTGAGGAACTCGAAGTCGAAACCAGCCTTGATCGTGTGCTCGCCGAGGGCCTTGACGATAGCCGTGGCAATCACGCGACCTTGGTAACGGTTGTTCGTGCCGATGTTCATCAAGCCCGCGCCGCCCGTGCGGTACGTCGTGACCGGACAGTACACGTTCGCGTAGTTGCCCTTCGACGGATCCATCGGATCACGCAGTTGGTTCACTCCGCACGCGTCTTGAGCCGCCGCCGTGAGCTGCTCGAAGTCCGAAATCGCACGACGACCCTTCTTCGCGCCGGTCGTTTGATTACGACGCCAAGAAACACCAGGCTGACCGGCCAAGGTGTCGGGGTTGTTGATGTCGTCGACGTTCGAACCGTCCGCCGCGCCTTGTTCGAGGGTGTTGTAAACCCAGCCCAAGGTCGCATCGACGAGGAACTTCTTGTTCATGAACGCGGACGAGCTCTTCACGACGACGCTGTTGTTGAACGCCGTCGAGGTGAGCGCGAGCGACTTGTATTGACCGATCAAGTTGCCCGGAACGCCGCCGTCCTGCGCATCGATGTCGTACGTGCCGTTGCCGCCGGACGTCGAAGGCGCACCAAAGACCGTCAAGTCGATCTTGTGGTCTTGGTTGATGTTCCAGGTGAGTTTGCCGATGTACTGCGTGGTCTGTTGATCGGCGTAAAACACCTGACGCGAGCCGTCGAGCTCGGTGGTCTTTTGGAAGCCCGTCTTCTCGTCGACGATCGGCGTCGTCGGGGCGCCCGTCATCGGATCGGTGTTGAACTCGAGCTTGTTCAACGTGCGGGTCAGGTTCATGCGCGTGAGCGCCACCTGGAAGCCGGCGAAGAACCAGAGTTTGTCTTTCAGGATCGGGCCGCCGATCGAGAAACCGAAGTCACGAATCGCGCCGAGCGACGGGTTTGTCTGGATAACCGTACCCTCGCGAGCGACCTGAGCGCGGGTTCCTTCGAAGGCACCGGGCGTGATCGAGCCGAACACCGACCCGTGGAACTCGTTTGAACCGGTCTGCGTGACGACGTCCATGACGCCGCCGATCGAACGACCGTATTCGGGCAAGTAACCCGCGGTAATGATGTTGACTTCCTTGACGAACTCTGCCGACAGGGGCACGGCGTTGACGCCGAAGGCCGGGTCGTTTGCCGAAACGCCGTCGATGATGAAGGCGTTTTCGGGCGACGTCGTACCGTTGACGGACGTACCGTATTGGTCGGAGTTAGCGCCGGGAGCGATCTGCGCGAGGCTTTCGAAGGAGCGCGACGCGCCGCCTTTGCCCGACGGAGCGTTCACGGCGAGACGTCGTGTGAGCTCTTGATCGACCGTGGTGGCGATACGCGATGAACCGACGTCGACGACGGGAGCGCGTGCTTCGACAACTTGCTCGATGACACCTGCATTTTCGGGCAGGAGTTCGATGTTGACACGAACGGTGGAACCGCTCGTCAGTTTGATGCCACCGCGAGATGAGGGCTTGTACTGCCCACCCCCGTCTGCGCTGACAGCGTACCCTTCGCCCGGTGGGATCTGTGGGACGCGGAAGTTACCTCCGGCGTCTGTCACGACAATCTGCTCACCTTGAAGCGCGGGGGACGTCACCGTAATGACGACGTCCGGGATTGGTGCTTTTGTCGCCGCATTGCGCACCTGGCCGGTGATCACGCCATCTGCAGCGTAAGCCGAGCTGGATGCGACCAAAACGACGGACGGTACTACCGCGGCCAACAGGCCTAGTCTGTCTCTGAGAATCACGAGCCCTCCATACCCTCCGGAAACGTGGGCCAAGTGGTGATAAAGGCGGCCGACTATATGCATGGACCGAGGCGGTGAACAATAGTTCTGTTACGCGTCGGCGTTATTTTTTTGCTTTTCCTCATCCGCCCCGACGCACCCCACGAAAAACCGGGAACGATAAGGCTTCCGGTAACCGCATGATGCACTTCACTCGTCTCACGCTCCCCTTCACGCGTCGATACCACTTTCGGGTCTCGCACTCGCGTTCGTTTTCGTCTATCACGACTGAAGGCTCATGTTCGACTCGGTCCTAGGTCACAGCAACGTTCCCAAAGGTCGCCTCGGTACAGGCGCAGTCCTGTCCGCGGTGATTCACGCAGCCGCGATCCTTCTCGTCTTGTGGGTGACCACGAGACCCAAAGAAGTGAAGGTCGAAGCTCCCGAGGTCACGTTCCTCGCGGCCGCTCCGCCACCGCCACCACCGCCTCCTCCGCCACCTCCCGCAGGTGGTTCGAAGAAGCCCAAAGTGGACAAACCCAAGCCGGTGAAGAAACCGGATACGATTGTCGAGACAAAAGAAGAGCCCAAGCCGAACGAAAAACCGCCGGAGAAAGAACCCGAGCCGGATACACCCGAAGCGCCGGAAGGCGAGGGTGAGCCCGGAGGTGTTCCCGGAGGTGTTCCCGGAGGCGTCCCCGGTGGTGTTCCCGGAGGTCAAGTCGGAAGCCCGACGCCGCCTCCACCGCCGCCGCCGCAAAACATCACGATTCCGTTCGGCGCAGGGATGACGCGACCAAGCCAAACCGGAGGTCCGTCGCCTTCACTACCGCCTGCAGCGGTGGCCGCTCACGTCAGCGGCGTGCACATCGCGCGTTGTCGGATCACCGAAACCGGATCCGTCGACAGTTGCAGCGTCGTGAAGGGTTTGCCCCACTCGGACGAACACATCCTGCGCATTTTGCAACAACAAAAATACACCCCCGTGATCTTCGAGGGACGACCCGTAGCGGTTTGGTACACCTTCAAGACTACCTTCAAATGAAGTTTCACCCGTAAAACTTGCGGGCAAAAGCAACATCGAAAGCGACCCACATCATCTCGAGAACGCGCGAGGGAGGCGCGACCCGGAACATGGATTTTTCAATTGCTGGTCTTTGGCGCGAAATGGGGCTCTTCGCCCGCATGATCGTCATCGTGTTGGGCATCATGAGCATCACGTCGCTGGTCGTCGTGGGTGAACGACTCGTCGTGGCACTCCAGTCCGCCGGACAATCGCGAAACTTCGCGGCCAAACTCGCTTCGATCCTCACCAAAGAGGATATCGATGTCGCCGCCGACACCAAGTTCGGCAAGGACATCGGTTACCTCGGACGCGTGATTGGCGCGGGTTTGTCCGCGTACAAGGGCACGCGCGCCGCCGACAAAGACCTCTGCTTCGAATCCGTTGCCCGCGCTCTCGAGCGTCAACAACAACGTGAACTCCAAGCCCTCAAGCGCGGCTTCGGTTGGCTCGCCACCGTCAGCTCCACAGCTCCGTTCGTCGGTCTTCTCGGTACCGTCATGGGTATCGTCACCGCCTTCGAAAAGATGGCCGCCAGCGGCTCCGGCGGTCTCGGCACCGTGTCCGCAGGTATCGCCGAAGCCCTCATCACCACCGCCTTCGGTCTGCTCGTCGCCATCCCCGCCGTTATGGCCTTCAACTACCTCTCCGGCTGGGTCGATGCACGCTCCGTCGACATCTCCGAATCGTCCAACGAATTTCTCGATGTCGTCGCACGCCACATCGCAAGCAGTGGCGGCAGCGAGTCGAGCGACGAGAAAGAAGCTGCGTAGTTCAATCGTTTGACCTCATAGGACTGTGGTTCGTGAGGTCAAACTCGGAACACATTCCAACACGGAGCTGGTTTCCTCATGGGAATGGCAGTAGGTGGCAAAAAAGGCAGCTTCAAGAACGACATCAACGTCACGCCTCTCGTCGACGTCGTCCTCGTTCTTCTGATTATCTTCATGGTCATCACGCCCATGCTCCAGCGTGGCAAGGACGTGAAGCTGCCTCAGTCCAAGTCGATCGAAGAAGAGGGCGACGTCAAAGAAGATCCGCTCATTCTTTCAATCACGAAGGACAAACTCCTCTACATCGAGAGTACGGAGGTCAAGGAGGACGATTACGTCGCTGCTCTGGCCAAGGAGCTCGAGGCCAAACCGGGCCGAAAGCTGCTTCTCAAAGGCGACGAATCCCTTGATGTCAGCGCCGTCCGTAACCTCATGGAACTCACTCGCAAAGCGGGCGCCAAGAGCGTTCAGCTGGGCGTCGAACAACTGAAGTAGACGGATCGGAGCGCAATCGTATGAGCAAGAAAATGCGGAGACTCGCCGTCAAGCCGGCATCCGCTGCCAACTCCGATATCAACGTCACTCCTCTCATCGACGTCGTGCTCGTGCTTCTGATCATCTTCATGGTCGTCACGCCGTTGCTCGAGAAAAACCTCGACGTTCGCGTGCCCGACACGGAGAAAGTCGAGACCGTGACCGAGGTTCCTCCGGACCAACTCGTCGTTCGTTTGAGCGCGGACAACAAGCTCCGCATCAACTTCGACGAAGTGTCGCAAGAGGAGTACATCGACAAACTCAAGACGAAGCTCGATCGGCGCAAACCCGACGACAAGATCGTCTTCTTCATCTCCGACGAGAAAGCCAACTACGGAAGACTCGTCGCCGCTTTCGACGGGGCCAAACTCGCCGGCGCCAAAGTGCTCGGCATGATGACCACGCCCCCCGAAGACGACAAAAAAGACTAGCTACCCGTCGTTCAAGGCGTTCCCACGAGCGCCTTGCAGCTCTCCGTCGCATTCATACAGCCCGCATTCGCACTGCATGTCTCACACTGCGCCACGCAGATGTCGAGCGATCGGCTGAACTGCTGATCGCAATCCACACACGACATCGAGCACTTCACCGAGCACATGTTCTGGGCGGCGAGCGCCTTGTTCCCGCATGTGGCGACGTCGTTCTCGCACGTCGTCGGCACGGCACACGCGGTTTCGTATTCAACACTTGGAAACGTGCACGCCGCCACGACCACCGCCGGAATGAAAAACACCAAACCATGAAAAAAGCGCGTCGCTAAGCGCATCAAAACCTCCCATTCAACATGACAAACCCGGCATCGGGTCCCGCCGCCGGCAGCACGTTCCAGCCGACTGCAGCCGAGCCTTTCGTCTGTTTGCTCGGCGATGACACGTAGAGGATTGTCCCGACAACTGCGGCGGCAATCGTGACTCCGCCCATGACGTTGACCACCGCGGAGTAGGTTTTTCCTTCACGAACCACCGGTTCCAAACTTCGCGGACAATCTGTGAACGCCGGGCACGCCGCCTCGAGTTTGGCGAGACGATCGGCGCGCAAGAGCGCGAATGTCCCGACCCCGATGACGCCCAGCCCCGCGACGCCGAACGTCACATAACTCCCGATGCGTCGCCCGTTCGTCGGCTCGTCTGACGGCTCGTCCGTCGCGGCCGCGGTCGGATCCATCGCGACTCGGGCATGCTCACCCGCGCCTACGGAAACAGCACGTTTTTCAACGGTTTGTCCCCTTTGAATCAGCTCGACGACATGACGACCGGGGATGGCAAAAATCGGCTTTCCCGGAGTCTCGACGCGACCGTCGAACGTAATGACCACCTCCGAGACGTCCGCCCCGCGAACTTCGATCGTTACGACACCGACCTGTTTTTCCAGCGTGGCGATGTGCTGCTTCGCCTCCGCTACGACGTTGGGCGCGGTCGTGCCCGCTTCGAAGATGGCCGTGTGAAACTCTTCGAGCGCTGCCACGGGTTGGTTCGTGTGCATCAAACACAGCGCGATGTGGAAACGAACCTGCGGCGTCGTCTTCACCCTCGCGACTTGGCGAAATGCAACGAGCGCCTCTTCGAATCGACCGGCGTCTTCGAGTTTCCGACCTTGAGAGAATCGCTCGCGCGCTTCGTTCAGCTGCGCGGCCGAAAGAGCATCCGTCGCCCAGGCTCGGTCTGGAAAGACGAACATGATCGCGCTGATGATGGCGATGCATGCTGGGATCGAACGGCGCCTCATCAACAGGAAACTCCTCGCCGCCAAATCTAACACAATCGCACATCGCGCTCCCGTGGGCGAGGCGAACTCGTTGCGCGGAGTACGGTTGTTCGGAGTCAGAATCCTGGCGAATCAACGGATGTCGAGACGCGTTTGCCGTGGGGTGGTGTCTGGGGGCGCGTTGTGGCGGACGGACGGGAAGACGGTGATGTAGCCGTGGCGGTGCTCGCTGCCGGTGCTGAGGTTCGGTCGGGCGTGCTGCTCGCCGACTCCTGCGGCTTCGTTGCGCTCGCCGTGGACGTTGCAGGCTTTGCAGCCGTTTCGATGTCGCCGGAGGGGGGAGGGGGTTGGCGTGTCAACCACGATGCTCCCACAACGATCACGGCCAACAGGGACAAACTCAGCGCGGCGATCGGCACGACGCGAAGGGTTCGTAGCGACGGACGTGCGCGAGCTGCTTCATGGTCGACGGTTGCCAGCAGCGCGTCGGCGAGATCTTTGCCGGTCTGATAACGATCTCGGGGCCGTTTGGAAAGACAACATTCGACCACATTGCGAATGCGTTGCGGGACTCCGCCGGCGAGCGGAATGTGCGGAGCTTCGGCGATGGCCCTCATCAGCGCCTGATAGTTCGATTCGACAAACGGATGTTTTCCCGTGACCATCTCGTAGAGCACGACACCGAGCGACCAGATGTCCGTGCGCGGATCGAGCGTCGTTTCGCCGTTCGCCTGTTCCGGGCTCATGTACGCGGGAGTTCCGGTGAGGGGCCCGTTTTGGGTGGACAGGGTGTCGTTCCATTCCTTGCTGATTCCAAAATCCAAGAGCTTGGGAACGATGGAGCCGGTGGCGCTGCGCGCGAGGAAAATGTTCTCCGGTTTTACATCGCGATGCACGATCCCGATGGCATGCACTGCGGACAAACCTTTCGCGACGTCGGCCGCAATTGTTACGGCTTCGTAGCAATCGAGCGACCCGCTCGCGGCGATTCGATCGGCGAGCGATTCGCCTTCGAGCAGCTCCATGGCGAGGAAGAAGTCGCCATCCGGGGCGATTTCTCCGAAATCCGTGACGTCGACGATGTTGGGGTGTCGAAGTTTTCCCACGAGCTGCGCTTCATGCTGAAAGCGCGCTCGTAACGCCGGATCGGTTTTCGTGGGAACGCGGGCAAACTTCAGGGCGAAGTCCCGACCAAGCAACTCATGCCGAGCAGCCCAGACGGTACCCATGGCTCCTCGGCCGATGGGGCGGAGGAGCCGATAACGTGTTGCGACGAGATCTCCGGGCTTCAACGTGAGGGGTACGTGTCGCCACGCCGGGACTTAGTTGCCGCCGATGCCCAACGAACCGCTTGCCGAGCCGGAAATGCTGGGTGTGGCTTGACCGACTTGCACGACGATGGAGAGGAATGCGGCCGGTTTGAATCCTTCATTGGGTCCTGTTTCGTTGGAAATGTAGGACAAACCTGCTCCGGCAAGGAACCCGAAAGATGTTGTGTTTCCACCTTCGCCCAGGACCGGAATCGTCGGTGCGACGCCGAGGTAACCCATCATGCCCACTCGACCGTCGCCCAGCTGTTGAATCGAACCACCCAGTTGGCCGGCAATCGGGAACGCGCGACGACGCACGGGATTGTACGCGTCAAACGCGAGCGCAACACCGACCGCGCTGAGGACCGTGCGCGTCACGAGCGGTCGCTCGAGCCACGGAGCACGTGTGATTTGCAGCGTCGCCAGCATCGCGGGGATTGTCAGGTACGTACGGAGACAGCTGCCTGCATTTTCGAGCGTTTCGAAATTCGTTTCACCACAAAGCGGTACGGAGTGAATCGTTGCGGAACCAATGAGTCGTCGCGATGACTCGGGCGCGCTTGCATCACCCGCGCGCAATGACGCGGCGACGCGGGGTGCGTCCGAGAACAAGACGACCTTGCCATCTTCACTTCGCGGATCGCTGTACACGGCCAAACGCAGCCGCGAGTCGCCGTCGAAGTTTTCCGAAAGAGGAGGCAATTGGAATTCGGCCGAACGCGGCGTGACGATCCACGTGTGCTCGTTGAGCAGCTCGATCGGCGCGCCGTTCGACGTCTTGTCCGTACGCGTGAGCGACACGTAAAGCGCAAGAGGAGCGACGAGTCGGTTTTTCGCTTGGCCCTTCAAGCGAATGCGACAAACGCCTTGGCGCAAAGGCTCGGGCGCGATGACGAGCGAACCGTGCGCCAGCGGCTGCGGTCCCGGTCCCGTCGGGATGACCGCCGTCGGCATCTTGGGTTTCGGCGGCGCCATGGGCGTCGGCTTCGGCGCCACGGCAACGGGTTTGTCCGCGGGTTTGCCGCCCACCTTGATGCCGACCGATCCGGCCAAACCTTTCTTGTCCGCGGCTTGTGACGGAGCCGGGGGCGACGAACCGGCTTGCGGCGCACTTCCGGCAGGATCCGACGGCGGTTTGGCTCCCGGTGGTCCGGGCGGAGGTCGTCCTGACGAAGGCGGCGTTGCGCCTGGAGGTGCGGCGCCGGGAGGCGCATTCGGTGGAGCCATCATCGGCATGGGCAAACCCGGGCCGCCTGAAGGCGCCTTTGGAGATGAAGGCCCGCAATCGACTTGCAGATCTTCGTATTGGGGATCGGGGAACAAGAGTCGCGCCGGGTTTGTCTCGACGAGGTTCTCCAGGGCGGGGATCGACACGCGGTACGTCGCGCTCACGACGTTGCCGGCGGCGGGTGCGTCAAGGTTGAACGCGGTGACGCGGAGCCATCCACCGCTTGGAAAAACCCGCAACACTTTGCCGTCGGCGTTGCCGCAACCTCCCGAGGCTACTTCCACGACCGGGACGGTGAACGTGCGTTGAAACGGCTGTATGCGAGCGTTGCCGCAGCTGTCGACGATCGCGAGGTACCGAAAATCCGCCATGTCGGATTGCTTCGGCCATTGCATCCCCAAGATGATCTCCGCTGAATCCGGCTGCGGTGGTTTGGCGGGTGTGTCCCGACAAATCTGAGCTTTTTCAACGGGACGACCGCTCTTCAAGTCTTCCGGATCGATGGGCTTGTACGCACAGATGTGTTGGTAGTCGCGGCGTCCGAGGAGCACCGGATCGAAGTCGAGTGCGCGGCGACCTTGTTGATCGAGCCGCCCCCAGATTGTCAGAGGCAGAGGAAGCGTAGGCGTCTGCAACTTGATGGAACGCAACATGTCGTTGCCGATGCGACTTTCGCCCGGATCACCGGAGTTCGTCATGCATTGTCCCGACGAACACAGCCATGTCCCGCCACGACGCGCCGTTTCGATCGGTACCGGATCGGTGTCGCGAACCGACATGAACACGCGACTCGCTTCCGGGAAAATCTCCGGTCCACCATTGGGTTTCGTGCTGCTTGCGCCCGGAGGTCCACGCACGATTTGCAGTGAGCCGCTGAAGTCGGCAGGCAGCGGGCCGGCGTTTGACGGAGTGTTTGTCCTGGTCGTTATCGGCGGGGGATCGGGATCTTCCGGCGGCTCGTACGTCGACGGATCGTAGTTTTCTTCATCCTGTGCGGCAGCCGGTGGAGTCGCAGCGACGATAGCGGCGACGCCGAAGAGTGCGGCGAAGCGTGCGAGATGTGATCGTCCGTGACGTGTCACCCTCGGCGGTTCGCGTTCGTGGCTTGTCTCGGAGACTTGGATTTGAGGCGGGTTTCGCAGCATCGGCGTCTTTGCTCGGGAAGATGGTCGTGGCCTGTGAGAATCAACCTTGGCAGTCAGGGAATTTGGACGACAGTCACCGGCTCCGACATGCATTGGGGCGTTGCGAGAAGTCGTGGTGAGACGTTCAGCCGCACCGTTCCTTCAGATTTTGGCAGTCCGGCGATCGGCGTTGCGGGATCCGGTTCTCCATTGAGCGTCAGCGTCGACTTGCTCAGCGCAATCACCTGATCATCTTCGACGCTGATATCGACGGGCATTTGGATGCCGACGCGATTGACGTCGAACGCGCTGACCTCGAAGAGATCTCCCGGGACGTCGAGCTCGACCACGCTTTGCAGGGCGCGCACACGCAACAATCGAGGTTCCGGATCGACTTGAATCTGCGTCGTTTCCGGTTCGATCAGCTTCTCACCCGACGTGATGGCGAAACTCGCCGGTCCGCCGATATCGCTGAAGCACAGATAGAATTTCTCGCTTTCGCCGGTGGATCCCAAGAGAACACGCAGACGCGTATTGCGGTCCAAGCAATCGCTCTTGGTGGAAAGCAACGCTTCGCTGCTCAGCGATTCGATGATCACGGGAGCGTTTTCGACGACGCCGGGAGCATTCAGAGGCGGCGTTGCTCGTACTTGAGCTTCGCGGGTGCGAATCGCTCCGGGACGCCACTTCGATCCCAAATCATCGGGCACCGGACCGATGGAACATTGAAGCGCGAGGTACGTCGGCAACAGACGTTTGCCATTGAAGCTCTCGTTCAAGCCCGTGACGATCATGGCGAAGTTTGTCGCGGTGTCGGGCAAACCCGCAGGCAACACGACCACGTTTTTTTCTTCCGTACGATCGGCCCAAGAAACGATGACGTTCGCCGTTCCGGACCAGTCGCTTTCGGACGTCAGGTAAAACCTTGCCGTTCCGTCGGCCAGAGCCGTGCAGCGAAAACTTCCATCACGTTCACTGCATGTCGGCGTTGCTCCTTCGTTCGGATCGCTATGCAGGGCAAGTGCTTGTCGCGGTTCGACGCGCACCGTCACGTACCCGCCATAAGCAGGAGCATTGCTCTCGGTGAGCGAAAGCGAAACGCCTGTCTCATAAGGTTTTTGTCGAGGCAATACGGGTTTGCCATCGGCATCGAGCGAGTCGGCGGCGAAGAGCGATTGGTTCACATCCAAACGAATGTCCACCGTTCCGCTGCTCGCGAGCGGGTAGCCGACTTCAATGCAGCTCGAGACCGATACGGCACCCAGCACGACGCTCGTCATTGCCAGCGTTCGTGCGATGCGTGGTGATACGGTTTGTCTCGGCGTAAGGAGGGTACGTGCCACGGCGATCACTTCTGGTAAATCTCGGTGTATTCGTTGCCCAGCGGGTGACGATGCCAAGCGTAGGCCGACTGGGTAAAACCGCTCTCGTCGGTGTAATCGCATTGGCCGAGCTCCCAATCCGTGTGCCACACGCTCGCGCCCGTGGTCGGATCAACCGACATCGAGTGCGCGGTGACGTCGTCGTCCGCTTCAGTGCCGTGAGCAATGCGGGCATTCGGATCGACGTGACGTTCGAGCGTCTCCAGCGGCACGCGGGCAACGCGGCCTCCGGGAAGTGGAATCGAAAAAAAGGCTTCGTTGTTCGGCGCTCCCATAACACTCCTGGACTGAATCAGGACAAACCTCATGGGTTCGTCCCTCTTACGCGAAAGAGAATAGCGGACCGTCGCCCCGTTGCGGCAAGCCCACTCGGCTATCGCTTCGACAACACAGCCAACGCCGATGTTTCTCTTTGCCTTCCAAATTCGTGGACCGCGCTCAGGCTGGATCTCGAGGCCCAGTCCCTGGGTCGAAAAGCTGCGGTTCGACGGAGGCCTGGACGAAAGCTTCACAGTTCTTTACGCAGCGCTCGAATTCGTGGTGCACCGCGCAGGATTCCGATTGAGCATTGACCTCCCGCGACGACGGTGGCCCTATGCAAAACGGCGGCATGACGCTGCCCAGGAACGGTTCCATTTGTGACGGGCGCGGAAAGCTTCGGGTCGGACCCTTTGATCGGCGCGCTGGCAGCCGGAAAATATCGCGTCCTTCGCCTCGTTGGACGAGGCGGCATGGGCAGCGTGTACGAGGCGCAAAACGTTGCGATAGGTAAACGTGTTGCGCTCAAGTTCCTACGTGCGCCGGCCGGAGCCGATGCAGCCGTGCGTTCTCGATTCCATCGCGAAGCACGTCTCGTTTCCGCCATCGAAAGCGCGCACATCGTTCAAATCTTCGATACGGGAGAGACCGAAACGGGCGAACCGTTTCTCGTCATGGAGTTTCTCCAAGGCGAAGACCTCGCTTCACGTATTCGACGGCTCGGCAGGTTGGGCGTGCAAAACGCCGCATCCATTGCCGCTCAAACGTTACGCGGCCTCAAACGAGCGCACGCGGCGGGCGTCATTCACCGCGATCTAAAGCCGCACAATATCTTTCTTGTCGATGGCGAAGACGGAAAAGTTCACGTCAAAATCGTTGATTTCGGTTTGTCCAAGCTCCTCAGCTCCGAAGGCGACAAGGCGAACAACGTTTTATCCACCTCTCCACAAGACGCTCTGACGCGAGCCGGTACGCCCGTTGGAACTCCGTTCTACATGTCGCCCGAGCAAATCGAAGCGCTCGACGATATCGATCACCGCACGGACCTCTGGTCTGTCGGGACGATTCTCTACGAATCCTTGGCGGGAGCTCCGCCGTTTTCCGAAACGAGTTTCGCCCGGCTCGTGATCGCGATTTGCCATCGAGATCCGCCACAAATTGCCACGTTGGTCCCGGATCTTCCTCCGGCGTTGGCGCGTGTGGTCGGTCGAGCGATGGCTCGCGAACGAACGCAGCGTTATCAATCGGCGGACGAGTTTCTCAACGAGCTGCTCGAAGCCGCACCGGACCTCGAGCGATCCCAAGTCTCTCCGCTTCTGCGACCAGATATTACGCCCGTGAACGTTCCTCCCGTCCGACCTTCGCCCGCGCAAAACACACCTGTCGATCTCAGCAATCCCAAGAGCATTCCTCCTTCGCAGGATCTCGGGGATGCCAGTCCTCAACCTCAAGCGCCCGCGCCTGCTGCTGCTCCCGCTCCATCCGAACTTCGTACGCACACGATGGGTGGAGCGACGATGTGGCTCAGTGCTTCGCCGGCCTTGTCGTTGTGGCGCGGTGAAGTGAGCGCGCCGGATCGACTGCGCGTCGAAACTCGAGACGGAAACTTGTTCGAATTGCGCCTCGAGCCCGTCGGCGTTCTGCGTCTCGGTCGTGTCGATCGGGTGGGCGACGAACGCAACGAGTTGGTCTATCCGGATGTCGCTTCGCGTCTTGCCGCGACGCTTCGACACGATGGCGTGCGTTGGTGGTTGTTGCGACGAACCGAGTGCAGTGTGCCGGTTCAAGTCGGGGCACGATCACTCAATCGTGGTGAAGAAGCACCGCTTGTCCACGGAGCGTTTGTCCAGGTGGGCGGCATGCGCGCGACGATGGTTGATCGACGGTACGTGACGCCGACGGTGCCGGCGGGGGCCGTGGATGCGTCGACGGGCCTGTTGGCTCGCGCGGGTCTCGAGCAAGAGCTCGCTTCGTTCTTGCAACGCAAACGTTCCGGTTCGCTCGTGCTCGTGCGCGGTGACGGCGGTGGTCCGGCGAAGGGGAGCGAGTATGGTCCGGCGGCGATCGCCGCGGTGGCTGCGCATCGATCGTTCCCCGCGTTGGCTGTGGGCGTCATCGATGATGTCGCGTTGGTCGTCGTGCCCGGAGAAACGGCGGAAGCTGTCGAAAAAGGGAAAAAGATCCTCGAAGCCGCAAAGCTTGCCGCGCCGGGGCGCGTGTTTTCCTGCGGTCATTGGACGCTTGCCGGTGAAGCCAATGATGCCGCGCGCGAGCTCGAACTTGCCTTCAACGCCGTCAATGCGTTTGCGGATCTTTCACCCGGACAAGGCATCGCGGCGTTGCGTGTTGCGACGCAAGGTGCTCGCGTCACGACGATGCCCGAATTGCTTGGTGCATCAACGGATGCCAAGCGCGTGACGTTGCTGTTCGGGATCGAAGGTCAAAGCGCACTGGCTCATGTCGGCGCGAACGTCGTGGTGGGTTTGGAAAAAGAACTCGCTGCGGTTGTCGCGACGCACTCGGGGCAAGGGGCCATCGTGGCGCGCGTCGCTCCGGGCGTTGTCGCTTCGTGCATCACGAGGAAGCTCGATCCGGTGAACGTCGGCGCAGCGGTGCAAGGCGATTGGAATGCTCGACCGCCCGTGCTCGACGGCAAAGTCGAACTTCCGCGCACGTTGTCGTGGGAGATTCTGCACGCGACCGATCCGCAAACACGAGGCCAGGAACTCGCCCGTGAATGCGCGGATCCGCATGGAGTCTTGTCGGCGCTCAGCGGCGGTTTGCCCTATCCGATCTCGGGACGTGTGCACGCGGCGATCGCGGCCTCGAGCGCCATCGAGCGCGTAAAGATGCTCTTCGACGTTCTCGAAGGAACGTGGCGCTTCATCGCCACCGTGCTGCTCGCTGCGTACTTCTCACGACGACCGGCCGAAGGCGGCGAACCTGCACCGGCCTTCGATGCGATGGTGGAGATTTATCGTCGCAACTTCACGCGTGATGGATTTGCCCTGGGGACATGGCGCGAGATTGCTCGTTGTGCGGCCAAGGGATTCGAGGGACACAACGACCCGATCGGAGCGCTCGTTCGGGAAGTGCTCGGGGTTCGTCTTTCCCAAAATCAGACCTTCGATACGCTCTCGAACCTGATGCAGGTCGAACGCAACAGCTTCGCGCACGGTCACTACAACGAAGCGCGGGCTGCGGCGGATTTGCCGGAGTTCGAGCAAATGACGCGCACGTTGCTCCGCGCGTTGCGACCGCTCGCGGCGTGGACGTTGGTCACGGTCGAACGTACGGAGCCGGATCTTTATGGTGAGCTCCAAACGGTCGAGTTCATCGATCATACGGGGCCGTACAATACGGGGACGAGGCGCAAACTCGGACTCAACAGCCCGGTTCGTCTGGCCAATGTCGTGTATCTGGCGCGTTGGCGGGAAGGCTCGCTTTTGCCGATGGATCCGTTTCTGCGTCGCGTCGCGCACGAAGACAAGTTCGACCTTTACTGGATGGACCATCTGCCGCGACAAACCGGCAACTGGGTCTTGAGCTCGGTCGTCGGAGGTCCGGGAATCAAAGTCCCGAGCGATGTACGGCGCTTGCCGCCTCTGTTGCGGCTCGCCATGGAACGAGCGCAAAGCTCATCGTGAAGCAAGACGGAGATGACGCATGCACGTGCACGCGACCGTGTCGATTTGGCAGCGAGATGAACACAGCGGGACGTATTCCGCCGAGCTCAACGGCTGCACGCTGAAGCTGATCTGGCAACCCGAAGAACCCGGCAAACAACGCGGTTTCCGTTGGAAAGTCGAAAAAGACGGCAAGGAGATTCCCGCGCCCGACGACTTTCAAGAAGAAGCCGAATTGGCGATGGCCAACGCGGAATCGTTCGCTCGCGGCATCGCCGCATCCTAGGTTGCCGCGCGCGTGATACCCTCGCGCCGTGAGTGATTCGGCGCCGAAGGAGTACGCTCCGGGCGATTGTCTCGACGATCGGTTCCTGCTCGTCGAACGACTTGGACGAGGCGGTTTTGGTGATGTCTGGCGGGCTGAAGAGCTGCTGCCCGACCGCACGCCTTTGCGCACCGTCGCCCTGAAGCTCCTGCAAAAGAACGCGCACGATGCGGCCAACTGGGCCGAAGAGGCCAAGCTCCTCGCGTCGTTCCGTCATCCCTCGCTCGTCACGATTTACGCGGCCGGTGTTCTTTCCAAACCCGAACCCATGCCGTTCGTCGCGATGGAAATCCTCGAGGGGCGAACGCTCGCGGACGTACTTTCCGAACGTAAGCGCGTTCCTTGGCGTCGAGTGCTCGCGTGGGCTCGCGCCGTCGCCGCCGCGCTCGACGTGATCCACGAACGAGGCGTCATTCACCTCGATTTGAAGCCCGCCAACCTGTTCCTCACGAACGACGGCACCGTCAAGGTTCTCGACTTCGGGATCTCCCGACGCGCCGGGTCGCAAACGCCGACGGTGGTTCGTCCCGTCGGTCGTCCCGCGGTGGATGCGTCACTCGATACGGCGATGTTCGTCGCCGAGCAGGAAGCTCCGCCGCGTGTTTCGGAAGCAGCGCTCGACACGGCCATGTTCGTTGCAGAACAAAACAGTGTGTCGAGACAAACGACGCAGGCGCAAGGGGTGGCGTATGCGATTGTCGGCACGCCGGGATTCATGGCGCCGGAAATCCTCGAGATGGCTACGCCGGCTCCGCCTGCCGATGCGTACGCATTGGCTGCAACGATCGTCAAACTGACGACGGGCGGAACGCATTACGAGGATGTCTCGGATGAACCTGCCGACGGATCGGATCCGGCCATCGTCAGCACGTGGTGGTCGGACATTCGCGACGCCACGTTGCGTGGAAAGCTGCGCGATTTGTCGGCGGACGCGGCGCGACTTCCCGCGGGACTCGTCGCCTTGTTGCACCGTTTGCTCGCGGTGGATCCGCTCGCGCGGGGCGTGCACACGGGGCGTCTTGCGGCGTTGTTCGATGAAGTCTTGGAGCGACCTTACGGTCCGCTCGATCCGCCTTACAGGGCGCTTGCGGCTCTTCCCAAAGAGGCCGAAGGACTGCTGTTCGGTCGAGGCGACGACGTTGCTCGGCTTGGTCGCGAGCTGGCTTTCGAGCCCATGGTCGTGCTTCACGGGCCGCGTGGCGTAGGCAAATCATCGCTCGCGCGTGCCGGGCTGATTCCGTACCTCGCGCGAGAGTTTGTCGACGGAAAAGACGACTGGATCGAAGTGCACGTTCGTCCGGGGGATGAACCGGATCGCGATCTCGACGAAGCGCTTGGACGAGTGCATCTGGGTCTCGTCGGTGCGGGCTTCGATGCGCTCGAGGCACACGCGAAGGCATCTCGAATCGGTATCGCACTGCTCATCGATCCTCTCGACGGTGTTCTCACGGCGCCATCATCGAACGCGGCGCGGTTGATCGCGCTGCTCACGACGCTCGCGGACGGCATGGTTCGTCCGGGCCTTCGTGTGCTCGGGGTGCTTGGCGAAGCTCATGTCGCTGCGTTCGTCGATCCAAACTCGACGTTTGCTTCGTTGCGTCCGACGCTGCGGTTTGTCGGATCGCCTCCGGCTGCTGCTGTGCACGACATCGTCACGGGTCCGCTGCGCGTCGCCGGCGTGCGACTCGTTGGTGCTGAAACGATTGTGGGGGATGTGCAGCGCGAGTTGCGTGGGGCGGATGATCGCATGCCGCTCGTCGCGTTGGCGTTGCGTAACTTTTGGGATACGCGGACGCCGCATCCCGACGAACGCACGAAGCTGATCCTCACGCTCGATCAATGGCTGAGCATTGGAGGTGTGGCTGGGGCGCTTGCGGCGCATGCGCATCGCGTGCTCGGAACGCTCGATGCGGATGCGCGGCTGATCGCGGTCGAGGCGTTGTTGCGTTTGGCGACGACGGGTCGAAAGCCGATTCGCTGGAACGAGTCGGAGCTGGCGTCGGTCGTAGCGAAGGACGCCGGGCGGGCGCTCGATGTGTTTGGCATTCTGGAACGCGAGGCCCTTGTTCGTCGGCGCGATGGGCACATCGAATTCACGCATCCTTCGTTGGCGTCATTGCCTTCGGTGGAGCAATCGCGTTTGCAGCATACCGATCGCTTGGTATTGCTCGAGCGATTGCATGAAGCGGCGATTGCGTGGGATCGGGCCGGTTGTCATCCCGAGTTTTTGCTGTCCGGGTCGTTTTACGACGATGTGGTTCGTCGTGGCGATTGGACCCGAGGCGCCATTTCTCCGCTCGAAAAACAGTTTGTCGAAGCGAGCCGTCGACTGGCGCTTCGTCGGGCGTTGATTCGCGGGGCGGCGATTCTCGTTACGCTCGCGATTGTCGCGGCGGCTCTGGTGGCGAACCGCGCGCGTGAAGAGCGAGAAGCCGCGGCCGAACGTGCACGAGCTTTGGCAGCGGAGCAGGCGTATGTATCGGATGTCATTTCGCGTTCGCGATTGGCACCCGATCCGTATATTCGCACGACGTGGTTGACGGAGGCCATCGAGCACGGTTCGGTGGATCCTTCTTTGCCGCTCGAATTGTTTCGCACGGCGGCCAAGCTCCCCAAAGCGACGTTTTTGACCCTCGCTCCATCGACACGTCCATCGTTCCCGTGGGGTGATCGTTGGTTATTGGCCAATGCCGGCACGACGGGCATCGTCGTCGTCGATTTTCATTTCGATCCGTTTTACCAGGAACCGGCCAAAGATGGAAATGGCGGGGCGGATCCTCCACCGGCGGAGCTTCATCCGCACGCCATGTTTATTCGACCGCACGAGAGTCCGTTTGTCGAACGAGTCCAATTTGCATTTGATACGGCCTTCGCGACGCGTTCGTCGACCGGCGAAGTTCGTGTTTTTCGTTTGCGATCGGATGGATCGGTGGCTCTTGCGGCCGTGATGCCTGCGAAGTGTCGCGGGGCATTGAAAGTGGCGGATGCTGCGCCGGTGCTCGCGTGTTTGGGGGACGAAGGGTTGTTGTATTGGGATTTGCGGCACGCCGATACCGTCGACAAACACGAATTTCAGGGTATCCCGATCGACGTTTCGCCCAATGGAGAATTGGTGGCGGCGGCCGTGGACCTCAAAGTGGTCGTATGGGCGCCATTAAAGAAAAAAATAACTGAAATCAAGGCCCTGAGCGCCGTCGAGCTCGGTCGTTTCGGCCCTCGAGAACCCATGTTGGCCTTGGCGGAAGAAAGTCGGTACGAGGTATTCGATTTGGAGCATCCCGAGCAGCCGCTGATTTCCGAGAGTACGAGAACGGAATTGCCGACGTCGCTGCGGTGGGACGAAGGTGGTTTGGATTTGGCCTTGTGCGGCACGCGTCTTGGCGGGGATATCGTCTCGGGCCGATTCTATTATTTGCGTAAAGGTCATCGAGCTGCGACGGATCCCTTGCCCAAAGGAAAACCTTGCGAACCGGCACCTTACAAGGGGCGGCCGAATATCGCGTCGACTGACGAAGACATTCGGGATTTGGCGCCATTGCCATTGGGGCCGCGGGATTTGCTGGGTGGTTTTCGATTTGCCGGCGGGCAATTCCTCACCCGCGATTTGGTACTTTTGGCGGGCAGTCGGTCCGCGGCCGACTCATTCATGCATTTCAAGGGTGAACCGGGCACCGAACCCGGCAGCGACAGTCCGGTCTCGGTCGCCGAGGTATTGCGGGAAAACGACGAAGTCATTGCGTTTCAAGTGAACGACGAAGTTCGATTCTATCGAATCGCGACAGGTAAACGTGAATTGACACGTAAAGGAAACCTGCTCCGAGTTTGCTCGGACAAACGAATTGCGGCTTGGGAGCGGGACGGCAAAGAGGGCGATACTTTCAAGAATTGGCGGATCTTCGATGCGCGCAGCGGAGCCACGATCGCCACGATAAAACGCGAGAACGGATTCATTCTCGGAGTGGATTCCGCTTGCCGCAATTTGTATTATCAGCGGGTCGACGGCGCGGTGATGGTCGCTCCATTCGATGCGGATCCGAACGATTATCGCGTGATCGCGCAGGCGGATGGTTACGTGTACGACGTGCGTCCGAGTTTGGCACGAGGAACGGACGGTCCGGGATTGTGGCTGGCATTCAGCTCCGGCGCCCTGGCTCGAATTGATGAAAACAAAAATAGCTTGGGCGTCGTTGGTTATGCGACGCCGCGGGCGACGGCATTGAGCGACGGGCCTGCCGCCGGGGAGCTCGTATATGCGGACGCGACGGGGGTGGTCTTGTTGCGAGCGCAATCGTCCACGCGATTGCTCGAACCTATGGGATCCACGGTCTGGGAAGATATTTCGCTCGCGCCCGATGGTCGATCGATGTTGCTCTTGGCGACGAACGGCATTGCGGCGTTCAATATGGAGAGGCGTGAAATCGTCGGGTCGATTCCGCTTCGCGGGCGCACTCGATTTTTGCCTTGGGACAAAGATGGTTCGGTGGCGGTGTGGAACTTCGATACCGTCGGTTCGGAAGAAATCGATATCATTCCGCGGGGGCGGGACATCACGGGCAAGATATCGAAGGCATTGTGCAATTTGCGGGTCGAGAACGGACGCTTGAAGATTCTCGATTGACGCGTTTCAGGACACGCCGACGAGCTCGACGTCGAAAACGAGCGTCGCATTCGGGGGAATGAGGCCCGGGTAGCCACCTTCGCCATACGCCAAATGGCCGGGAATGGTCAATTTGCGGCGTTCACCGATTTTCATTCCGGCGACGCCCATATCCCAG
This sequence comes from uncultured Polyangium sp., assembly GCA_964435055.1. Taxonomy (GTDB): domain Bacteria; phylum Myxococcota_A; class Polyangia; order Polyangiales; family Polyangiaceae; genus Polyangium. The sequence continues at coordinate 9,259 of CAYSYX010000063.1, read as the reverse complement.
CCTTTGATGACTTGACCAGCGCCCAAGCGAAACTTGAATGGCGTGCCGCGATCTCGCGAACTGTCGAACTTTTTTCCGTTCGTCAACGTTCCCGTGTAATGCACGAATACCGTATTTCCGGCTTTCGCTTCGGCACCTTGGCCGGGGGCGAGGATTTCAATTTGGAGTTCTCCGGTCGACATCGTCGTATTCCCTTCGTTTTTGAATCAATCCGTGTTCACGGAACTTTTTTGGGCTTGGGTATGGCCGTGCCATTACGTACGGCTTCGACGACCAAGTCATTGAGCGCCTTATCGGCTTTTTCGCATTTGGCGGAAACGGTGCCCATGGTCGCGCCTTTGCATTCTTTGCGGCGTTCGATGACGGTCTTGTCGACGGACGCATCTTTGCGCAGAGCTTCTTGCGTTTCATCGTCGAGGAATCGCCAGACAATCATTGCGTGTTTGGGTTTGGGCGGAGCAACCAAGCGGACTTCTTCGCCGGACAAGGTCGCGCACGATCCGTCCCAACGCAATACATCGTAACTCGAGCCCGCGCCGCTCACCTGCATTCCGCCGGTATCTGCTTTATGCGACAAGAGCACGAGCAGTTCTTCTTCGAAAAACAGTTTTTCTTCCGAGCTTGGACCGCTGAATCCGTTGAATGGATTGACTTCCTTCACGGCGACGTAGGCGCGTTTCCACGGCGTGCCTTTTTGGAAGAGCATCAAGGCGAGTTCCGGATAGACGCCTTTGCAAAGGTTTTTGACGAACGCTTTGGGCATGACGCACCCGTCGCCGCTCGTGCCGTCGGCGCAAGCTTCCGGAATGGTTTTACCATCTTCGGCCGCGGGTTCGTCCTTCGGTTTGTCCTCGGCGGGTTTGTCCGATGCGGCTTTGTCGGTTGTATCCGACGCGGCATTGTCTTGCGTGTCCGGTGCGGGTTTGCTGCCTCCGCAGCCCAAGGCGCAGAGGAGAATCGATAAGGCGAGGTGTCGCATGGCGTGACCCTAACCTGATTTTCGCTCCGGGGGGAAGAGGGAATTTAGCGGCGTGTTCATCCCTGCATGCCCAAGTCTTTCGGGATATCGGAGACCATGCCGATGTCGCCGGCGGCATTGACTTTGGCGGCTTCGACTTTGCACGTGAGCTTTTCGCTCATGGAGAAGCCTCCGCCGAATTAGATTCAGGTTTCTCCGACCGGAACCATCGTCGATACCGTATTGTCCGCAACCCACGCTCGTTTGCCAACGTCCGGCACGAAATGCATTGGCGCCCGTCGTCCGCGTTCCCACGTTTTGTCGCCCATTGGCTTGAATCGTGACGGGCAAGTATTCGTACGACGTGATCCCGGGTGCATTGTGGAGTTTCCGGGTGGTCAATGCATTGCCCGGGTAAGTGTTCAGCACATAAATGCGCGGGCGACGTACGGTGTGTGGTCATGCGCGAATGTTGTACTTTTTCTGATGGGTCATGGCACCTTATCGATATGGCTATGAACCTACGCAACTACCAAACTGCATTTGTCATCATGTTGACGTCGACCTTCTCCGGATTGGGAGCATTCATGGGTTGTTCCAGTCCGGATCCGACCCAAGGCGGTGGATCGTGCTCGGGAGATCTCGCCGCCATTCAAAAGGACATTTTTGCAAAGTCGTGTTTGTCGGCGGGGTGTCACGGGGCGAATCAACCGGCGGCCGGGCTTGATTTATCCGGGGCGAATACGGAGTCGGTTTTGGTGAACAAACCGGCGGCGCTTTGCAATGGAACGCTGGTCGTTCCGGGCGATCCGGCGAATTCGGTGTTGTTCCAAAAACTGAACAGTCCTTCGTGCGGCGTCAAAATGCCCATCGGCGGCGCATTGAGCGATGCTCAAATCGTTTGCGTGTATCAATGGATTTCCGCGCTCCCCGGGGACGGAACCGGCGGCAATGGCGGTGGCGGAGCCGGTGGTGGCGGCACCGGCGGCAATGGGACGGGCGGCGCCATGGGCTGCGAAATGTGCGGCGGGGCGACGTGCATTGATTTGAATACCGATCCGATGCATTGCGGATCGTGTAACAATACGTGCGGCGCCAATATGGTGTGCAACATGGGAACGTGCAGCTCCGGAGGATGCGGAATGCTCACGCAATGCGGAGCGTCCTGCGTCGATACGCAAACCGATGTCAATCATTGCGGCATGTGCAACAACCCGTGTGTCGGGACGCCGTGTACGGCGGGAAAATGCGAATGTCCCGTCGGGCAAATGAGTTGTGGAGGGAAATGCATTGATACGTTGTCCGATGCGAACAATTGCGGTGCTTGTGGGACACAATGCGCTGTCGGACAATCCTGCACCGATGGCAAATGCGCATGCGGGATGTCCAGCGTTTCATTTGCCGGGGCCATTCAGCCGATTTTTACGGCGAATTGCGCTTCCGCGGGATGCCATGCGGGCGTCATGCCCCAACAAGGGCTCAATTTGATCAACGGCAAAGCCTACAACGAAATCGTGAATGTCGCCGCTTCGCAATGCAATGACGGTCGTAAATTGGTTTTACCCGGAGATCCCGGCGCCAGCTACCTCGTCGACAAGATGACCAATACCGATATCTGTTTCGGAACCAAAATGCCGAAACTCGGGAGTGTTCCTTCGGCTCAAGTTCAATCCGTCATCGATTGGATTTGCCAAGGCGCCCAGAACAACTGACGATCCGCGCGCACTCGCATGCGCGTATCACGCAGTAAAACCAATTCAAAAAAGAGGTTGGCAGACGGCGAAGATCGCGCTAAGGTCGGCGCATGCCTCGTCCCGTGTTTGCCGATCCCAAGACGGATTTTACGTTCCACCGTATTTTCGGATCGGAAAAGCACAAGAGTGCGCTCATTGGGTTCTTGAACGACATATTGCAGCTGGATGACGCGCACCGGATCACCGAGGTGACGTTTCTGGATCCGACACAGCGTCCGAAGGTGGAAGAGCTGAAGTTGTCGATTGTCGACGTGAAGTGCAAAGATGCGCGCGGTATCCATTACGTCGTCGAGATGCAGGTGCTGAACGTCGAGGCGTTTGGTAAACGCGTCGTGTACAACGTGGCGAAAGCTTATACGAATCAATTGGATGCCGGGGCCGATTATCCCGCGTTGAACGACATCGTGGGCATTTCGATATGCGACTTTGAATTGTGGCCCAGGCGTGAAGGATCGAAGGTGCCGATGGTGAGTCGGTGGAAAATGCAGGAGCAAGCGAGCGGCACGGTGGGGCTGTTGTCGATGCAATTCGTATTTTTGGAATTGCCGAAATACGATAAATCGGGTGAGCCCGAGACGATCATCGAGAAGTGGGCGTATTTCTTCCGCGAGGCGAAAAACTTGGAAATGGTACCCGAGGCGCTGAATCACCCGCCGATCGTGGAAGCGCTGGATGCGTCGCGTACCGCCGCGTTCACGAAGGCCGAATGGGACGAATACATATTGTCCGGAATGGCGATTCAAAACGAGCGGGGCATGTTGTCCCTGGCTCGGAAAGAGGGGCGCCTCGAGGGCATCGACGAAGGCCGAAAACAAGGCATCGACGAAGGTCGAAAACAAGGCATCGACGAAGGTCGAAAACAATTGCTCCGTGCCGTTTGCGATATCTGTGAATTGTTGTCGATTCCTTTGTCCTCCGAACGATTGGCCCACCTCGAGTCGCTGGACCTGACAAACCTTGCCGCATTGCGTGAACGGATCAAGACCACGAAGACGTGGTAATGGCCGGGCAACTCGCCGCAGACGCCGAGCAACGTAAAGCCCGCGCGTGATCCTGCACGGATTCGCAGTTGTCCCCCAAATCTCACTCGGCACAACAATCGTTGCAACTTTCGCGCTTTCTCGCCCGCTCCGCGCTATCATCTCGATCGTGCACGTTTTCTCGATCCATTTGCCCTGTTGCAAGCTCGGCGAGGCACCATGAACCTTGTCGTCAAGCAATTTCGAGCGGCCGTGGAGGAGCCTCCGGAGGTCGTATTGACGCATCCGGTCGTGCGCATTCAGGCCCGATTCGGTTCGACCTGGGCGGCGTGGGGATCGGGCTTTCTCATCGGACAATGGCCCTCGTCCATCATCACCGCGCGTCACGTCGTCGCTTTGCCGCAGGTCGTCGCTCCAGCCGATGTTCGCGTCGAAGCCCATTTCGACGGCGCCTGGTCGTCTATCGACGTCACGGCCGTCGCATATCCCGCCAATGCTCCGGGGTCGGCTGATGTCGCCATTGTGCGCATCCAAGCTGCGTGCGTGTCCGGTTTGCAAGCTGCGACCATGGATGGTCCGACACCCGCCGAGGTCTGGGGGTATCCATTGCAAGTTCGTCGAAGTGTAACCAATCCATTGCGAGTGGGTTGTCGTGCAAAACCAGGTTATGGACAAATTACGTTGGATCGGCCGGGACAACCCGGAATGAGCGGTGGACCGGTCGTGGCCGTCGCGGACGGGGCGCAAGCTTCGGCCGTGGTGGGCATTTATCTCGGATTGACGTCTCGCGGGGCCAGGGCGCAACCATTGATTGACGATACTCTATTTGCTTGTAAAGATGCGGCGATGAACATCATGATTTCGCCGGTGGAAACGAATTCATGAACATGCGAAAGACACGACGATCATGGATTCCCTCGGCGCTCGGTTTATCGAGTTTGCTGACGATTTCGAGCGGCGCTGCGGCGCAGGTCACCGTGGTCGATGCAGGCTCGGATCGGCTCGTTTCGGCTCCGTCGACGACAGCCGTGCATTCGTCGTCGCCGGTCGCGTCGACGTTTTCCACATCGATCGCGGACGACAATGGTGATTCGCTGCAACTTCACACCGCGCGAGTCGCGGCGCTCACGAATTTGTCGCAATCCTTGAGGTCGGCTTGCACGAACCAATTGCCCGATATCGACAAAGTCGCATTGGAACGGGCGGTGGGCCGGGCTTTGGCGCTGCGACGAGGCCTCGTGGACCTCGAACAGCGGGAAAAACGATTGCGCCTCGAGAGCGCTCAAAAGCCCAACGACGGACGTATTCGTGCCGAACTTGCGTCGGTTGTTCAAAGCAAACAGCGCCTTCTGGAGGCCGCGACGCGTGAGGTTTCCGGCAAATTGAGCGAACCGGCGCGTAATTTGGGCACGTTGCGTTCATCCTTGTGTTCGGAATTGTGCACCCGTGGCGACAAATCACCGAGCGCCGTCGATTTGTGTGCGTTTTCTTCGCCGGCGCTCGCGCATGCCGCGGTCATTTCCGATGAAGCGTCCGTTCGTGGTTTGGCGACGTATATTCAGCATCGATTCGATGCTCTGCGTCTGGTCTTGCCTTCGAAGCAATCGGTGACGTTCGCCGAAATGGCTCAGGCAGATCCGGGCCTTTCGCCGATATTTGCGGTGGCCGATGCTTCGTCGCGCGTGCTCGACGAAGAGCATACCGGGCTCGATGTCGCTTCATTTACGTTGGGAGCATTGGATGTCGGCGTTCGCGCAGTGGCGACGTTGCTGCTTGACCGCGCCAAACGAGAATCGCTGGTGTGGTTGTCGCGTCGATTGCATGAAGACATCTGCGGCGGGGTCAAGCCCGGTGATGGATATGATGAATTGCGGGCGTATTGGTTTCCCACCACGTGCAGTTTGGGGGGAGGATCGATGGGATTTTCGCCTTATGGCAACACCGATTGGATCCGGACGCTGCGCGGTGCTTTGGCTGCGGATATTTCGTCTTGGCATGGTGCGGCGCTCGGGCTGCAGTTTGGCGCGACATTATGGGCCGATGCGCATCTCGCCTCGAGCGTTTTTTCGTGTGCCCCAAGCACCGGGGAAACGGTGCTCTGTACCGGACAGGGCCCGGAGCGGATCGCTTGCGAAACGAAACGAAAAAATCAAAACACGTGTCGCGCCGTGCATGACGTGCGTTTGTCCGGGGCGAACCTCGGCCGGGATTTCGCATCCGGGGCCAATGCTTCGCTCGCGCTGTACAACTTCGCGTCGGATATCGACCGCATCAATGTCGATATGGAAAGCGGCGCTGACGGACGTCGATTTTTCAGCGACAGGCTCGAGTTATTGGCGTGTGCCGCGGCGATTCCGTATGTCTTCCAGGAATACGGCAATATGGTGCGTCAAGCCAGACCCGGCAGGACGGAAGAATCCAAAGCGATTCTCTTGGCGGCATTGACCTCGGCTCCCGCTTGTTTTTCGGTCTTGGGGCAGGGGTATTCGCGCAATATTTGCCAGGGTTTTTCGGAAACGACGGCGGCGGAGGCCGCATCCGTTTGTCCGAAGGCGGCTGCCGACAAAGCGATCGACGAGCGATTGCGACCGATATCAGCCACGATGGCTGCGGGAAGCATCGAGAAGCTGACGACGATCTTGCGCTGGTCGCGAATGGTCGAGCATTCCGCGGTGGATTTGTCGACGCGCTGGTTTGCTATCGTCGATGCATTTCGTGTTTATCGAAGCGCTGTGGATGATATGACCAAGGGGGTGGCCCAAACCGCCATTCCCGCCGCTCCGCTCGATTTATCCGGCCTTTCCGGGACCAGCCGCGTGGACGATGTATTTCGAGCTGCGGGGGCTTATGCGGAATCTTCCGCGCGTTTGGCGGAACGAATTCCGAAATTGCGTGTTGCTCGCGCGGGCCTGGTGCTCGCTCGAGCTTCGATGGACGTGGCTCGGGCATTTCTCGATGGTACCGAACGCACCCTTGGCCGGCAGCCGACTTCGAATCTGTTCGAAAGCTGGTACGAGCAGGCACCAAACGATGCTCATTCCGAAACGCAGGCGCTCTTGCAGGCCCTGTTTCCCGGGTTTGGCAAGACAGCCGCGTTATCATCGTCCGCCTTGCGCGAATTGTTCGTGGGAACGAGCGCCGACATGCGGCGTTTGTCCGAAGCGATCGACACGATCGATGCCGTATTGGCCGAAGATTGGAATCGCGTCGTCGCGCGGGTCATGGCGAGTATGCAGGTGGATGCATCGCGCGCCTGTTCGTCGAAGCGCTGCCAAGACGCTTGTGCGCAGGGCGAAGGCGCTTGTGGTGCGGTGGCGCAAATGGGCCGATACAGCGGTCTTTTTTCCGTTTTGGCATTCGAATCGGATCCGGATCGCGTCGTTGCGGCCATCGACGCCGCCGCGTCTCCGGTCGGTGGATATCGTCGCAAGAACGTTCCGGGGGCCTGGACCATTTCGCTCGGTTCTTTTGCCGGATTGTCCGGAGGAACCGAATTTCGATTCGGAACCTATGGCGGGCGCAAAGAAACCGGCCAAGTCGCGTATCTCGCGGCGCCGACGTTGACCTTGCCCGTGGGCATCGACTTCGCGCGAGGGTTTGGCACGCACAACCTCGGCGTGTTCGTTTCCGCCGTTGATCCAGCGGCCTATCTGCAATACGACGTCACGGCCGGGGCGACTCTCCCCGGCGCACAATTCGTGACCGCTCTCGCGCCCGGCGCCTGGCTGCACGCAAGCATCCTCGACAGTCCGTTCACGCTTGGCCTGTATGGCGTTTTTCGCCCCGGACTACGCGCCGATACGAGCGCGCTCACGATCCCCGGCGCCCATGCTCTGCAATTCGGCTTCTCCGCAGCGGTCGACGTAACCCTGTTCGACCTCTTCTCGTCATCATCCGGCGCTTTTCGAAAGTGACCACGGGACGCACCGTTTCCCTGGTACTCGTTGACGTAACTGTGTTATGAGCTGCCGCGGAGAGTCCTTATGCTCGTCGTCGTCAGCGATTTGCACCTTCAACACGTGTCCGCAGACAACATTCGCTTCGTTCGCGACGGTGTCGTGTATGAAGCAGGAGTTCGTCGAAATGTAACATCGGGGGCATTTCAGATGCTCTTGGCGGATGTGCATGCTCGGGCCAAGCGCAGCACGACGAACCATATCGAGCTTGTATTTGCGGGAGATATCTTCGAGCTGTTGCGGACGCCGCTTTGGTTTAGCGGAGGAGTGGCGGATGTGCGACCGACGTCGACCGAGCTTGGCGCCGATTCTCCGCGTAATCCGCTCTGTGCGAAGGTGCACGAGGTTCTCGAGGCGATTGCGGAGGACAACAAGGCGATTTGGCCGGTGTTGGCGCGGTTTGTCCGAGAAGGGACGCTCGAGCGAAAAGGCAATGTGTTGTCGTTGGAGCCGGGGACCGTGGTTCACGTGCATTATCTGCCCGGCAATCATGATCGACTGGTGAATGCGTGGCCTTCGGTTCGCAAGCGGGTTCGTGAGCTGCTTTCAATGGATCCATCGGATAAACCATTTCCGCATGTGATCGAACGGCCGCAAGAGACGGGGTATCGAGTCAAAGTTCGGCATGGTCACGAATACGATCGGTGGAACATCGGCGTGCCGGTTCCCTTCGGAAAGCCCATTGAATTGACCGAAGAAGAATACCTCCTGCCGTGCTCCGGCGATTACGTGACGCTTGAAATCGCGACGCGTCTTTGTGTTGGTTTTCGCGCGCTTCACGGATGCGCATTACGTGCGCAAGACGAACGTGGGGCGCACATGCGTGATTTCTACAATGCGCTCGTGGAATTCGACGACGTTCGGCCCCCTTCGTTGCTCCTGAAGTACCTCGAGAGCCGCCTTGGAAATATGGGGCCCGAGTTATTCGAATTGCTGCGTCCATTGCTTCTCGATTTGTACCTCACGGCGCTCGACAGCCCATTTTTTCAAGACATGGCGCACCGTATGGAGGTGTTGAAGTTTTTCCGGGAACCCGTCGTCACGCTCGTGCGTGAAGCTCTGCAATCTTTGTCGCCCACGTCGCTCGAGGGGCTCGTGCAACGATTGCGGGCGATGGATACGAGCGGGGATACGGATCGTGGGGCGGCGATGGCCAGTCGAGAATCGGGCGTCGTCGAGGGGCAATACGATATCGTCGTTGCGGGACACACGCACCATCCGGATCAGGTTCCTTTGCCGAACGGTGGGAAAATCAATCGCGAGGTGTTTTTTCTGGATAGCGGCACGTGGCGTTCGACCATTCGGGTAGGAATTGGTGATTCATTCGGGCGCATGCGCGCGTACACGATCGTCATGTGTTATTCCGACGACGAGTGTCAACGGATGGCGGATGGTCGTCGATTCGAGACATGGACGGGGCATTTGGCGGGCGATAGGTTTGGCCCGTACGAAAAAGAAATCGGGCCGCTCCTTCCGGCTCGTCATAGGTTCGTGATGCGGGCCATTCGCTTCGATAAAATCGACGAAGGGGATACGCGTGATGGCGCGGAAGTTTTCCTTTGTTGGGGAGTCGACGGAGAATCGCAAAAGCTCGAACGCAATGGCTTACAC
>CAYSYX010000062.1:4798-30116 GCA_964435055.1 uncultured Polyangium sp. | reverse complement strand
TCCCCATGATGGTCACGCTCGTGCTGGGCAATATCATCGGCGGCCAATGGTTGTCCCGTCGCGGTTCGTATCGTTGGCTCAGCGTGGCGGGGGCGGTCATTGCCTCGAGCGGTTTGTTCGTATTATCGCGATTGGATGCGCAGTCGACGATGGGACAAACCATGGCGTGTCTCGCCGTCTTCGGCGTGGGGCTCGGCATAACTTTGCCGATGTTGACGATCGCCGCGCAAAATGCGGTTGAACATCAATACCTCGGCGTGGCCACGTCGCTCATGCAATTCGCCCGAACCTTGGCTGGAAGCGTCGGTGTTGCGTCGTTTGGCGCCGTATTGGCGGCGCGAATGGATCGCGGCATGGCCGTCGCTCTGTCCGACGTATTTCTCATGGCCGGCGCGCTCGTCGGATTGGGAGGATGCGTAGCTTTCTTTCTTCGCGATATACCGCTGCGAAAAACCAATGCTTGATTTTGCGTCGACTCATTGAATTGCCAGCCCCGAGGAGCTTGTATGGATACGTCAATCACCCCCCGAATCGTCCCGTTGACCAGCTGCTTCGACCAACGTGCAGGTGGAAAGGCCGTTCACTTGGCCAGACTCGCCGGCGCGGGTTTACGCGTACCCGAAGGGTTTGTCGTCATTGATGCCACGCCGGATGCTTTGCCCGAAGGTATTATTGACGCTTATGTGCGGCTCGCCGGTCCGGTCGCGGTGCGTTCCTCCGCAATGGGCGAAGACAGCGTCGACACGTCTTTTGCCGGTCAATACGATACGTTTTTGGGAGTCCATGGCGCGGAAAACGTAAAAAACGCCATTGTACGCTGTTTGCAGTCGGTCAAGGCTGCCCGTACGGACGCTTATCGAGACGCCGTTCATGCGCAGCGCGAGGCATCCATGTCCGTCGTCGTGCAACGAATGGTCGACGCTCGCGCGGCCGGAGTTCTTTTTACTCGGAATCCAGTCAATGGCGCGGAGAATGAAATCGTCGTCGAAGCCGCTCGCGGTTTGGGAGAAGCGCTCGTCAGTGGACACGTATCGGCGCATCGCCTCGTCTTGTCCCGAGAAGCGACGGTCTTGACAAACGATACCCAAGCCTCGGATGCGTTGCTCGAAGCGGATGTCGCTGCGCGGCTCGTTCGCGACGCATTGGTTGCGGAAAAACACTTCGGCCACCCGCTCGATATGGAATGGGCCGTCGATGGTGAGGGAACGATTCATTGGCTTCAGGCTCGGCCCATTACCACGACAAACTTGCCGGGCATGGATGAATTGGATTCGGTCATGGACGAGCCGGAATCGATGATTCTGACCACGTACAACGTCGGGGAGATTCTTCCCGGCGCGGCGACTCCCTTGAGTTCCAGTTTGACGCGCGGGTGTCTGGATGAATCGATGCGGGCGCTGTATTCCAGCTTTGGAATTCCGTGGGAGCGTCTTGAAAAGCAACAAATGATCACGAATTTCAGCGGTCATCTCTTCTTGCACCTCAATGTCATGTATCTCGTACCGCTGTATGTCGCGGGGACATCGCAAGACGGATTGGACTATTCTCTCGCCGGTCGCAGCCTCGATCCCGTCGATTTGGGTCCTCCGGCGCCACAAATGACGCGCATCCGAAATGCCGCGAATTATTTCCGATATCTTTTGCGGGCTCGTCAAGCGTTCGAAGCCTGTTTGGCGCGCACCGTGTCGTTTGAAATCGAGCGATCGTTGGACCTTCGTCGATTGCACGAAAATATTGGGAAAGCCATCCCCGTCATCACCGATGGGTTTGGCGCTCATTTGCACACGTCGTCGCTCTCCGGCGCATTACACGATGTATTGCTGGGCATTCTGAGCGGCGGGGCGAAGGCGACCCCCCAACATCAGGCGACCGTTTCCGGCTTGCTTGCGTTTGTCGATTCAACCGGTCCCGATGCGGCCACGAGCTCGCTCGGGTTGGCGCAAGCCATGGATCGACTCGTGGCAATCATTGCGCAATCTCCCCGGGACGCCGAGAAAATCGCGCGGATGTCCGAAGACGAAGCGTTGGGCTTTATCCGAAGCGGTGAATGTTCGGAAAAAATACGCGCGACGTTCGATGAATTCCTGGAGCATCACGGGCATCGTTGCATTCGCGAGGTTGAATTACATCAAGCCGATTGGAACGAAGATCCGCGTCCGCTTTTGGCGAATGTTCAAGGAATGCTGGCGCTGTCCCAAAGCGCATTAAAAGGTCGCAATCGGGAACGAATGCAATTGCCGCCCATGCCCCTGCCAAAACGGCTCATCGTGGAGAAAATCGTGTCGGCATCGCGCGAAGCGCTCGTCTTGCGGGAACGATCGAAATCGCACGCGGTGCGCCTTTTGCGCAAAATTCGCCCGGCGTATCTCGAGCTGGCGCAGCGCCTCGTGGATCGCAAAGACCTGCCGGATACCGACCTCATCTTTTACTTCACCCACGAAGAAGTCGGTAAAATGATCGAGCAACCCGATCCCGCGCTCGTGCGTCGCGCGTTGCATCGCCGTCGATTGCAGCCGCAAAAAATGGCGCTGCAGTTTCCCCGCGTATGCAGGGGCAAACCAAAACCCATCGAAGAAACATTCGATCCGAACGACACGACCGAAGTCATGCAAGGAACGCCGGTGAGTCGCGGCGTCGTTATCGGTTTGGCTCGGGTCGCGCGTTCACCGGACGAAGCCAAAGCCATCGAACCCGGGGAAATTCTCGTCGTGCCTTATACCGACGTCGGCTGGGCGCCGTATTTCTTACGCGCGGCCGGTTTGGCCTCGGAAATTGGCGGCACACTTTCGCACGGAGCCGTCGTCGCCCGTGAATGCGGTTTGCCGGCAATCGTGAATTTACCAGGCGCCACCAAACGATTCCGTACCGGGGACAAACTTCGCCTCGACGGAAACAATGGCGAATTGCGCCTCATCTCGCGCGCCGCAGCCCCGTGAATTCGACGTTTACTTCTTGCGTACGACTTCGCCGCCGAACGTCATCGGATACGTAATGATGGCGACGCCACCGCGCGGTTGCGGGAATTTCACTTTTTTGAAGGCGTCCGCGACGCACTTGTCGACCTTCGCGTTTTTCATGGTCGACTTCTGCACGGTCGCTTCTTTCACCGTTCCCAGCGGTCCCACGGTCGCTTTGATCGTGATCGTTCCTTCGAGCTTGCCCTGTTTGTCCGCGCCCAGCGTGTAACACGCATCGAATGCTTGGATGTTGTCGTTGATCGCTTTCTGGATCTCGTCGTTCGACAAACTTCCCACCAGCGTCGTCGTCTCGGTGTTCGTCGTCGCCGTAGGGTTTGTCGGAGGCGTCGTCGCCGACGTTGTTGCCGATGGCGTAGGTGACCCGGACGAACCTTGTTCGGAGGTCGCCGAAGTTACGGGAGCGGTGGACGAAGCGGGCGTCGTCGTCGCGTTCGCGCCGGCCGATGATTCCGGCTGTTTGACCGAAGGTTCCGGGCCGCAGCCCAGGGCGCATGCGGAGAGGACACCAAGACAAACCCACTCGAAACCCAAGAAACGCATGCCCCGAGTTCACGCCAAATCGGCCGTTGCGTCCACGGGAAAAACGTTCGTCGTGTAGGTTCAAGCCACCCGCACGTGGGCAAACCTGCGCAACGCGATCGCCCGCTTGTAGGCTACTTCGTAGGCGTTCGCCATCGTCGCGGTGCTGAACCGCTCCCGCGCACGCCGTGCACATCGTCGTCGATCGAACGTGTCGAGCATCTGCACGGCATGAGCCAGCCCTTCGACGTTGCCGCTCGAGACGAGAAATCCCGTCACGTTTTGATCGACGAGCTCCGGAAATGACCCGCGCGCAAATCCCAGAACGGGCGTTCCGCAAAGCATGGCTTCGATTGCTACGAGTCCAAAAGGTTCTTCCCAGTCGATCGGACAAACCAACGCTCGGGCACCTCGGAGCAGAGCCACCTTGGCCGGGTGATCGGCTTCGCCAAGCTCGTGCACGTTCGGAAGCTCCAGGCGCGGCGCGATGTACTTGTCGAAATATCCCTGATCGACCGAGTGCGTTCGTCCGGCCAAACGAATGGGCAACCCGACGCGTTGTGCGATGTCGATGGCGACGTGGGTTCCTTTCTCCGGTGCGTACCGCCCAAGGTGCAACAGGTACCCGGCATCTTCGAAGCTGGGCAGGTAACGCGAAGGCGACAAACCATGATGAATGACGCTCGCATGCGGCAGCGGCGTTTCCAGTTTCAACTGACGCTCGCTGATGGCGACGTAGTAGGCCTCCGGATGCGCGGCATAAATGCGCGACAAACCTTCGTCTCGATGATGATGCAACGTGTACACGATCGGCACGTTCACGAACGCGCCAAGAGGCAAACCGAGCGCGCTGTTCAGATGGATGACGTCGAATGCGCCCCGACGAACCTCGGCGATGGCCCACGCCAAATGGTTCACGTCGTCCGAGCACGTCGGAGGCCACGCGGGTTTGTCATAAAGTGCGCGTTTTCGACCCGTGACGACCGAGTCTCCCGTCGTGAAGACAGTGACCTGATGTCCGCGAGCGGTGAGCTCTTCGGCGAGCTCGTAACAAAAGAGCTCCGTCCCTCCGTAACCGCGAGGAGGCAAGCGGATGAACGGCGTCGAAATCATGGCGATACGCATCGACAACAACCTCTCGTTCCCGTGACGTGACGGACAGCTTGCACGACGTGTGCCGAGTTCGTCGTGGCCGTACTCGAGGTTGGGCGATCGTCAGGGGTCGGACTACAAGTCCTTTTTTCGCCATTTTACCGCGCGAAACTTCAAGGTTTCGAACACGGTCGGAGACAGGCGCTTGAACAGATGTGCCGCCCACGCTTCTTTCGTGACGGGCATGAGGCCGATGTCTTTCTCGACCGAATGCATGATGCGGTCAGCCACGAGATCCGGGGAAGGCGCATCGTTGATCAATTTCTCACCGATGCTCTTCAGCTTGGTGTTTGTCGCGGTAGCGCGATGTCGGGCCGCGTTCTCGATGTTTGTCTTGATGAACGAGGGACAAATCGCCGTCACGCCGATGCCGTGCTCGTGCAGTTCGTCCCGCAACGCTTCGGAAAAACCCACGACGGCAAACTTGGTCGTGCAGTACGCCACGAGGATCTGGCTCCCGACGATTCCGGCGAGCGACGCGATGTTCACGACGTGCCCACCTCGACCACGTTCTTTCATTTTGGGCACAAAGTAATGACAGCCGTACACGACGCCCATCACGTTGATGCCCATGATCCAGGACCAGTCTTCGAGCTTCGTGTCGAGCAAACCGCCGGACACCGCGACGCCCGCGTTGTTCACCAGAATGTCGACCGCCTCGTGTTCGCGATGCACGTCGTCGGCAAACTTCGCCATCGCTTCGGCGTTCGCCACGTCCACCTTGAACGTCCAAGCTCGTCGCCCGAGAGCGCGAATGCTCTGCGCGGTTTCTTCGAGCGTCGTTTCGTTGATGTCGGAAAGGACGGCATCTGCACCTTCCCGCGCAAAGGCCAACGCCGTTGCTCGCCCAATTCCGCTGCCCGCACCTGTCACGAGAACGAGTTTGTTCTCGAATCGCCCGCGTTTCATCGAGTCAAGAAAACGCTACGCCGCGGCGGCGTCAAGTCACGTATCGAGTGAGTCGAGCATCGCTTCGATCGCAGGCGGCCAGATCTTGTGCGCTTCGGGCAACACGTTGCGGCTCTCGAGATCGTGATAGATGCCCAACGCACGCAGCAAAAGTTCCCGCGCTTCGTCGTGCTGCACCTTGCCTCCATCCGCCAGCACACTCGCGGTGCGAAAACAGAAGAGCGCTCGTTCGGCTTGAAAAGCCGCCACATCGGCTTGAGTCATCAACGCCGTCGAGCTCGTCGCCGTTTCGAACGCAAGCTCCTCGGCGATCGTCATGCCTTGGCGAAAAGCAGCCAACGCTTCCGCAGATTCTCCCAACGCCCGCAGAACGTGTCCAAGACGAACGTACGTCGAGCCGACCTCACGACGACTACGCACATCGCCAAGCTCGGTCATCAGCTCTTTACGTAAAGACAAACAGTCCTGAAATGCTTGGAGGGCCAATGATTTTTCGCCCATCGCGCGCAAGACGTCGCCGATGCTCTCGATACAGCGCCCGAGCAGACGTTGACGTTCGGCGCGATCCACCGCGCGGGTCACGAGTTGATCGTGGACTTCTTTTGCGGATTGAAACGCCGCGAGCGCTCCGGGACCGTCGCCCATCGCGAGCAGCGCTTCACCCACGCGATCGCGTACGAGCGCGACCAACGCGAGGTGATCGAGATCGTCCGGAAACTCCGCCGAGAGTTTTTCCGCGATGGATCGAGCGTGACGAAATGCCTTGGCTGCCGCGACCTCTCGTTCACTCTCCAGGAGCAGATCGCCCACCGTGACATGGCACAACGTGATGCCTGTGAGAATGCCGGCGATGGCTTCTTGAAACGCGTATTCCCGCGCCGCTTCGTCATCGAGAGCCGTGGTGTCACGCGGGTAAATGACGCGTTCGGCAAGTGGTCCCGAATCGATCGCGCACGGACGAGCACGCAGGGCAATCAGGACGGTCCGTCGTTGACGTTCGAGCTCCAGCGCGTCGTTCAGAACGGTTTGGACCGACGAACCTTCTTGCAACGCCTCCGGACTGAGCAGCACCACGACGACGTCCGCGGTGGCGACACGTGCACCGGGGAAACTGTCGGCGGCTTCCGGTGCGGGTTCGCGCACGAGCCCGCCGGTGACGAGTGAACCGAGGCGAAGCGCCAGCTCGTCTCGCAACGAGCGATCGGACGGTTCGCTCCACAGGAATAACTCGGCAGCGTGGCTCATGATGGCGACGGCATCATAGCGATCTTTGGTCGTGAAAATCCTGCGGCCGACGCGGCGAAATCGATGTCCGCATTTTTGGTGTCGCGCCCGGACGCCGGGTCCTTTATAGGCGAGGATTCGAAGGGATCTCTGGTCGATTGGTCGTGAACGACAAACGAACCTCGATGGCACGGACTCGATGCGAATCTTGATCACCGCGACGCCAGGGCTTTCTGCGACGGGAAGCATGTCGCCCCTCGCGATGGGGGGACTCGATCTGCGCACGCGTTTCGGGCGTGAAGATGCCGCCTTTGATGTCGTGTTTGCCGATCCGGATGAAGACTTGGCCGAACAAGTCATCGACGTTTTGACTCGGCGTTCATGCGGCCAGCGTGATTCCGTCATGCTCTACATCGCCGCGCGCACGCTGCTTTCGGTCGAAGGAGAACTCTTCCTTGGCCTCGACGCGGAAGAATCGAAGGTCGGCGATGCGCTCGCGGATGTTGCCGCGTCTCTTCGCGACGCAGCTCCGGGCTGGAAACTCATCGTTCTCGACCTCGTCGATGCGCGCCTCGAAGTGGATCCCACGCGTATCCAAACGCTTGTCCGCGCGGCCGAGGTAGCCATCGATTTTGCTTCGAGCGGCATCGAGCTGCTCATGTCGTTGCGGTCGGAAGAGACCAGCCAAGGCGACACATCGCCGCTCGTCGACGCGCTCGTCGCCGAGATGGATGCGGCGGATCGATCGCAGGGGCTCACGTTGCGCGCGGTGTTTGACCGGGTACAACGCAAGCTTTACGGCGAAGTGGCTTATCTGCATCACGCGCGAGCACGCGGAACGTTTGACTTGCTTCCGCTTCCGAACCGCCGTGACTCATCCATGGTGCCTCCGCCGTATTCGTCGGACATGCGTTCGTCCGTGCATCCGGCGGTGACACTTCTTTCGAGTTCGGATGATTCCGCGCCGTTGCCCGAGTCTTCCAAACGCCGAGCGATCATTCCGATCCCCGCTCCGTCCGCGCCGGCAATCAGTTTGGCCGAGTGGCCCGGTGAAACTTCGCCGGATTCGCAAGACGATTGGGCGACGGTGGATCCGATGCTCCTCCTCGGGCGTCAATTCGATGCGCCTCCCGGTGCGTCTTTGCCGCCGCCGAGCGCGTCGATGTACCCGCCGAGTTCGTCGTCGTTTCCGCCGCCTTTGCGCACGCCCGTGGCGTTTTCCTCGTCAAACTCGGTTCCGCCTCCGAGCGCCGGGCCGGCCAGCGGTGTACCGGCCAGCGGTATTCCGACGAGTGTTGCTCCGAGCTCGCGTCTGACGCGGGGTGTGTCGCAATTGGCGCGTCTGACCGTCGAAGGTGAGCTTGCGGCTTCGCAAGGGGATTTTCCCGGCGCCATTGCGTTGTTTCGTAAAGCGCTCGGGTTGCTCGGACCGTCCGGCGAGCCAAACCTACGCGCGGAGATGTACACCCGCATCGGTGAACTTCGGGCTCAATCGGGCGATCTCGAAGACGCGATCAGCGACTACGAAAAAGCTCTCGCGTTGCGTCCCGGTTATCAACCGGCGCTCGAGGCGCTCATTGTTTTGTGCACGAAAGCCAAGGATTGGCGCGGCGTGATGAGCGCGGAGGAGCGGCTTTTGGCGAGCCTCGACAGTGAAACCGTACGGTTCGAGCGGATGCTCGAATTCGCGGCGCGTTGGGAAGTTGAAGCGGAAAAACCCGGCCGAGCACGACATTTATTCGAACGGGCGCGCGAGATTCAGCCGAACAACCCGGTCCTCGACGAACAGATTCGGCGCGTCGCGCTGAAAATGATCATGAAGCCGCAAGGCTAGTGCGTTTGTCTCTGACGTACGATACATGTTTGGCATGGGCGGTTTGGCGAAGAAGTTGCGCATTACTGAAAATGCGCGCGTATTGATGCTCGGTGCTCCCGCGACGTTTCCCCAAGCATTGGAACCGTTGCCCGAGAACGCGAGTTTGTCCAAGCGAGCGGCAGGGACACACGATGTCGTCCTGTTTTTCGCGACGGATTCGGCGGCTTTGCAAAACGGTTTGACGCGGGCGATCGGAGCATTGGGTGATGGAGCGGTTTTTTGGATTTGTTATCCCAAGAAAACCTCCGGCATCAAAACCGACCTGAGCCGCGATGAAGGTTGGAAATCGGTATTCGACGCCGGGTTTGGCCCCGTTACTCAGGTTGCCGTCGACGAGACCTGGTCGGCGCTGCGATTCAAGATCGAATCCACGGTCGAACGAAAATCCGGATCGGTCGTCGCGCCCGGGGGAGCGAAGAAATCCCCTGGTCCGCCCAAGAAAATCGTTCCTCCGGACGATTTGATCACGGCGCTCGAGGCCGATGAGGCGGCTTGTGCCACGTGGCGAACGCTCGCGCCTTCGCACATCAAGGAATACGTCACGTGGATTGAAGAAGCGAAAAAGCCCGAAACGCGGGCACGACGTATTCAAAACGCCATCACGATGCTGGCCGAAGGCGTGCGGGATCGAAACGCGAAATACGCCGGCCGATGAACCGATAAGTCTGGCGTTTTTCCTGGCTTTCGCCAACCATGGGCGACATGTCGCAAGGCAACGACACGGCGTTTTTGGGACAACCGCGCGGCTTGTCCACATTGTTTTTCACCGAAATGTGGGAGCGTTTCAGCTTCTACGGCATGCGCGCGATCCTCATGCTGTTCATGACGACGGCCGTGTCGAAGGGCGGATTGGGATTCGAGCCGGAAAAAGCCGGGCCGATTTACGCGATATACACGTCGATGGTGTATTTGTCCGCGGTTCCCGGCGGATGGATGGCCGATCATTTGTTGGGTTCTCGGCGCGCGGTATTTTATGGCGGAATCGTCATCATGCTCGGCCATATTTTGCTCGCATTGCATGGTATCGGCTTCTTTTACGCCGGTTTGGCGTGCGTCGTCGTCGGGACGGGATTGTTGAAGCCCAACATCAGCGTCATTGTCGGAGCGCTTTATGATCGTGAAGACAAACGACGCGACGCGGGTTTTTCAATATTTTATATGGGCATCAACATCGGGGCCTTCAGTGCGCCTTTGGCTTGTGGGTGGCTGGCGCAGAGTGCCAAGTTTCAATCGATCCTTGCCGAAATGGGTTGGGCGCCGGAGAATTCCTGGCATTGGGGATTCGGCGCGGCGGCCGTAGGCATGTTTTTCGGATTGACCCAATATATATGGACCTCGAAAAACCTTGGGGTGGCGGGACAATTGTCGGAACGAGCGCTGGCGCCGGAAGCATTGCAGAATGCGCGACAAACCATCAAGGTCTGGGGTTCGGGCTTTTTCCTGCTCCTTTCCTTGGTCGGGCTCGGGCTGTTCTTGTGGCCGCAATTGGCGACGGGACAGAATATCAAAACCGGCTTCAGCATCGTTTTATTGGCCGTCGTCGTGACGTTCTTCGGCAAACTTTTGCTCGATGAATCCTTTACGAAAGCGGAACGAGGCCGATTGGTCACGATCCTCGTGCTTTTTTGCGGCGCATCGATTTTTTGGGGAATCTTCGAACAGGCCGGTTCGACGTTGACCCTCTTTGCCGATCGCAATACGCAAAATGTCGTCTTCGGCATTTCGTTTCCTTCTTCCTATTGGCAATCCACGAATGCCGCATTGCTCGTTTTGTTCGCCCCCGTATTCGCGGGATTGTGGCAATGGTTGGGTAAGCGTGATCCTTCGATTCCAACGAAGTTTGGCGTGGGCATTCTTTTTGCCGGACTGGGGTTCGCCGTTCTCGCCGTGGGCGCGTCCTTTGCGGTCGGCGGGGCGCGAGTCAGTCCGTTCTGGCTGTTTTCCATTTATCTTTTGCACACCCTCGGGGAATTGTGTTTGAGCCCCGTGGGTTTGTCCTCCATGACCAAATTGGCGCCCACACGCGTGGTCAGCTTGATGATGGGCGTGTGGTTTTTGGCGACAGCCGTGGGGAATTTCTTGGGTGGCTCGGTGTCGGGTTATTATGAAAAATTCGAACTACCCACCCTCTTTGCTCTGGTGGCTACTTCCGGGGTCGTCATGAGCGCGGCGATGTTTGCATTGGTGCGTCCCATCAAACGGATGCTGAACCGGACCGAGTGATCCCGTTCGCTGAAATCAGCCCGTGAACCGATGAATTCGGCGAGCCGGCCATTTTCAGCCCCGTAATTTCACGCGCCGTTGCCCCGTACGGAAAATACCTCGGGTGACGGACATTTTCTTCGGCGGCCAATTCGTAGTATGCTGCGGATCCGCCATGTCCACGGGGGTTCATCAGCCAGGCACCTTGCTCATGGGCAAGTACCGCATCGAGCGCGAGCTCGGCAGCGGAGGCATGGGTGTTGTTCTCGAAGCGACGCATGTTGCGCTTGGACAAACCGTCGCCGTCAAGCTGCTCAACGCGCAGCACGCGCAATCGGCGGAGGTCGTGGCGCGATTTCTGCGAGAAGCGCGGATCGCGGCGACGTTGCCTTCGGATCACATCGCGCGGGTCAGCGATGTCGGGACGACGGAGGCCGGCATTCCGTACATCGTCATGGAGCGACTGGTCGGTCGAGACCTCGATGCCGAGCTTGCTCAACGCGGCAAATTGCCGGTGAGTGAAGCGGTCGACTTGATGCTCGAAGCGTGTGAAGGCGTCGCGATGGCGCACGCCCACGGGCTCGTGCATCGCGATTTGAAGCCCGCGAATTTGTTCCTCGCCGAACGACCTTTACGTCCCCGCGTGCTCAAGGTGCTCGACTTCGGTTTGTCCAAGGACGACAACAACAAACAAGGTGCGCTCACCGGGACCGAGACGGTCTTCGGAACGCCGCAGTACATGTCGCCCGAGCAGATTCAGTCGGCGCGCAACGTCGATGCGCGTAGTGATCAGCATGCGCTGGCGATGATCCTGTACGAGATGCTGACCGGACAACCTCCGTACAGTGCCGAATCCGTCACGCAGTTGATCGTCGTCATTGCGACGCGTCCGCCTCCGCATGCGCGAAACGTTCGTCCGGAAGTACCCGTCGAACTCGACGAGGCGCTCGTGCGGGCGATGGCGAAGCCGGCGCCGGACCGCTTCGCCGACTTGGGAGCGTTTGCCCGGGCCATCGCGCCGTTTGGCGGACCGGATGCTCGTATGCGAGCCGATCTCGTCACGCAGGCGCTCGCGGGAGCCGGCGTGCATGTCGATCCCAATCCCAGTCGACCCTCACGTGTGCCTACGGATCAAGCCATCACCGTTCCCCACGCCATGGCGGAAACTCACGCGGCCGTGACGCGTCCGATGATTCGTCCCGACGAACGCACGCGTAACAAGCGTTTGGTGATCGCGGCTGTTTTATCGGCGGTCGTGCTGGCCGTCGTTGTGCTTTTGCTCGTGGTGGAAGCGACGAAAGGTGATGACGCGAGCGCCGACGCATCGTCCAGCGCGAGTGCCGTGGCGGCCGGCCCCGTTCCGGACAAACCTCGGGAGCCGGTGGTGACGCCATCGGCGACGGAGTCTGTTGCGACAAACCCGTCGGTTTCAACGGCGCCCGTCAAGAACTCCAAGACGGTTCGGTCTGTTAAGACAAACGATTCGATCAAGACTTCGGTGGAGACGTTCGGTGGCAAAAGAAAATAGCGAGGGGCGTCGTATGAAGCGTTCGTTGTTCAGCCTGAAGATGTGCGTGGTTTTGGCGGGATGTTTGTCAACACAAACCGTGCTCGCGGCCGACCCTCCGCCCGCTGCACCGACCAACGCGCCGACCGATGCGCCTGTCGCGACGAGTCGCGCCGATGCGCTCTTCACCGAGGGCAAACTGTTGATGGAGCAGGGCAAGTTTGTCGAAGCGTGTGACAAGCTGGCGGAAAGCGATGCTTTGGATCCGGCCATCGGCACGTTGGGTCTCTTGGCGACGTGTCACGAGCAGCAAGGGCGAATTGCCACTGCGTGGCGCGAATACACGCAGACGGCTGCGCGAGCGGATGCGGTTGCGGACGACCGAGGCACCTTTGCGCGCGAGCGAGCCAAGGCATTGGAACCGCAATTGCCCAAGCTTTTGGTGCGATTGGCTGTGCCGGATGCGAACGTTGTCGTTTTGCGTAATGGGGTTCGATTGACGGCCGATGAATTGGGCGTCGAGGCGCCGATTGATCCCGGCACGTACGAGATCGTGGCGCGTTGGCCGGACAAACCTGAATTTCGCACGACCGTGACCGTCGTCGCGCACAAGCACGCCGAAGTGGAAATACAGAATCCAACCCCGCCGGTCGTGGAAAAACCTCGGCCTGTCGAGACCAAAGTTGGTGCGAATCTGCCGCCGCAATCAAAACCTCGCGTTGGACCGTGGATAGCGGCAGGCGTCGGCCTTGCAGGATTCGGCGTAGGCACTGCATTTGCGATTTCCGCCGCAAGCAAAAACAGCACGTCCGTCACAATTGAGAATAGCTGCGTGACCGCCGCTGAATGCCAATCTGGAAAAGATCTCCGCGAGCAAGCATTCACTGCGGCGACGATTGCCAATGTGGCCGTGGGTGTAGGCATCGTCGGCGCCGGCACCGCGATTGTCTTGGCCTTATTACCCAATCATTCCCCGACTCCCGCGTCGAAAACCAAGGATGCGCGCCTGGTTCCTTATGCCAACGGCGAAGGCGGCGGCGCGTTTGTCATCGGCCATTTTTGACTTGCTCCCTCGGGAGCGAGGGGGTAGATACTGAACATGCGTTCCATATTGTTCAGCGCGGGCATGTTCGTTTTGGGATCCGTGGTTGGTTGCGCCGATTTATTGGGCATCGAGCCATGGAATGAATCCGCGGGTCAAAATACGTCGTCCATTTCTGGATCGGGTTCGGGGTCCAGTTCGGGAGGTGCGGGCGGTACGGAGGATCCTGGCGGCGACGGGGGCGGCGGCATTGATCCCTGTGGTAATGGGGTGCAAGACGGGACAGAAACGGGGGTGGATTGCGGGGGCGACGCGTGTGGACCTTGTGAAGTGGGAGGCGGATGCATGACGGATTCCGATTGCATGAGCGCATTCTGTCCGCCGTCGCGAGGATATTGCATCAGTGCCGACGGGCGGGCGCAGTGCGGGGTTGTTTCGATGGAAAACCCAACGTGCGGCGATTGCATTCAAAACATCGATGAAACCGACGTCGATTGCGGAGGCGTTTGTGCACCTTGCCGTGCGGGTAAAAAGTGCACGAACGATGGCGAGTGTTGGAGTGGTTCGTGCGTCAACGGCTTTTGCGCGCTCGGCTCGGCGAATACGCGCTGCTTCTCGAACGACGATTGTGGAAATGGCACGACCTGCGCCGATGCCATACCGGGCTGCATGTTCGATACCTGCTGTCAAGGCGGGTCGCAGGTCAACTGACAGCCCGTTGATTTATCGGCTCGCATCCGAAATCGTCGGTCGACATCGCTCAAAATACCGGCGTATTCCTCGCTCGGTCGCCCTAGCTTTCGGGCGCTCGCGACGATAATTCAACGGGCTGCCAAATCGATTCCGGTTCGCGTTCAGTCGAGCGCGACCAAGAAATCCGCCACATTCGGCGCTTTGTCGATAATCTTCAAATCGACCAATTGATTCGCGAGCGTTTCCCAGCGCTCTTTGGTCATCATTCCGAGGCCCTTCGTTTTCGTCTCCGCCGTTTCAATGAGCGGTTTTTGGGCGTCGGCCGCCGCGGCGAATGTCTCCGCGTCCATCGACGTATTCAGCTTGGCCATCGTCGCATTCGCGGTCGCGGGATTGTCCAAATAACTTCGCCAACCTTCTCGGCTTGCTTGAATGAAGCTCTTGACGAACGCTTTGTTTTTCTCGACAAGCTCGCGACGCGTGATGATGACACCCACGTACGGATTGAATCCTTCATCCGCTACGAGAAACACCGTGGGTTGAGCGCCTTTTTTCTTCGCCGCGATGGGTTCCGACGTAATGAAACATTGCTGCGCATAATTCGTATCGCTGACGAATCGCGCCACGCCGCCGTCGTAAGGGACGATCTGCACGCCGTCGAATCCATATTTTTTCTTCAAATATGCCGCATAAGGAAGCCCCGGCTCCATCGCCAGCGTTCCCGAGCCCAGCAAGTCTTTGATCGCTTTGGCCCCACGCGAAGAATGCGCCATGATGCCTTGGGGAGACGTCTGATAAATCGAATACAGCGCGACGATATCGACCCCGCGCGCTCGGGCCGTCACGACTTCATCGCCGCCGGCAATTCCAAAATCCGCTTGTCCTGTCGCAACCATTTGCACGACCGGCACACCCGCCCCGCCGCCCAGAATTTCCACATCGAGGTTTTGCTTGGCGTAAGCTCCGGTGTCTCGTGCCGCGTAAAACCCACCGAACTCGGGCTCGGGCACCCAATTCAATGCCAGCTTTACTTTCTGTTTGCCCCCGGCGTTCGATGATGCCTCCTCCTTCTTCGGACAACCAACCACGAACACAGACGCAAATGCCAGACTCAACAGCGTTCGACGATGCATGGGATTCCTCGGTCAAACTTTTTCGGAAGGGTGCCAGCGACGCATCAGGCGATTGCCCAACACGTTTGTACAGCCAAACAGAGCCAGGCCCAGCATACACGCGCAAAAGACGTACGCAAACAAAAGATCGGTGCGCAGCAGTCGGTACGATTCCAGAATGCGTATACCGAGCCCCGGAGCTCCTTCGGCAAACCCCGCCACGAATTCCCCGACGATCGCTCCAATCACCGCCAGACCCCCGGCGACGCGCAATCCCGTGACGATATTCGGCGTCGCGTGCGGCAGACCAAGCAGAAACAGCGTCTGCATTCTTCCCGCATTGTGCAGGCGAAATAAATCACGTAATGCGGGATCCACCGACCTCAAGCCCGTCAGCGTATTGGCCATGATCGGAAAAACGCTGACGATGAATGCGGCGACACTCACCGCTCGAGCGCCCGGGCCAAACCAAATGACGAGCAATGGAGCAATGGCGACGATCGGGACTGTTTGCAGAAAGACGGCATAAGGGTAAAACGCTCGCTCGAGCAAGCGCGACGTACCAAGAAGAACCGCGAGCGAAATGCCGAGGACAATCGATAAGGAAAAACCAATCAACGCCGATTGCGCCGTCGTCCAAGATGCGACGAGAAGCGATTCCAGATTCGTGAATCCCGCCGACGCTATCCCGCTCGGCGGCGGCAAGAGATAGGCCGGGACAGACCGCACGCGAACGACGATTTCCCAAAGCCCCAGCACACCGGCGAGCGAAATCGCCGGAGGGAGCATCGCTTCGAGCCACTTCGCTTTCATAACGCTCCCGATTTCGCCAAAGCTTCGTACAGCGGCCCGAGCACATTCGCAAAACGCGCCTCGGAACGCAGAGACGCCAGTCGTTCTCGCGGCAATTCAATGGGCGTATCGAGCACGATATGCGCCGGTCGCGGTGACAGCACGACGCATCGCTCGGCCAAATACGCAGCTTCGGCATTGGAATGCGTGACGAATATCACGGTCATTCCCTCATCGAGCCACAATTGCCGCAATTGATCGTCCAACTTTTGGCGAGTCAATTCGTCGAGCGCCGCAAATGGTTCGTCCAGTAAAAGGATTTGCGGTTTGGTCACGAGCGCTCGAGCGAGCGATACGCGCATTTTCATACCGCCGGACAATTCCGCCGGGACTCGGGCCGCAGCGTCGGCAAGTCCGACTTTGCCGAGCGCATTCATGGCCGCCGCGTGCCGCTCGTTTTTTGCCGTACCCAGCAATTCTAGCGGCAACATGACATTTTCGACCACCGACCGCCAAGGCAAAAGGTGTGCGTCTTGAAAAACATACGCAATACGCGCATTCGCGGGCGCGAGCCGTACGCTCCCCGTATCGACGCGATCGAGCCCCGCGATGATGCGCAATAAGGTCGATTTTCCGCAACCGGACGGGCCAAGCAACGCGACGAACGAGCCTGGAGGAATGTCGAGCGTGACGTGATCGAGGACGCGTCCGCTGCCCGGAAAAACCCGCACCGCGTCCTGGATGATGACGTGCACGCCTTCGCGTACGTCTTCGGAATGTTCGGTGGGTAAAACGCCAACGCTGGTGCTCATGGTGGCTCGTGGTGTGTCGAGATGAGCCTATATCTTGATTCGCGGACCGTTTGCAAGGGAATTTCGAGCGCCTCACGAAACCAACGTCAACTCGATTGCGACATAATCGACCGTTTCGGAAATCATGTAACGAGCGGCCATTTTTCCGGTCGCGGTCGTGCGACGCAGGGTGACGACGACATCTCGTCCGAGCAGGACGCGAAGTCGACTCAACGCGACGCGTACACGCAATGCCGCGGAATCATCGAATGCGTCGTTGCCCCATACGTCGCGATGAATTTCCTGAGCATCGAATGCATACGTCGGACGCTCCATGAAGAGGAGCAGCAATGGTACCATGAGGCGTTTGCCTTCGAGTCCCACCGACGTTCCGCGAATGACCAGGCGCTGCTTTGGACCATCGAGCAAAAGCGGGGGCGGCGATTGCCGAATCGCGTCGACTTCGCGCTCGCTCACCAGGTGCGTTCCTTTTCGATCCAAAACACGAAATCGCACTTGATCCCGAAATATTGGGTGCACGGCGCGCGACGGCGTCGTTTGTCCGAGCAATTGGCGGCAAAATTCCGCGGTGTAAGGTGATGAAGCCTGCGCGCCCAATTCCAGCAGACGTTTGTCCAAGAGCGTCGTTGGAAACGTATATTTCGACAAAATCGCTCGGCCCGCCATGGCTTCGATATGCGCCAGCGCCAATCGCGGGCGGTTGGCGCTGAAGAGGCAGCGGGCAAAAAAGAGGCGAATTCTGGCCACGAAATAATGAGCGCCGTTTTTTCGGAAAATTTTGAAAGCCACGCGTGCGTGGCGATGCGCTTCGACGAAAGAACGCCGTGACAAGTACAATTCCGCCTGAGTTTCTTCGATCATTGCCGACAAGAGCGGATCCGGATGTTCGAGCGTGCGTCGCGCCAAACGAGCTTTTTGCCATTCCGCTCGGGCCAAGGCGTGATCATGTCGGCGCAGTGCCAGTTGCGTTTCGAGTAAATGGATCTCCACGACGAGTCCCAGGTCTTCGGCTCGTCCGGCCAAGTGCCGAGCTTCGACCAGGTTTCCCGCCGCTCCCTCGCGATCTCCCGCCGCTTCGCGGGCCGAAGCCAAGGCGGCCAGACTGTTGGCGACGCCGGGAATGTCACCCAATCGATTGCGCATTCGAATCGCCTCTTCAAATAAACCAATCGCTTCGTCATGACCGCCGGAAATCGTCAAAGCCATGGCCAAATTCGCCATGACCCGCGCCGCGCGCGACGTAACGCCCACGCACGCAGGCAATGCGCGGCGATACCAAGCGGCCGCTTCGTGCGGATTTCCCGAACGCATGGCGACGACGCCCAATCCGGAGCGAGCTTCCGCGCATTGATCACGATCGTGAAGATTGTCGGCCATTCGTTCCGCTTTGCGAAAATAATGTTCGGCCCGAGGTAAATCCTCTTCAGCCAGGGCCAATCGAGCTTCCAAAATGAGCAAACTCGGCCCAACCTCGCCCTCCGACAGTTCGTGGCCGACTTGTAAAAATCGTTTGGCACAGCGAATACGACTCGCACGCAGGGCAAGTTGACCGGCGACGGCCGCCAATGCGGCGGGTGAAGGAATTCGGCCCTCCGGCCGCTTCGTCGTATCCGCGATCAATTGCTCAATCACGTCGATGGCTTCATGCCACGAACCATTACGTTCCAAAACTCGGGCGTGCAAATAACGCAACCACGTGGGAATTGCCCAGCGCTCGGCCACCACCCGCTCAATCGCGCGCGCTGCTTCCATCGAGCATTGCGTATCGATGTTTTCCTCGAGCAACCATTCCAGCGTACGATACGCGGGCAGGCGTTCACCCAAAATCAACCGATGCTCGATGGCCTCCAAAATGTCGCCGTGTTGTCGTCGCCGGGAGAAAAATCGCGCGCAGGTTCGATGGGCGAGGGACCAAAGGACGGGATCGCGATCGGCCAAGTGCGATTCGAGCGCGCTGCGCGCGGTATTGTCGAGCCAATGACGTTCACCCGCGTCGTTTGTCCCGACAAGTCCTCGTCTGATCAGAGCAGAAAGGCCGTGGTTTGTCTTGGGCACGCCGCAGGTTCGGACCAGTAGCGCCCACAGCGCCTTTGGCAATCGTCGAGGCACGGCGGCGATGGTCGTCGCAAGCGTGGGCCGGGGCAAAGCGGTTCGAGCCATGTAACAGCAATGTAACTTCATTCTCGGCAACGTGCGAGATACGACGAAGCAAGCCCCGGGACGTTGCGGCTGGAATGGAGATGTACCTGTATGAAACGATGGATCGGCTGGTCGACGATGACGATGGTTGCTTTCATGGCCGCGTGCGCCGCGAGCTCGAATACCCCTTCATCTTCTTCGACGGGAGAATCCGGAGGAACCGGGGGATCCTCTTCAGGTACGGCGGGATCGGGGATGGGCGGGTCCGATATCAATTTCGATGGCGGCACGCCGCCCATCGATCCCGACGCCGCTTGTCTCAGCGAAACATTCGGCGCGCAAGCTGCTCCGGCCATACTCATGTTTCAGCTCGATGTGAGTGGCAGCATGAATTGCGCCCCGACGGATACCGTTTGTGCAACGGGTGATCCTATGCCGGGATCACGCTGGGAAGTATTCAAGTCGAAGCTTCAACCGGCGCTTGGGCAATTGCCTTCGACGAGCAGCGCGGGCCTGATGCATTATCCGACGGGGAAGGGTACTTTTTCAGGAGATCCCACGGGTTGCGTGCCGCAGATGCCCGACGTTGCGCTTGCGCCCATTTCGTCGTCGCTTGCGGCAATCAATACGGCGTTGGCCGCAATCGCTCCGGCCGGAGGTACACCCACGCACGATGCAATGACCGCCGCCTACAAGCAGCTCGAAGCAGCTCAAATACCCGGCAATAAATATTTGGTTTTGGCGACGGACGGTCAAGCCACCTTCTGCGCCGGATGCGATTTGTTTTGCACGTCGGCGGAAATGATGACGGACAACGAAACCCTCATTATGGAAGTCTCGGCCGCCGCGGCCAAAGGAATTCGCACGTTTGTCCTCGGAGCTCCGGGCTCTGGTCCTTATCGCACCATTTTGTCGCGTATTGCCGAGGCGGGACAAACGTCCGCGTCCATGGGCTGTTCGAATCAAGGCCCGAACTATTGCCATTACGACATGACTACGTCGCCGGACTTCGCCGCGGCGCTCGAAGCCGCATTGGCGGCCGTGGGAGGTGCGACGTTATCGTGTGCGTATGACATTCCCAAAGCCAATGGATCCTTCGATCCCGGGCAGGTCAACGTGCAGCTCACGATCAATGGGCAACCCACGCAAATTGCGCAAGACAAGAGTCACGCGGACGGCTGGGATTATTCCGCGGATGGAAAGCAGATCTTGCTTTATGGCAAAACGTGTGACGACGCCAAGTCGGCGCTCAATGGGAAAATCGATATTCTCTACGGCTGCCCGACGATCCTGAAATGACAATCAACCGGCTTGGCGTCATGGTGTGGATTTCCGATTGGTTTCGACAGACGAACGTTCTGACGGAAGTTGCGGCACTTGCGCCAAGAGCCAATCACGAGCTTCTTCATACGTGCGCACGAACGTGATTTTCGGGGCATTTCCCGTCATGACCCGCGCGGCGCGGTTGAGCAATTCAATCGCATTACGAATGAAAAACGGCGCCCCGAAAACCGCCGAGCGTACGCAATGCCCGCGTTTGCTGCCCCATTCACTCGCCAAACGACGGGCCGGCATCGCCATATCGCCGCCTTCACGCATATCCATCATGATGAGCACAAACCCCTGCTCATCAATCATGGCTTGATATTCCGCTAAAAACCGCTGTACATGTTCAACGGTAATCGGCCCGGTCATGATGACCCGCGTGATGGGCCCTTCACGCTGAATGATATGTGTTCCAACTTGAACACTTGCCCCGGGAGCCAAAGGGTTGGGCATCTTATCTACCAGCTTATCGTACAGGACTGGGATATGTAAATAGCCGTGCGATGAAATCGTGCCGAATATGATTGGTTAGCCATGGTACAGCCCATCCGCTTGATGCGGATGCATACTCGAGTCGTTTATGGAAGTGCGATTAAGAGCTTATAGGGAATTGACGAATCCGTGCAATCCGCGCCATGAATTGCCAAATTGCACGCATTGCGTCATTGCGTCAGTTGTCGCGTCATGTACGATTCTGGAAAAACGCTTGACATTGTGACTGGTAAAATGGTGCCCTTGGCCCCGTCATGCGCGGACGAACTCTTCGTGAACGGCAAGGATTGTTTTCCCATGGCACATTGCTCGTGGGGATTCTCTGTGTGGGTTGTTCCACCGAATCTTCCGACGGCCTCATGCCTACGCGCGTGACGGGGGGTCCCGTCGTTCGCTGGGACATTGAAGCCAAACCATTACCGGATATTCCGCTGCCCAACAATGCGGCAACACGGCTTGATCCGACGTCGCCAACGGGCAGACGACTCAACATCAGCCTCGAAGCAACCACGCGGTTCGAATCGACGTTGCGGGCCAAGTTCAACAAGCTGGATGGGTTTGGCGTGTCCGGTCCAATTTCCGTGGCCTTCGACCGGGCCATCGATATCGAAGATTTGCGCAAGCGTCACGCCAATGACGATTTTCGAGACGACGCCATTTACGTGTTCAACGTCGATCCCACGTGTCAACGATTTGGCGAGGAGGTCGCGATGGACCTCGGGCGAGGTCGTTATCCGATTGTCTTGGCCAAACACGCGCGTCCGGATGCGGATCCCAATCAACCGCATCAAGATGGTAATCGCTTAGTCGAGTTCGATCCGAACGGGACGTACAACAACTTCATCTTCGAAGAGCGTAATGAAGATGCAAATCAAAATGGGCTCTTGGATCCGGGCGAAGACATCGACGATGATGGGACGCTCGATGTGGCCAATCTGGACGATCCGTACGCGTGTGCGGCATTGACCGAAGGATCGGTCGAATATGACCGCTGTATTGCGGACCATTTGTTGACCTTCTGGGAGCGCGAAAGCAATACGTTGATCATGCGCCCCGTATGGCCGCTCGAACAGAAATGCACGCACGCGGTCGTGTTGACGAACCGATTGAAGGACGTTGCGGGTCGAGCTGTGCAATCGCCATTTCCGGCGGTGAATTATCGCGACCAAACGGAGGCCTTACGGCCGATTGGTGAATTCTTGCCGCGTATGAATCTGGGTTTGTCGGAAGTGGCATTTGCATTTACGTTCACCACGGGGTCGCAAACGACGGTACTGGAAACCATTCGCAAAGGGTTTTACGGCGCGGGTCCCATGGCGCGCTTGGCTTCCGAATATCCGGTCGATTCATTGGAATTGGTTGCTCCCGATGGTTTGTCTGCCGGAGCGGGTAAGATGTTTCCGGGTGGTTGTGCGGGACATGCCGTCAACTTGTATTGGCAAAAAGGCATCAGCGAATACGGTCCCAACATGTGCGCATTTTCCGCCGACAATACGACCATGGGCGGCTTGATTTACGGATCGTTTCCCGTTCCGTATTTCGTCGTCGACAAACAAGGTCGCGCGACGCCGCATTATCCCGACGATTCCGACGAAAGCTTCGAGCTGGATCCGTTGACCGGCAAAGCCACGTATGGAACGGATCGCGTCACGTTTTGGTGCAGTTTGCCCCCGCAACTCGATACTTCTTGTTCCGCCGGCAATCCCGAAGGAAAACCATTTTGCGCTCCGTTTCCCGTTGCAGTGTATTCGCACGGGTATGGGTCGGTTCGTGCGGAAGTCACCTCCTATATGGGGCGTCAAAATGCTTTGGGCATGGCGGCGTGCGCATTGGATTCACCCGGTCACGGAGGTCGGGCGATATTGGCTGAATTGAAAGGCCTCGGCGCTTCGGTGGCCGCGGAGCTCGAATCGTATCAAGCGAAAAACTTCCCCGAAGCGTTTTTCCAGGGCCGCGATCGCGATTTGAACAACGACGGACAAGAAGATTCGGGCGGTGATATTTATTCGGCCGACTTGTTTCATACGCGCGACATGCTCACGCAATCGGCGCTCGAGTTCATGCAATTCGTCCGCATTTTGCGCAATATGGACGGTGTGCACAAAGCCAAAGACGGCGGCATCCTCGGCGATTTCGACGGCGACGGCAAACCGGACATCGGAGGTTCCCAGGGGCGCATTGGATTGTGGGGTATTTCGATGGGCGGGCTCATTACGGGAATTCTCGGAGGCGCAGAACCGGCTGTCGACGCGACCGTGCCTATTTCAGGTGGTGCGGGTTTGACCGACGTCACGCTTCGTTCAACCGTGGGCGGATTGCCGACGCAAGTTTTTCTGCCGATGCTGGGACCGTTTGTCGCGGGATATCGAGCTTCGGACAAAGGCAAGCCCTACGATGACGGCGTCGTGGCTTTGTCATTTCTGACGGGAGACGTGCAAAATCGAGCGCGTATCGATTTCGGTCGCGTCAAAGGTATCGCGCCTGGGGACCGTATTGAACTCTACAATGCCGACAAGCAGGCGAGCCGGTTTGTCACGGTATCAGCACAGGGTACATTCCGCGTTGCCGTGGCGGCTGATGCGCTGGGACCTTTGGAACGACGTCCGCTGCTCTTGGGTCCCGGCGATGACGAACCCATTTTGACGTCCGTGACCTTCAACGACACGCCCAAGCTCGGCGATCGTTTGGTGATTCGTGTTTATGACGGACAAACGGGGGCGCGAAAAACGTTCCAGCATGCGGGTACCGGCGAAGAAATGACCGAGGTCGCTTCGTTCCTTGCAACGGTGGCATTTCAAGGCACCGAATATCCCGAAGGTGCGCCGCTCGTGGCCATGGCCAAAGGTATGGCCTTGCGCCGTAATTCACCTGAATTCCGCCGCTTTATCGGAATCGCCCAGACGACGATGGATCCCGCCGATTCCGCGGCGTGGTCGCCTTATTATTACGAATACGCGCTCGACACGAGTTACGACCCCAATGCTTGGCCCGGACGTAATCACGTTCTGGT
This sequence comes from uncultured Polyangium sp., assembly GCA_964435055.1. Taxonomy (GTDB): domain Bacteria; phylum Myxococcota_A; class Polyangia; order Polyangiales; family Polyangiaceae; genus Polyangium. The sequence goes on along the minus strand of CAYSYX010000062.1, from coordinate 6,331 downwards.
TTTGCCCACTGCCGGCGATATGGTCGTTCCGGTCAATACGGCCATTACGACGGCCCGCATGGCCGGCCTGTTGGGGTCTTGGAAACGCGATCCGAGCATTGCTCCGGAATATGGCTGGCGACAATTGTTCGTTCCCGATCCGCGTTATGGCGAAAGCATGGACCAGCACCTCATTTCGACGCATGTCATGGAGAATCTGCACCGATTGCGGCGTTATGACGGTTTGACCGACGCGGACGAAGCGATCTACGACATCGACAATCTAAGCGAAGGACGCAGCAATTATCCTTGCAAAGGCACGGATTTGCAGGATGGCGATTTGTCTTGCAAAACCGGACCGGACCAGCGCTTCACGCCCCCGGGCGAACCGGTGGGTAAGGGCCTGCGCGCCACGCACAAACGAAATGACGGGACAAATGACGCCATGCGTATCCCCTATTTATTTCCACACGGACAACACGGCATTTGGAATGCGCAAAAGAACCGCTCCTGGGATGCCGATGCGCATGCGGTGAATTTCGTTTCGTTGTTCATGCGTACCGGCGGAAATGTCGTGGATATCCCCGTCGATTGCGATTGCTCGGCTTCGACGACGCCGACGTATGCGCTCGAAGGTAAACCACTTTGGTTTGCGGAAGACGCGCCTTGCGACAATGCCATGGGGACGCAAATTCGCGTGTGTTCGGCGTCATGCGCGCAGGCACTTGGGATGCAGACGCGTGAACACGCGACCTGTCCATGACGGCATTGCTCAATCGGCGACATCGAATGCCCGCTCGAGAGGAACGAATGGTGATTTCGCGCAAATGCTTGCTGACCGCCGGGGTTTGTCTATACGTGTTGGTTTCGCGCCATGCATACGCGGAAACCGGTGTGCGTGTGGTTTTTGACCCCCGACCACGAGGGGCCGACCCGGAGCCGCAAATGCCGGACATGACGAAGTGGGAGGTTTATGGTCACGCGCGGCTTCGTGTCGTGGGAATGCAAGACTTTTCGCTCGATTCGCTGGGCACAACCGCGGGACGTTCTTTATGGGGCGAATCGCGTTTGATCGCCGGAGGCCGTTATGATTTCGGTCCGAGAATATCGGCGGTGCTGGAAATCGACGCGTTGAATGGACAATTTGCCGGCGATTACACGGATGTCGGGACCGTACGCGGCGAGGACTCGTTTCGATTTGCGCGGCACAAGGCGTTCGGAGGGGCCATCGTGTTGCCGCGCAAAGCGTATGTTCAATTCGATACTCCCGCGGGACGCTTGATCCTTGGTCAACAATCATTTAATTGGGGATTGGGCCTGCTTGCCAATGACGGGGCCGGTGAAGCGCAATTCGGCGACGCGTACCAAGGCAGCCTCGTCGAACGCATTGGGTTGTTTTCGCGGCCCTGGGCCTACCGGTACGACGTGCCCGCGGGCATTCGAAACATGGCTCTGTTCGCGGCGGTTGATGTGCCCTTTCGTGACGACAATGCGTCGCTCATCGACGGTGATGTAGCGGTCGCATGGGTCGCGGGTATGCGCACCAAAACAGAC
>CAYSYX010000062.1:0-4788 GCA_964435055.1 uncultured Polyangium sp. | reverse complement strand
GCGCCGAGCTTGGGTTTTTCGTGTCGCAACGAAAGCAATGGGACCGCGACGATCCCGGCCATCCGCAATCGCCGGGCGTGCACGTTGGAATCGTGGACATGTACGGGCGGTTTTTCTTGACGGATCCCCAGGCGGTCGAGTCGCTGCAATTCGAAACGGAAATGGCCTTCATCGGCGGCAATACAACGCGGCCGTATCAGGAGCAAACCTTCAAAAATGGGGCCACGGTCACGAGTTTCGGCGGCGTATGGCGATTGCGCTACGACAATGACCAGGCGCATACGACGACCAAGCTCGAAGTGGGCTACGCAAGCGGCGATCAAGACGCGCAGGACGCTCGTTTTCACCAATTTTCGTTCAACAGCGATTACAACGTCGGCTTGATTCTCTTCGATCAATACTTGCCCATGCTCACGGCTCGATCCGTGGATCGATTGGCCGATCCGGGTTTGACCGGGATACCTCCGGCAGGAGCACGGCATTTGATCAATCAAGGTGCGGTATCCAATGCGACGTATTTTCATCCGACGATTCGCTGGCGCCCCATTCCACCATTGGATTTGCGGGCGGGGTGGCTCGTGGCGCGGGCCGATACCGACGTCGTCGATCCGTACAACACGGCGAAAAATGGCGGCTACAACATGTCGTACGGCAATCGAACACCGAATTCACGCATGCTCGGCCAGGAGGTCGACGTTTCCGTTCGGTATCAATTCAAGCTGGGCAAGCGGGTGCAGTTGTTCGTGGGGGCGGAAGGCGGCGTCTTTTTGCCGGAAAACGCCTTTGATGGCGTCGCCGACAAGAACCCCGTGTGGATGGCGCGTGGATTGACCGACGTGCGGTTTTGATGGCCCTTCGTCGAAGGAATGGCGGTGATTACCGCTCGAGCATCACATCCATGTCTTCAATGGTCGTCACCAACGTGTATTTTTCTTTGATGAGGTTCTGGAGCGCGGGAAAGTCTTTTAATGAATCCGCCGAGCCGAAGGCATTGCCCGTTACGTGCGGAAAAACATCGTGACGCTCGATGACGATCGCCGCCGGCGGCGTTTTTTGCAAATCGTTCATCAGTACGATTCGGTGCTCTTCTTTCGCCCATTCGACGCGTTGAGGTACGTCGTAAATATAACGCGAGGCGGCTTTGCGATCCGCCAGATCGTAAATCTGAGGCTCGAAACCCCACACGAAAATGGGTCGATTCGCAGGAACTTTTTCGCGCAGCAAATTCGCCACCGCCCGATTGCGCATACAATTCACATCGGCAATGCTGGCGAGCTCGTCCCGCGTGCGCTGATCTTTCAGCCCTCCGGCGACCATTTTCACGCGGCGAATCGTGCGCTTCAGATACGATTCCGCAACGTCTTTCGCGGCCGTTCGACAGAAAACGACGATGAGGACGAAGACCCAATACGCAATTTTCGACTTGCGCGTCGTCGCTTGTTCCAGCAATCGATGATACCCATAACCCGCAAGCAGCGCCGTCACGGGCCACGTGGCGCCGTAATGGTACGGGAAAAACTTGCCTTGCATCGTCACGCCGACGAGATGCATCGCGACGATACCGATCGCCAACAAAGCCAAGGGTTTTTCCTTGGTGCTGAAACCATATCCCAACGCCAACAAAAGGCCCACCGTCGGCACGCTGCCATATTGCTGGAGCCATTCGGTGAACGAATAATACGTCATCCCGGTGATCGTGGCGTCCTTCCACCCGAGCGCCGTGTAATGGGGCGTAAAGACAAACAAGACGCGATGTAAATCCCCCAAAGCTCCGCGCGCGACAAACCACAAGAGGCACAAAACAATGGGCGTCGCGCCTCCGGCCGCCACGAACAACGTCGGACGAACCAGCGATCGCAATGTCGTTTTCCATGCGGGCGCGGGATCCTGCGTGCGCGCTTGCATCCACGCATACACGACGAGCGGAATCAACGCTCCTCCGGCCAGCGGCGGCTTGAGCAACCCGGCCAGGCCAAACAACACGCCCGAGACAAACCAATCTCGGGAGGTCGTTTCTTTGTTCGGTCGAGGCGCAAATAAGAGCGCCGCGATCGTCAGCATTCCGCCGAAGGATTCCGGTTGCGCGGTATGCCAAAATTCGAGCTGCGCGTGAATCAACGTCATCACGACGGCCGCGATCAGCCCGATTCGCTCATTGTTCCAATAACGTCGCGTCAATTCCACCAAACCAAGGCCCGTCAGGCCCAGGCCCACGACTTCGAGCACTCGAATGGGCCAATCACCCGACCCAAAAAATGCTCGAGCAATCGCGAACACGATAAAAATGCCCGGAGGCTTGAAATCCCACGCGTCGCGATACGGCATGCCGCCTTCGAGCACCGTTCGAGCAACGACCGAATAAATGCCTTGGTCACGTCCGTGGCCGTAAAGCAGGATCTGCGAGAACAAAAAGAGAATGAGGACCAGGCACAAGGCCTTGAAAGGACGACTTGCGCGAACCGGGCTCATCGATGGGGCAGGGGCTTCGGAAGACACTGCGGGACGTTGTAGTCCGTTTTGCTGAAGGGATCCAAATTGTCGCAACGAAATGCGCGACGCCCGGTGGATCCTGCGTCAATCGCTCGTGTTTGGCTACACGCGGTAGGTGCGATTAATCGCTTTGACGAACACGTCCGCGACCGACGTGATCGCGCCGTTGGTGGTTGCCAGTTGCTGACTGCCCGGATGCGAATCCGTGCCCAAGATATGCTCGAACAAACCGCTGTCGCGAAGTTTGTCGAGGGCTCCGGGGGGCAAAATCAGGTGGCTCGCAATGGCATGACACTTGGTTGCTCCGGCGCCGAGATAAGCTTTTGCTGCTTGAATCAACGACGATCCGGTTCGAATCATGTCGTCGTAAATGACGACTTCCCGCCCGCGTACGTCGGCATTCACGCCCGTAATGGCGAGTTTTCCCGTGTCCGAATCGCGCTTTTTGTAGACGAAAGCCGGCTCGACGCCCAGATCGCGCGCCAAACTCTGCACCCATTTTGCTCGACCCGCGTCGGTTGCGCCGAGAATGTATTCGCGACCGGCCATTTTTTCTTGCAAAACCCGGGTAATGAGCGATGCGCCGTAGAGATGGTGCGTGACGTGGCTGTCTCCGAAATAAAACGGAATGCCGTCCGTGTGCAGATCGAAGAGATACACGCGTGTGCCGCCTTCGCACGGAGGTATCGCCGAAATGAGACGTGCGCGCGTTTTTGCCGTCACGACTTCACCCGGTAAAACCGCGCGCTCCATCGTGGCATAACCGAAATACGGCATCACGATCGACAAAGATCGCGCACCATTGCGGCTGATGGCACAACCCAAATCATAAAGCTCGAGCCAATCCAGGTCATGCGGCGTTCCGCCCAGCAAAACGACATCCCGGCCCCACGGATCATCGGCGACACGAAGATATCGTTCGCCGTCGGGAAACGTCTTGTGCACGATTTGTCCGCGATCGAAGTCTCCGGCCGCCAAGAAATGCGGCTCCATGTACGCGTACGACGAAATCGTGAACAGAAGATGTCGAGCCATGAGGTTTGTCCTTCCTGAGTTGGACGTGACGACCTAGGTGGCTGGTGTCAAACTGCTGCGCGCCCGAAATCGTCGGTCGACATCGCTCAAAATCCTGCTGGATTCCTCGCTCCGTCGCCCTAGCTTTCGGTCGCTCGCGACGTTTGACACCAGCCACCTAACGTCGCGGCGATCCATCCAATACCACAAAAACTGACTTGAGTTGCACGTCTTTTCCAGGCTCGGCCGGAACATCTTCCGGATCGGGCCAATCCTTGATTTGTGCGATCGTTCGTCCGGCCAATCCCGCCGCGTCCTGCAATGCCCGCCGAAACTTTCCGTGACCGATGCCCTTGTGATTCGTGCACGCCAACAATCGGCCGCCGGGAGCGAGCACGCGCATGGCCATCGCCGCCAATTTCTTGTAATCGCTTTCGGCCGAGAAACGGCTTTGCTTCGTCGTCGCGAAACTGGGCGGATCCAAAATCACAAGATCAAAAGGCCCATCTTTTTTTGCGCCAAACTCGAGCCACTTCATGACGTCCGCTTCGAGCACGCGATGCTTCGCCGGGTCGGCTCCGATACGTTCCAGGTTTTTCTCGGCCCATTCGAGCACCCCGCGAGAAACGTCCACCGTGAGCGTGGACTTGGCTCCACCCGCAGCTGCCGCCACGGAAAATGCTCCGGTGTAGGCGAACAAATTCGCAACGGACAAACCGCTGGACATTTCCTTGATGCGCCTTCGATTTTCCCGTTGGTCGAGAAAAATGCCCGTCGACAAACCATCTCCGAGACGCACTTCGTACGGAAGGCCGTGTTCCTGTACGACAAACGGATCGGGATGCGGCTCCCCACGCACCGGATCTTTGGGCGCGAATTCTTCCTTGTGCCCGTCGACGATACGACTTGCGTGCTTGGGGCGATTTTTGACGTATATCCCCGCCGCTCCGAGTTGCATCGCCGCATCGAAAAGCACTTCCCGGGCGGCCGCCGCGTCTTCTTCATAAAGCGATACCACCAATAAATCGCCATATCGATCGACGGTTACGCCGGGCAAACCGTCCGCTTCGGCATTGGCCAAGCGAAAACAATTCGTTCCCGAAAGACGCGCGATACCCAGACGTCGTTCGGCGGCTTCCCGCAATCGCCGCTCGATGATTTCGGCATTGGCGAAAGCGTTTGTCCCTTCGAGCCAATCCCGGAAAAACACCGGCATGGGCGCACGTACCTTCAGCGGTCGATTCGTCTGCGGATGCGTGAATACCAGCTCGCTCAGGTGCAGGC
>CAYSYX010000061.1:7353-30199 GCA_964435055.1 uncultured Polyangium sp. | reverse complement strand
GACCGCGTAGCGGACAAACCAATACAAGGGTCAAGGGCCTGGGCCCTTGCGCGGGGGTTTGGGGCGCAGAGCGCCGAAGGCGACTCGAAGCCCCAAAACACAAACTGGAGGGGCGCGGAGCCCCGGGTGGGTCCGGGTGAAACCCGGCTTGACACGGCTACAAGTTTGTCACTTCGGGCCGTCGAATTGACACGTTTGGTTGCAGCCGTCGCCGGGGACTTTGTTCCCATCGTCGCATTGCTCGACGTCGGCTTGAATCACGCCGTCGCCGCAGCGGGGCCCGAGCTTGCAGCCCATGGCACATTCGTTGTAACCGCCGTCGTTGACGCCATCGTCGCAAACTTCGCCGAACAAGCTGTCGATTTTGCCGTCACCGCAAGACGCTCCGTTCTTGCAGCCCGGAGCGCATCCGCCATAAGGCGACAAATTCACGCCGTCGTCGCATTCTTCACCGTCGGCCATTTGCACGATGCCGTCGCCGCAATACGGTCCTTTTTTGCAATCCATCGTGCAGGATCCATAACCGCCATTGTTGACGCCATCGTCGCACGCTTCGTTCGGCGTTTTGATACCATCACCGCATACGCTTTGACAAACGGATTTCGTGTTGTCGAAATTGGAAAGCGTCAGGCGATAATTGGATTGTGTCGTATGTCGTTCGGCTTGAAAAACGACCGTCTCGTAGATCTTGCCCAGCTCCAAGCCGAACGTCATCGCCGCATTCGCATCGAGCAGAATGCCTCCCGACTGGGCGCCGTGCACGCCGCCGAGATTCACGGCCAGCTTCTTGTTGACGAAGACCCAAACGTCGTCATCGCCCGTGAAATCGAGCTGCTCGTTGCCTTTGTATTGGAACCAGTACCGCACTTCGCTCGTGAAGTGGAAATTGTTCCCATTACCTTCGTTGCCCCAGCCGATACCATCGAGCGGGAAGAAGTTGGAATTGTTGTATTGGTAGCCTCCGTTCATGAGCTTGTTCAGCGTCAGCTTTTGCAAGACGGTCATGTTCGTCCCGGCCACATCGCGGTACCATTGATCGAAATTTGCTTTGCCGGACGTCGTCGGCGTCGTCGGATTCCCAGCGTACACGGGTTTGCCGTCCATGCCGAGGTCATTCATGACAATGCCCTTATCGTCGCCAAGGAAATCCTCGAAATCCGGGTGAGCAACCTTGAAGTCACGCAAAACAATCGGCACTTCGAGCGTATTGCCGGCATTGGGCAAAACGTCCATACATCCGTAGCCCATTTCGATTTGACACGTCGACGAACAACCGTCACCATTGGCTGAATTACCGTCGTCGCATTGTTCGTTGTCGCCGGGCAATTTCAATCCATCACCGCAGGTGGATTTACAAGCGCCCATCGAACAATCCGGTTCGCGTTGGCAGAAAGGCGTGCAGCCGTCGCCCATATCGTTGTTTGCGTCGTCGCAAGGTTCTTTTCCTTCGACGATACCGTCGCCACAAACGGTTTGTCGACAAGGCATTCCAACAGGACAAACCCAGCCTACTTCGAGCTGGCAATTCATGTCGCAACCGTCGCCGGAGACCATATTGCCGTCTTCGCATTCTTCTTTGCCGACGATGATGTTATCGCCGCACGCCGCCGCTTCGCATGCCGCGCCGATATCGATGCACTTCCAACCCATTTCGATCTGACAAACAGCGTCGCAACCGTCCATCGGCATTGTATTGGCGTCGTCGCACGTCTCCGTCCCGGTGACTTTGCCGTCGCCGCAAACGACCGTGGTGACACAAGGCATTCCCGGCACGGGACACGCGAAGTTGTTTTCAACCGCATCGCAATTACCCGTGCATCCGTCACCAGGCGTCGCATTGCCGTCGTCGCAGACTTCCCCCGGTTCGATGAGCCCATTGCCGCAAATCGGCCCGCAGCCCATTCCGCCGCAACCGCCCATGCCTCCAACACCCATTCCACCCGATCCACCCGCGGGAATGAATCCACCGCCATCGCCCCCTTGACCCCCTTGACCTCCGGTTTCCCCGCCGGCGCCGGCAACACCGGCGTCGTCTCGAGTATTCGATGAGGAGCTCGATCCGCCGTCGGAACAGCTCGTTGCGAAAACCCCTCCGAGCGCAAAAGCGGCCAAAGGAACCCAAACCAAGTACGACGTGCGGTTCATCAGCTAACTCCCTTGAAGACGTTCAAGATTTCGTTCGGTCATCATAGTGGATGACACGCCTCGTGGCTGGACGGATTTGCCCCCACACGCAAACAAATACGAAAATCAGTTGCCAAGTCCTCGAGCAAGCCCCAAAAGACTGTCCCGACATGACGACCGACATCCAACTCCAACGCCGAGCGCTTCATGAAGGCGCGTTGCTTCTTCGGACGCCCTCGCTGGGCACGCTGGTCATTACCGGAAAAGACCGGCTGACGTGGCTCAATGGAATGGTCACGTGCGACCTGGCCAAAACACGTGACGGCGAAGGTGCGTATGGGTTTGTCGTGGGCAAAAATGGGAAACTGACGGCCGAAGTCTTCATCGTCGTCGACGACAAACGTATTTTGCTCGGCGTGACCAAAGATCGCCTCGAATTGCTGAGCGGGCATTTTGACAAATACGTCATCATGGAGGACGTCGACATCGAAGACGACTCCGATGGTTTTACCTGGACGTTGGCGCATGGACCGCATGCCAAAGAGCTTTTGACGATCGCCCGCGCGCACGGAGCGGCTGGTACGGCCGCGATCGATATGACCGGAAAAGGCGGCGCGGCTCTGGTGCTGGAAAAGAATACGGCGGACGCGATCGAAGCTCGATTGCAAAAAGAGAAATCGGTCCCCGTCGTCGTGGGTGACGAATCGACGTGGGACAAACTGCGTGTGGAAATCGGCGTGGCTCGATGGGGCGTCGACTTCAATGACGACAACTATCCGCAAGAAGCGGCGCTCGAACACTTGGCCGTTTCTTTCCAAAAAGGCTGTTACTTGGGTCAAGAAGCCGTGTTCATGCTGCAAATGCGCGGACACGTGAAAAAGAAGATCGTCCGGCTCCAGATCGAGGGCGACGAACCTCTTGCGAATTCCACGGATATCCATTTACCCGATGGTACGTCCGTCGGAACCATTACGAGCACGTCGCAATGCGCCGACAAACCGGCGATTTGGGCGCTCGGGTATGTGAAGTGGAAACAATCGACGGCGGGAACGGAGCTTTCCGTGGCGGGGCGAAAAGCGGTTGTCGGATAAAACCCAATCTCAGCGTTTTGGTTTCTTCTTCGTGTCTTGTTGAGGCGGCGGCTCTGGAGCGGCCAAAGAGGCATTGTAGCGCTTTGCTGCGGACGATACGTACGGCTCCGTCGTAAAATCGCGAAAATCGTAATCGCTCAGCTTGGAATTCGCCATGTCCTGCGCTTTGGCCGCTTCGTTCGCCCGTTTCCGATTTGCGGCCGCCCTGATGCCAAAACCGGCGCCACCCAATAAAAAAAGCCCGGTTGCGCCATAAACATAGCCCACGTTGACATTGCCCTGCCCCTCGGGCCTCAGAAGTATGCCGGCAATGAGCAGTGCAGCTCCCGCTCCCAAACCCGCAATGCCCAGACCAGTGCCAAGCATTCGCGTGCCGGCCGTATCCTTCAGCGCCTTTTCATAATAAGGCAACGCGTTTTGACGATTTTCATTGATCTTGGCAATACGTCTGTCGAATGCCTCGAGAAATGCTTTGTCACGCGCAATGTGCAGGGCGCTGAGCGTGTCGATGCGCGTGGAACCTCGATAGACGTACCAATTGTACCCGTGACGCGTCACCACCTGATTGGCATAGATGCGGTCGGAACCTATACGACGTCCCTGGGAATCGTACATTTCACGTTGCGCCACTTCGACACGCTCGTTTGTCGTGTACGTCGATGTTTCCCCTTTGACCGAAAGCGGCTCGCCGGTTGCATCGAATTTGAACGCATATTCGTATTTCCCATCGGGAACGACCGGCGGAGGCGGCGTCGCCCCACAACCGACAAGCGTTATTCCAATCAGCAGGAACCCAGGACGCATGTTCATGGCTGTCCGTCCCTCATGATGCGATCATTCGCCGGCTTCCCGTTGCTCTCTTGTTGAAATTCAGCGCTTCGGCTTCTTTTTCTTGGTGTCTTTCGGCGGAGGCGGCGGAGCGGAAATTCCGGCATTGTATCGGTCGGCGACCTCCGACACATAAGCTTCCGTCGTCAAACGCGGGAAATCTCCCGGCGATACCTGGGAATTCGCCATCGCTTGCGCTTTCGCCGCAGCAGCCGTGCGCTTGCCGTTCGCCGCTCCCATAATGCCAAAACCCACACCGCCCACGATGATGAGGCCCGTGGGCACCCAAATCCATACGGCGCTCGGACTTTCATTATCCGGCGTCACCGCCGCGCCCACGACGAGCATGGCCAAACCCGCAGCAACACCGGCAATGCCGAGCCCCATACCAAGCGTGCGGGCTCCGGCCGTATCTTTCATTGCCTTTTCGTAATACGGCAACGCATTTTCCCGGTCCTCGTTGATCTGCGTTATGCGCTTGTTGAACGCTTTGCGGAACGCGTCATCGCGCGCGATATGCAATGCGCTGAGCACGTCAATGCGTTTGGAACCTTGAAACACGTCCCATTCATATCCGCGATGGGCGACTTGTTGATTCGCATAAAGGCGGTCGGAGCCCACGCGTCGACCCTGAGAGTCGTAGATTTCGCGTTGCGCGACTTCGACCCGCTCGTTTGTCGTGTACGTGAATGATTGGCCCTTTACAGACAGCGGTTCGCCGGTCTTGTCGTATTTGAATTCGTATTCGTATTCCCCATCGGGAACGACCGGCGGAGGCGGCGTTCCCCCGCAACCTGCCAACGTCACTCCAATGAACAACAAACCAGCGCGCACGTTCATGATTGCCCCTTTGATCGGAGCATCGAAAGCGCGTCGGGGCGGCGGAGTCAATGAAAAAGCAGAAAAATGCAATGTGGGGGTGATTTTTGCCAATCACCCCCACATTCGAGCTCAGGGTTTGTCTCGAACTACCACTACGTTCGTGGTCGGATTCGGATCGTTATGCGCGACGATCAGGGGAAGATGTCGCGTTCGCCGTACGCCGCGGCAATGCGCTGAAGCGCGACGGCATACGCCGCAACACGCATCGAGCACTTCTTTTGCCGCGCCATCTCGACCACTTCGCGATACGCGCGCTTCATGGCCTTCTCGAGACGCTCGTCGACCTCTTCCAATGTCCAGAACTCGGAACGCTTGTTCTGAACCCACTCGTAGTAGCTGACGGTCACGCCGCCGGCGTTCGCGAGAACGTCGGGGAGGATGTCGATACCGCGCTCGAGGAGGATCTTCTCGCCTTCGGGCGAGCAGGGGCCGTTGGCGCCTTCGGCGACGAGACGCGTTTGCAACACGCGAGCTTCTTCTTCGCCGACCTGATTTTCGAGAGCCGCCGGGATGAAGATGTCCGACTTGATCTTGAAAAACTCTTCGCGCGAGATCTGCTTGCCACCGGGGTAGCCCGCAATCGACTTGTTTTTCTTGACGTAATCCTGGAGCTTGTGCGGGTTGAAGCCTTCGGGGTTGTACAAGTAACCCGAGTGATCACCGACCGCGATCGTCGAAGCACCGAGGCGCGAGAGGATCAACGACGTAAACGAACCGACGTTGCCGAAGCCTTGCACCGCGAGCGTGGCGCCTTCGAGCTTCACATCGCGCTCGGCAGCCCATTCGATGATGCAGTACACGAGGCCCTGGCCCGTGGCTTTCTCACGACCGAGCGTACCGCCGCAGCTGACGGGTTTGCCCGTGACGACGCCCTTGACCGATTGACGGAACACGTGACCGACCGTGTTCATGTACGTGTCCATCGCCCACGCCATCGTCTTCGCGTTTGTCCCGACATCCGGCGCCGGAACGTCCGTGTCCGGACCGATGTTGTTGCCGAGCGCGTGGAAGAATCGACGCGTGATGCGTTGCAGTTCGTCCGCTGAAACCTTGTTCGGATCGAACTTCACGCCGCCCTTGCCACCACCGAGGGGCAAGTTCATGAGCGCGCACTTCCACGTCATCATCGCCGCGAGCGCCTTGACGTCGTCGAGCGAAACAGACTCGTGATAACGAATGCCGCCCTTGTAAGGGCCGAGAAGATTGTTGTGCTGAACGCGATAGCCTTTGAAGAGACGAATGTTGCCGTCATCCATCTTCACGGGGAAGTTGATGATGATCTCGTTCTTCGGTTGGCTGAGGATTGTCTCAATATAATCGGGCAAACCGACGGCCTTGGATGCCTCTTCGAGATAGCCCTGAACGACCTTGAAAAAATCGTACTTGTGGGCCTTTGAATCGCCCGCGTTTGCGCCTTGTTGGTTATCCATGCGGCGCTTTCTAATCTGAGGCCCGGGGCTTTTCAATTTTTTCATCACTCAACCGAAACGCGTAAAAACTGCGTCCACGCATCGCTTTGCCGCACGATGCCAAGCGTCGAAACAACAACCCGAAGTTCCCGAATATTCATGGATGGTGCAGTGCTCCATTACGCGCTGCGGCGCGTGAATCATGACGTGCATCAGTGATTACGCGGTCAGGGACGCGGCCAAAACCACAACGTGTACACATACCCAAACGCACCCGTGACGATGAGCGCGTCGACGCGATCGAGGATGCCACCGTGGCCGGGGACGATCCCACCCGAGTCTTTCACGCCAAACGATCGTTTGAGCATCGATTCGCCGAGATCTCCCGCTTGTCCGAGTCCGCCCGCGACGATCGCCAAGATGATCGCATGATCGAGCGGCACGGTGCGCAAGTAGAAAAAGTGTCCGACGATCGCACCGACGATCGCCGCGGTGAGTCCACCGATCGCACCTTCGACCGTCTTCTTCGGACTCACCGCTTCATACAGTTTGTGTTTGCCCAGGAACCGACCCGCAAAATACGCGCCCGTATCACTGAACCATGACAACACGAGGGCCAGAATGACAAACCCGGGCCCCGAATCGCCGGCATCACGCCGCACGAGCGCCAACGTCGCCAATCCTCCGCCGACCCACATCGGTCCGAACATCATCGCGAAGGCCCGCATGCCCGTCGTTTCGTTCGCGCCAAGACGCACGAGCGTCACGAACAACGCGACCATCGGGTAGACGAGCAACACGGACAAGAGAACACGTGCGTCCGTGCCAAACCCCCAGAACATCCCGTACACGGCGAGTGACAGAACGACGCCGATCACTTGCGACACGCGATCGGTCGGATGGGTCATCGCGAAAAATTCGAGCGCTCCGACGACGAGCGCCACCGCGAGAAACAACGCCCATCCCCAAGGCGGCCCGAAATAAATCAGGGCCAAGAGCGCCGGTATGGCAACGAGCGCGGACAACAGCCGGTTTGTCAGGTTCGATCGAGCCAAGGTCAAACCCTCGCAGACTCACCACGCGGCGAGTTCGTTTGAACCTCCGTAGCACGCGTCGGCAAACGCCCAAAGCGTCGTTCTCGCTTTTGGTAACTCGCCAACGCTCCGAAAAAATCCTCCTCGGTAAAATCCGGCCAAAGCACGTCGGTGAAGGCCAGCTCCGCGTACGCCGCGCCGAAGAGCAAGAAGTTCGAGATGCGATGTTCGCCACCGGTGCGAATGATGAGATCCGGTTCGCCCACGCCGAGGCTCGGCAAACGTTTCGCAAGCGTACGAGTGTCGATCGCGGATGGATCGATCAGCCCCGATTTCGCTTCGATCGCGAGCTCCCGAGCCGCTCGCGCGATCTCCTCTTGGCCGCCGTAAGACAACGCGAGCGCAAGCGTCATCTTGGTGTTTTGTTCGGATGCATCGCGCAGCGGATCGAGTACGTGCCGGACAAACGGTGGCAAACGATCGAGGTCGCCGATGGCGACGAGACGAATGTGGTTGTCCAAGATCTCGTCACGTTCCGATACGAGAAACTCTTCGAGCAAACCCATGAGGGCATCGACTTCGCCCGGAGGTCGCGCCCAGTTTTGCTCGCTGAACGCGTAGAGCGTCAGGGCCGTCAGGCCCAAGCGTCGAGCGACACGAACGACCCGACGAACCGCGGCACTGCCCGATTTGTGGCCGCTTTCACGAGGTTCGCCCCGGAGCTCGGCCCATCGCCCATTGCCGTCCATGATGATCCCGACGTGATGGGGAAGATTTTTTGCATCTATGTACGTCATCGATTTTCTGAACGCTCGAAGGGTGGTCGCGCGTTTCCTTTGTTGACGAAGGGCGGTCGAGTAACGAGTCTCCCATCATGAGCAACGGATTGGGTCTTACCGTAACGCTGCGTGTCCGCATTGCAGCGCACGAAGCACATTACGCGGGTGAACTCGTGGACGGGGCGCGAGTCCTTGGTCTGTTCGGCGATGTTGCCACAGAACTGCTCATCCGCCTCGACGGCGACGAAGGTTTGTTTCGAGCCTACGAAGCCATCGAGTTTCTCGCACCGGTTCGCGCCGGTGACTACATCGAAGCAACGGGCGTCATCACGAAAGTCGGCAACACGTCGCGCACGATGGCGTTCGAAGCGCGCAAAGTCGTGGCGAACGTGCGTTCACCCGATGTCGCCGCATCCGCCGCGGATGCTTACGCCGAACCCGTCGTGGTTTGTCGCGCCATAGGTACCTGCGTCGTTCCGAAAGAACTGCAACGGCGTCCGCGCCTTGTTTTACCGGCTCTTTCGTCCCCCGGAGCGGATCTCGTCGCCAAACTCCCCGAGCCTCGTCCCGTGATCACACCGGCGCCGCAAGTGATCATCACGCCGCCCGAAGCGCCGCTCGTCATCACCGCCGCGATCGTCGGTGCGGAAGTCACGCGCGAACACACGCCGCATCTGCCCATCACCGCCCGGGAACTCGCGGATGAAGCAGCTCGATGCCGAGATGCAGGCGCATCGGTGATTCATCTGCACGTGCGCAACGCCGATGGAACGCCGTCACAATCGGCCGAACTGTTTGGCGAAGCGATCGCACGCATTCGCGAAAAGACCGACGTGATCGTGCAAGTGTCGACGGGAGGTGCCGTGGGCATGTCCATCGACGAACGTCTCGGAGGACTCGCGTGCAAGCCGGAAATGGCGACGCTCAATTGCGGAACGATCAACTTCGGCGACGACGTTTTCATCAACACGCGCGGTGACATTCGCAAGATCGCCGAACGCATTCGCGAAGCGGGCAGCATCGCGGAGCTCGAATGTTACGAAGTGGGCCATCTGCACGAAGCCGTGGAATTGTTCGCGCGCGGAACGATTTCCGCACCTCTGCATTTCCAGTTTGTCCTGGGTGTACCCGGAGGCATTCGAGCCAGTGAAGACGTCGTGCACTTCATGCGTTCGCAGATTCCCGAAGGTTCGACGTGGGCCGTTGCTGCCGTCGGCCGTTTTCAACGACCGATGACGGAGCTGGCGATTCGATTGGGTGGACACGCGCGTGTGGGACTCGAAGACAACATCTACATGGAGAAAGGCGTTCTCGCCGAAGGCAGCGCGCCGCTGGTGGCACGAGCCGCCGCGTATGCCAAGACAGTCGGACGAGAAGTCGTTGAACCGGATCGTGCACGTAAACTTCTTGGAATCGTTCGAAGCTGAACTATCTGGGGTGTGGGGCCAAGGACGCCGCAAGCGCTCCGACGCCCCGTCGATCCAGCCCCACGCCCGACATCCGGGTCCCCTGTTTTTACATTTGGGGCTTCGAGCCGCCTTCGGCGCTCTTCGCCCCAAGCCCCTTTCCTCTCACCCTTGCATCACCGTGCGAGCCTTTCCGAAGAGCGCCATTCGAACGCCATGACTTCGCCCGTCGGCTCGCTGATCAAGTCTGTCAAGACGTACGCGGATACGCGTGGGCGCCTCATCGGTGTGCTGGCGTTTGTCTTGGCCGTGCTGCGTTTTGCATCGACGCCTCGTCCGCCGGAGCGCGACGTCGATGCGATCGCTGCGATGCTTGGTCAGTCCGTGGGAGGCACGGTCAAGCCGGACGATTTCGTGTGGGAGGGGCGCGGCGGCGTTTTGAATGACGCACTCCTCGGCCGCCGTGTCCTGTTTCTTGCCGCAAAACCTTCGGGCCCGAACGCTGCGCCGACCAACGATCTCTACCGCGCCGAAGTGCGACTCACGCGCGGCGGTCGACCCATCGCCTTGCGACGCGTCGTCAACTTGACGAATACGCCGCGCGGTCACGAACACGACCTCGTGGCCCAAGGCATGCACGCGGCATTCGCGACCAAAGTGGGTTCGCTCATCCAAACCATCACGGTGCTGGAGCTGGCCGGCGACGAAGGCGTTCGAGAAGCGAACTCACGGACGGAACGATGGGCGGCACAAATCGAAAATTGGCTCGGCACGGGGACTCGCGCCGGGGTTGGTCGGATTGAAACGAGCTTTGGAGCGCCGCCGAAAATCGCGCGATTCGAACTGACGCAAGACGCGTTGGTGATGGCGCTTGGAGACTCCGCACAAGCCGCCGCGGTGAGTTTGTCCGATGTCGCAGTCAACGCCGGTCCCAAAGACGAGCACGGCGTGCTGGCGTTACGTCAGCCGCATCCGGTCACGCCGTGGCCTCGATTCGTCGAGCAATCCGTGCGCGCGATGTATGGCGAGACGCGGGCGTCGGACGTGCGCCGCTTGCTCGTACGCGCCGGCGATGTGTGGTCGCGTATGCGCGATTCTTCGGCGCCGAAGCCGGCCGAGCTTCCCGCAGCCCCAAGCAACGACACGACCGCCACGGACAAGAACTTTCCGCCGAAGTTGACCCTCACCTCGCAACGGGTGGTTCCAGGCGAAGGCGTGTGGTTGGCTCCGGCCGGTGCCGCCAAGCTTGCCGGTGAACCGGCCGAAGCTCCGCCGGTGTTTTTCGAGACGCACGTACGACCGGACCCCAAGCGTCCGCATGCGATCGTGCAGCTCGTGGCGATGGATGGTCGGCGCGTCGAGTTACGGCCGGTCGCCGGCACGATGTCACCGAGCTCGGAGACGGGACTGCATGGGCAAGGGAAAATCGCGGGCTCGGATGCGGCGATCGCGGTGGCGGGGTTTGCCGGCGGATCTCCCGACGGCTCGGGTGTCGCCGGGTTTGTCGTGGACCAACAAGCGATCGCGCTGCCACGTCCCGGAGCCGCGACGTTGGCCGTCGATCGACTTGGCCGCCCGGCGCTCGGGCCTTGGCCGCTGGATGAAGACGTCCCGTTGACCCTGCGTTTCGTTGGACAATCCACCAAATCCCTCGTCGTGGATGGTCGATTGGCCGAGTTTGACGCGACAGACGCGGAATCGAGAGCCCGTTCGGGCCTGTGCGTGACGACGGACGGACACCTCGTGTACGCAGGAGCGGAGAACGTACCGGCGGTCGTCGTGGCCAAGGCGCTTGTGATGGCGGGATGTCGCGACGCGATGGCGTTGGCGACGAGTCCGGATCCGGTCGGTTTTGGCTTTGTTCAACGCGATGGAGACAAAGGAACCGGGACGAAGCTTTGGGGTACGAACTTTGACCCCCAACGAATGTGGACCGGGTCCCCGAACGCGTTTGTCTACGTCGTTGCCCGTTCGGGACTACCGGATGCGCCTTTGCCGGAATCCGGTACGTGGGCCGTTGATCCCGGTCCGCAACCCGATCCCTCGTGGCGGCCGGCGTTGCATTCGGCGACGGTGTCCAAGCTGGGTGCCCAGGTAAAACTCACGCTGTTTGCGCCCGAGCGCTTTCAGTTTCGAATTCGCGCGGGCACGAAGGAAGTCTCTCATCGGTTTGGCGGGACGTTCCCGGACGCACTCGCCGCCGACGAGCAAACGCGCGTGTTGCTCGCGACCGGCCTCGGAACAGGCAAACGCAAAGGCCCGCGAGGATTGGCGATCGGCGGTTCGATCGGCGTGAAATTCAATCCGGGCGCGGGGGTGTTGGTCGTGGAAAACGAGCGTGTGCGCATCGAGAAAAGCGACGGTTTTACCCCGACCGCCGAGACCGACGCGTCGGAGCTGCCCATGACCGCCGATGACGGTCGACCACTTCCGGAAGCTCGCGTCGTCGGAGCGATGCGCCCACGTGCCGCGCTCGGCGTATTGCCTGATGGTTCGGTGCTTCTGGCTTCAACCACGTTCGACACGGACGAAGCCACCACGGAAGCGCTCGTGGACGCAGGCTGCCAACGCGTGGTCGCGCTCGACCGAGGGACGCATCAAAACGCCTACGTTCATCGAACCGGGAGCGAGACGCCTCCCGAAGCGCATTACGAGACGACGACGCTGTACGTGCTGAGCACGGTGATGCGTGGACGAGCGTTGTCGCTGCGCTGATCAGGCAACATCGAGCGGCGGGGCATTCGCGGAACCATCTTCGTCCCATTCGTCTTGCCCCGGTGCGAACATCGGTATGTTTTGACAAACGTGGTGTTGCATGGTTTTTCGCGGGCGCCCGAGCAACTGGCAGCGCAACCGATCGAGCGCTCGGGCGTGGATTTGGAATGCCCGAGTTTCGCTGATCCCCAACATGATGCCGATGTCGCGGAACGTTCTTTCATCGCGGTAATGCATCTTGATGACGAATTGTTCGCGTTGGGAAAGAAGTTCGACGTCGTTGCGCAAAACCTCCAGGACCTCATTGTAGGCGTAGAGCTCTTCCGGATTTCTCGCTCTCGACCGACAGAATTCTTCCTCTTCGTCGAGGAGGAGTTCGTCGAGACCAACGAAGGTCACGTTGTCGCGTTTGTCGACTTCGCCGACTTGTGCGGCATTGACCGCATCGCGAGCCCGTCGGGAGAGCGAATCTTGGGCGCGGAGTTCGTCGAGGATTGCGCCTCGAATTCGGGTTCGCGCGTAGGACTTGAACTTGGTTCCCGAGTCACCGCCGTTCTTGCGTAACGAATCGGCCAGACCGGAGATACCCGCGACGAGCAGGTCGTCATGTTGCACGTTGGCGGGCACGCGTCGCGCGATGGGTCCGATGATTTGGTGAACGAGGGGCAGATGCGCGGCGAGTATCTTTGGACAAACCTTCGCGGATTCGGCTTTGGCCTTTGCAGCTTCGGCGGCGACGAGCTCTGCACGATCAGCGTCCGAGATGACCCGAACACCGCTTTTGGTGAGTTCCCCTGCGCTTGATTCGCGCTCGTCATGGGTCGGTGGGGCTTTGTTGGACGACTGCATACGACCGTGCTCTCGCGTGCGTGAAGTTCGGCGTCTCAGGAACGACTTGGCGCAACACCAAGCCAAGACCTGTGAATGTGATCCAGTCCTGACGTCTACCTATCAGGTCGTCAGAGCGGGACTGCAAACGAATCCACAACACGCAGTCTACACTACTTCTCGGCATCAGGAAATTCCTTACGCCAAGGTCGTCGATTGTTTTTCCAGCAACATGCTCGAGAGGACTTTGGAGGCGATCAAAAATGGGGCCAAGACGAGGTCAATTTCGACCCTCTTCGAGGCACACTTTCCCCACCAAATCCCGCGTACGGTGATTTCCAATGAAAATTCAAATAGTTAGAAAGGGGCTCCGTAGGTCGATTCGTACCCACCCGCCGCGTGTTTCAGCCGTCGGTTGTAGTTTTCTCTACACTCGATCCCTCGGGAGGGGTCGTTGTTGGAGAGCGATCCACATCACCGGTGGACTCATCGGCTGCACTTTGAGAAGATGGTGAGTCGTACTTGGGAGCCTCACCAGGTCGAGAATAGTCTATCCAGAAAAATTTACTTGCACGAACGTCAAGGTGAACAAACGAGCTGTTTGGATAGTAGCCGACGCCTGCGTTGCGAAAGGTGCGACAGAAGTCTCGAACGACGGTGTTCGGCACACCTGGAATGTTGAAGTCCAGCGCGCGGCCGTGGTTGTGATTCGAGTCTTTGGTGAACTGCGTTGGTGAGTAGGGTCGATAGCCGCTGACGATGTGAATCGGCCTTCCGCCGAAGTGATCGCTGACCATTCCGACGAGCGTTGCGAGACGTGGATCGACTGCGGTTTTCGAATCGCTCGGCACGTGTTTCATCATGCGGCTGACATGCGGCAGTGCGGATGGCACGAGGCGTCCACGTCGCGTGACGAGTTGTCCTTCGTAGTGCTCGGTGCCGCGCACGAGGCGTACGAATCCGGGTCGTTTGGGGGCCATCGCATACGACTCGGCCTTGGGTTTGCCCGAGGACTTGGAGGCGGAATCGCCTTTCTTCTTCGAGTCGGATGATTTTCGATTGGCTTCGGAGCGGGCGGCGCGAAGGGCGGCGGCCTTTTTGGCCTCGGCGAGTTTGCCTTTTTCGGGGATGACCAAGGCGAGGCCGGGTTTGATGCGTTGGCCGCGACGCAGTCCGTTCACTTCCTGCAAATCCGCGACGGAGATGCGGTAGCGGCGCGCGATGGCTCCAAGTGTCTGGCCTTTCGCGACGACATGAACGACCTCTGCGGCATCGGCGTATACTGGCCAAATGGCCGCGATCACGGCGACGAGCACCACCAAGCTGTGCAAGGTGGTGCGTCCGGAACGACCTCGAATTGGGGTGACCGAATCCGAAGGGATGGGTGCACGACAAGACGGGTTTGTCCTGGAAAAGGCCCCCCGCAACGTATGCAAACCATCGCGCATTTCCCTTTCGCTACGCGGGTTGCGCAAATGCGTAAAGCACATTTTTGGCCGTGGTTTGCAGGCCGTGTGATGCTGGCTAGGCCGCCCTTCGCAGGCGGCACGATCGAGGCGCATTCGTGCCTCCCGACGGCGACAATGAAGGTCGAGGCGGAGCAATGGCGGATGGGAATCACCTGGTAGGCGTCGACATAGGTTCGAGTGCCATCAAGGTCGTCCAGCTGAAAGAAGGGCGAAAAGGTGTCGGGTTGGTCCGGGCGGGATTCTGTCCGTTACCACCTCAGAGCATCGTCGACGGACACGTGATGAACACGCAGGCCATCGTGTCTGCCATCGGTCGAGCGCTCAATGATGCCAAAATCAAGCAGCGTGAAGTCGCGTTGAGCATCAGCGGACAAGCGGTGATCATCCGTAAGATCACCGTGCCGTTGATGACGCAGACGGAGCTCGACGAGCAGATCCAGTGGGAAGCCGAGCAGCACATTCCGTTTGACATCAAAGATGTTCACGTCGACTACGAGGTCATTCGCAAGCGGCCGGAAGCGGGGCAGATGGACTTGCTTCTCGTGGCTGCGAAACGCGAAGAAGTGAACGACTACTTGGAGGTCGCTCGTCAGGCCAAACTCAAGCCGCTCGTGCTCGATATCGACGCGTTCACCGTCCAGAACCTGTTCGAATACGGTCGGGGCATCCCGCAGGATCAGACGTTTGCCATCGTGAACGTCGGCGCGTCGCTGACGTCGATCAACATCGTCTCGCGCGGGGCGAGCGCCTTCACGCGCGACATTCCCAACGCGGGCAACTACGTCACCGAGCAGATCCAGAAACAACTCGGCATCGGCTTCGAGGAAGCGGAAAACCTCAAATGCCAGCCGCAAACGCAAGCGTTTGGCCCGACCGCACAGGTGCCGCAGATCATCGACGCCGTGTGCGACACCATCGCCAGTGAAATTCAGCGCTCGCTCGACTTCTTCCTCGCCACGAGCGGAGAGCCGGAGATGCATCGGATTTACATCACCGGCGGGACGTCGAATTTGGCTGCGTTGCCTGCCGCCATCGGCCGTCGCTCGCGTGTCGGCGTGGAGATTCTCCAACCCTTCGAGCGCATCACGTTCGAGGGCAAAGAAGTGAATGCGGACATGCTTCAAACCCGCGGATCGCAGCTCTGCGTCGCTCTAGGCCTCGCGATGCGCAAAGACAAGGAGAAGCGCACGTGATCAGGATCAACCTCCTGCCCCACAAGCGCCCGACGGCCGGTGCGCCTCAAGCCAGTCAAAAATGGCTGGGCTTCGTGCTCGTTGTCGTGTTGCTCGAAATTGTCGGGCTGTTCCTCTTCTACCAATCGACCTACGAAGAGCTGCAGCAACAAAAACGGACAAACGCTCAGATCAAGAGCCAGATCGAAGAGATCAAACGGCTCATCGCCGATCACGAGCAGATCAAAAAAGCTCTCGCCGTTCTTCGCGCACGTGAAGATGCGATCGCCAAGTTGCAAGCGGGTCGGTCCGGACCAACTGCGGTCCTTCTCGAGCTCGCGCAGGTGATGACCGCGGGCAAAGGGCCGAGCGCAGACCCGGACAAACTTGCGAAGTTGCGTCAGGACAATCCGCTCGCCGTCTACAACCCCGCGTGGGACACGCGTCGTTTATGGCTCACGCAATACATCGAGGGACAACGAACGGTTCGTCTCGAAGGCGTCGCGCGTGACGGCAACGATGTTTATGAGCTCGCTCAACGACTCAAACTCTCGCCGTACTTCTACGAAGTCACCCTTCTTCCCGGAAAGAAGGAAGTCGAACAGGCCACGAAGCTCGATCTCGTCAGCTTCGCATTGCAATTCAAGGTGAGGTACTGATGGCCCCGAAAGCTCCCGCCGCATCCGGCTCGACGCTCGATCGGTTGCCGTTGGCCGGCAAGATCGGCGTCGGTTTGCTCTTCATGACCCTCGTCGGCGCGCTGTTCTTCGTGTTCGTCTACGAAGACTTGTCCAACGAGTTGCAACAGGCCAAACGCACGGAGGTCAACCTTCAGACGGAATTGCGTTCGGCTCAGGCTGCAAAAGAAGCGTACCAAAAGGACCGCGACGAAAAGATTCGCAGCGAAGCCCGCGCCGAACAGACGAAGAAGGTGCTTCCTGACGAACCCGAGACGCCGGCGTTCCTTGCATCGCTTCAGCAGATGGCAACGGTGGCCGGGATCAATCTGACGAGCTGGGCTCCGGTCGATGAAGTCCCGCAAGAGTTCTTCGCCAAGGTGCCGATGAAGCTGACCATCTCGGGACGGTTTCACCAGATCGCCCGCTTCTTCTACGGCATCGGACAACTCGATCGCATCATCAACATGGAAGACATTCAGATGAAGATCGCGAATAAGGCCGCGACAGGCACGGTTCGCGATCAGATCCCGGAACCCGAAGTGAACGTCGAATGTTTGGCCACCGCGTTCCGCGCCCAACGTCTCGATGAAGCCGGCAAAGGGAACTCGAAACGCAGGGGGACGGGCAAGTGATACGGACTCGACAAACACGTGGCCGAGCCAAACCCGTGCTCGTGACGCTCGCGATCACCCTGGTCCCGGCGATGTTGTCCGCCGGTTGCGGAGACGATCCGCCGCCGCCTCCCAAACCCGCCGCTTCCGCACCTGCGGCGCCTGCCGGTTCCGCTCCGACGACCACGGCTGCCGAAGCTCCCGGTCCGGCAGGATCGGGGCGCGCAGGTGCCGCGGCAAACCCCTCGGCAAACCCTCTGGGTGAACTTCCGGAACGCGTTTTCACCGAAGCCGACTTTGCGGAGACCGACAAGAATCGCGATCCGTTCCGCGGCTTCGCGAGCGTGTTTGCCCAACAGGCTCGCGGCAAGACGAACATTCAGCGCCAAGTCGTCGTCGATCGTTACGCGCTCGACGAACTCAAGCTGGCCGGGGTCATCACTCGTGCCGAACCCCGCGCGCTGTTCATTGATCCGAACAATGTCGGCTGGGTCATCCACACGGGTGACTATGTTGGCAAGCCTGAAATTGTTCGTGCCGGAGGAGCTGCCGGCATCGACGTCGCCATCAACTGGCGAGTAGACCGGATCCGCGACGGAGACGTTGTTTTCGTTCGCGAAGATCCCGCTCACCCCGAAATCGCCCCCATCACCCGGGTCGTTCCTCTCTTCCCTACGGAAGACAGCGGAAAACCGAGCCGCCGGTAGCAACGAATTAGGCCCATGCAACCCTCGCCCACTACTATCGCGCACATGCTGAAAAATCCGCGCTTCGTGTCGCCGTCATCCTCCACAGGGAGCGAACGCTTGCTTCGCAGCGCGCTCGTTGTGTTGGTGCTTCTCCTCGGCTCGATGCCTCGAGCGAACGCCCAAGGCGTTTCGTCCGTCGAAGTTCGGGAGGTCAAACTCAGTGCACCTTCCGATACGACGGCACGCCTGTCGATCGCCACCTCCGGCGAACCGCGATTCGTCGCTCGTGTCGCGGACGAAGGCAAACGACTCATCATCGACATTTCCGGCGCGGACCTCAAAGGCACTCCCGGCGTGTCTCGCGGCAACAGCCTCATCAGCCGTGTGTCGAGCCAAACCATCACCCAAGAGGACACGAAGCTCGCTCGCTTCTCCATCGACCTCGCTCGCAATGCCGAGGTGCGGATCAAGACGAGCTCGACCGGACTGGTCCTCGATCTGACCCCCGGCGATGTCACTCGCGCGATCGTCGAATCCGATGCGCAGGCGACGCCGACCAAGAGTGCGGCTGGACAAACCATCTCCGCCGACGTCACCAACGTGCGGTTCGAGCACCAACCGAACAAAGATCGCGTGCTCATCGAGCTCAGCGCCGACGCGAAGTTTTCGCAAGCGACGACGCCGACCGGACAAACCGTCGTCGAATTGCAAGGCGTGCGTTTGCCCGACTCGCTCGAACGCAAGCTCGATGTGACGGCGTTCGGCGGCCCGGTCACCGCGGTCTCGACGTATCGTCGGCGAAGTGATCCTTCGCGTGTCGTCGTCGAGATCGAGCCGAAGGCGGGACACACGGCGCTCGTCGAACGTGACGGTCATTCCTTGGTCGTGACGTTCCCGCAGGATCCGCGTGATTCCGCCGTCACGGGCGTGGGCGCGGACGGTGGTGTGGCGCGACGAACGCGGACGGTGGCGCGGGAAGAGGATCCTCGAGCGCCGCAACCGAGCACGGCAACGGAAACGACGGTGGACGGCGAGGAAGCCGCCGGGTTTTTACCGACAACCTTGGCGCAGCAACGGCGCTTCGCCGGTCGACGCATCGATCTCGATTTGAAGGACGCCGACATTCACAACGTCTTGCGCTTCATTGCGGACGTCGGTCGCGTCAACGTGATCACGTCCGATGACGTGAAGGGCAACGTCACGATTCGCATCAAGAACGTGCCTTGGGATCAAGCCTTGGAGACGGTGCTTCAATCCAAGGGCCTAGGCATGGTTCGTTCGGGCAACATGATTCGTGTCGCGCCGCTCGATGTGCTCAACAAAGAGCGCGAGCTCGACTTGGCGCGACGCAAAGCCGAACTGCAGCTCGCGCCGCTCGAAACACGGCTCATCCCGGTCAACTACGCGGCGGCGAAAGAACTCCAAGCGCGTGGAAAAGACCTGCTTTCACCGCGTGGAACGCTCGCAGTCGACGAACGCACGAACATCCTGATCGCGCGTGACGTCGCCGGAAACCTCGATCAGATCGAAGAGCTCGTTCGCGCACTCGACACGCAAACGCCGCAAGTGCTCATCGAAGCGCGCATCGTGGAAGCCACGAGCCGCTACATTCGCGACGTCGGTATTCAATGGGGCGGGGACGGCAGCATCAGCTCGGCGACGGGAAATCCCACGGGTTTGGCATTCCCATCGCGTATCGGCATCGCCGGTGGTGCGAGCGATCAAACGACACCGACGGCAGGTTTGTCCCCCTTCGAACGCTCCATCAACAACCCGAACTTCGCCGTCAACTTGCCTGCGGCAGCCGGTACGGGACTCGGTGGTGCCATCGGCTTCACGTTCGGATCCATCGACAATTCGGTGAACCTCGCCGTGCGTTTGTCCGCTGCGGAAGCGAGCGGCATGTTGCGGATCATCTCGAGCCCCCGCATCCTGACGCTCGACAATCGCGAAGCGCGTATCAGCCAAGGCACGTTGATCCCGTTCGCGCAGATCAGCGCGCAGGGCGTACAAACGACGTTCCAAGAAGCCAAACTTCAGCTCTTGGTCAAACCGCACGTGACGAGCGACGGCAGCGTCTCGATGCACGTCAAGATCAACCGAGACGAACCCGACTTCAACCAAACGTCGGCCCGTGGCGATCCCACGATCCTCAAGCGTGAAGCGGAAACCGATCTGCTCATCATGGATGGTCACACGGCAGTCATCGGCGGCATCTTCACGCGCAACACCGGCCGCAACCTCGACCAAGTCCCCATCCTTGGCGACTTGCCGCTCTTCGGCATCCTCTTCCAACGGCGCCGAGCGAGCGACACACGCGGCGAGCTCGTCATTTTCATCACGCCACGCATCATCAATCGCGCCGAAGCTCTTGGGAAGTAAGCTGCCGCGGCATGTTCCGCTCAGCCAAGTCCTCCGGCGCCTCCATCGCACTTGGGGGCGCCGACGTCTTCCATCTCGTCGGTGATCGTCGCATGCGGGCCGAGCATCTCGGCAGCAACCAGTGCGCGCTCGTCGTGCAGCTCGACGGGCGGATCAACCCGGACAAACTACGGCGACGCATCGCGACGGCCTGCGCACGTGAGCCGCACTTTCAGACGAAGCTCCAGTCTCCGCTCTTGGGTTCGCCGTTTTGGGCGCCATCGACACGTACGTCGGACGGTTTGTCCATCGTCGACGTTCATCAGGACAATCTCTTCGCGATCGAAGAATTTTTCTCCCGGCTTTTTACGAATGACGACGATCCATGGCGGGTCGCGTTGCTGCGCGGCCCCACGCGCGACGCGCTCGCTTTCGTGTGGTTTCACCCGTTCACCGATGCAAAGGGAGCGCAACGCATCATGCGCTGGCTCGGTTCGGGCACGGATGACGACTTGGCCCCGTTGCCGAACGACCAACGTCTGCGAGTTCGTCCGGAAGCACTCGACGCCCTCGATCGTGACGCGAGGATTTCTCTCGCCCGAAAATACAACGAACACATCCTCGGCTTTGCCAAGCGCCCGATCGTCTCTTTGCGCGGAGCGTGCTCCGACAAACCGCTCGGGAAGATGCGCTTTCAACGAGTGGTTTTTGATCCGGCGCAAACGCAGGCGCTCGACAAGAGCATTCGACAACGCGCGAAGTTGGCCGAGTCCGCGGTCATGATCGTATCGGCCGCCCGCGTGCTCGATCAGGCGCTGCGCCGGCGTGGGTTTGCCCCGACGCACCAGATGATCCCCGTGCCGTTGTCGCTCGATCCCAAGGGCGAGTCGGGGCGACTGTTCGGCAATCACCTCACGATGATGATGTTTTCCCTGGAACAGTCCGACCTTGGAGACGAACGACGGGCCATCGCTTCGCTGGCGGAGCAACAACGCTGTATCGTCCGAGACAAACTCGACTTGGCCATGTCGGCGGCGCTCGAGCTGGTGCGAGTGCTGCCGCCGCGGCTTTATCACGGCCTGGCGACGCTTCCTTTCGGCGGAGAACTTTCGTCGCTGATTTTCTCGAATCCCGGTCAAATCGCGCTCGACGACTTCGCCGGCATCCCCGTGCTCGATGCGTACGCCGTTCCGTCCGTCGTTCCGCGCCCGGGTCTCGAAGTGATCGCCAATCGGCATCGCGGAAGTTTGTCTTTGCTGCTCGGATACTTCGACGGCCTGGTGTCGCAAACGGAAGCGCGAGCCATGGCGGATGAACTGCGTGCGTTTGTTCGCGGTGAAGGACCTTCGGCGGCGTGAGGATCTCGTGGTCGGGGCGCCAAACCCACAAACGCGGCTTAGCGAGGGAATCGGCGAATCGTCTCGCAAAATTCCGTGCTAAAACGGCGCCGTCGCCATGCACTTCGTCATCTTCGTCGCACCATTCTTCAGCGACCACGCCATACGGTTCATCGAAGCGATTTCCCGCCTGCCCGATGTGCAGCTGGGTGTTCTTTCGATGGAGCCATTCGACCGTTTTCCTCGGCGCTTGCTCGGGGGAATCGCGGCGTACAAGACCGTCGGCGATGTCATTTCCACGCCCGCGATCGACCAGGGCAGCGCGGCGGTTGAAATCGAACAGGGAGCGCTGGACTTACAGCGCTACGCCAAAGCCTCGTCGATTCATCGCGTGTTTGGCGCGGTAGAACAAATTCAAGTCCCGCTGGCGCAAGCTCGAGAAAAATTGGGAATCCCCGGCATGCGTACGGAAACCGCGCTCAATTTCCGAGACAAACACCGCATGAAGTCGCTGTTGGAAAAGGCGGGCGTTCCATGTGCTCGGCATCGAACGGCGAGCTCGACGGAAGAAATCTGGAAAGCAGCGGAGGCGCTGGGTTTTCCGCTGGTCGTCAAGCCACCGGCGGGAGCGGGTGCGGCATCGACATTTCGAGTAAACGACGCCGAGGAATTGCGTAAACGCCTTCCGTCGGTGACCGTGGGGCCCAATGATTTGGTGCTCATCGAAGAAATGGTCCAAGGCAACGAGCATTCGTTCGAAACGATATCGCTCGATGGCCGACATGTTTGGCATTCCCTGACGCATTATTATCCGACGCCGCTCGAGGTGCTGCGTAATCCATGGATTCAATGGAGCGTTGTTTTACCGCGTGAGGTCGACGATCCGAAATACGACGATATTCGTGCGGCGGCTCGGGCCACCTTGGATGTCCTCGGAATGGGCACGGGCCTCAGCCACATGGAATGGTTTCGCCGCGTGGATGGTTCGATTGCTGTTTCGGAAGTCGGCGCTCGGCCTCCGGGGGCACAATTCACGCAGCTCGTGGGGTTTGCCCATGAAATCGATTTTTGTTACGCCTGGGCGCGGGTGATGGTCTTCGGCGACTTCGATCCTCCGAAGCGTCGTTTTTCCGCGGGTATCGCTTATTTGCGCGGACAAGGAACGGGGCAGATTCGCTCGATCAAGGGTATCGACAAGGTCGAAGCGGAGATCGGTCATCTCGTTGTCGGATCGAAATTGCCCGTCGTCGGGCATGCTCGAAATACCGGTTATGAAGGTGACGGGTACATGATCGTCCGTCATGAAAAAACAGCCGTGGTCGAGCGGGCATTGCAACATATCATTTCGACGGTGCTCGTCGAATGCGGCCCTTGAACGAGTTTGGCGGAGCAATCCATGCATCGATATGACGTCATCATTGCGGGTGGAGG
>CAYSYX010000061.1:0-7343 GCA_964435055.1 uncultured Polyangium sp. | reverse complement strand
GGCATCGCGGGAGGATTCTTGGCTCGGCAGCTCCGCCGCCAAAAACCCGAGCTCGACATTTTGGTTTTGGAATCCAAACCGGTGCTCGACGACTTCAAAGTGGGTGAAAGTACCGTTGAAGTCGCCGCAAATTACATGATCCGGCGTCTCGATTTGGGCACGTACCTGTACCAGCACCAATTGCCGAAAAACGGATTGCGGTTTTTCTTCGATTCACCGAAAAAAGATCTGCCGATTGAACGCATGAGCGAAATCGGGTCGGATCATTTGCCATTTCATCCAAGTTTTCAGCTCGAGCGCGCCAAACTGGAGCGGGATTTGGCGACGATGAATCGCCGGGACGGCGTGGACATGCGCCTCGGGGCCAAGGTGGTCGACGTCAAGATCGACGGGGAAAACGGCCATACGGTCGCATGGGAGCAGGAAGGAGAGAAGCTCGAGGCCAAGACGCGTTGGTTTGTCGATGCTTCGGGGCGCCGGCAATTGCTCGCCCGCAAGCTTGGTTTGTCCGTGCAAAAAGAAACGCGACTCGAAACAGCGGCGGCGTGGGGTCGTTATCGCAACGTCGCGGGGCTCGATGCGGTGAAGGACCCGGCATTTCGTCAACGTGTTCGTTACACGTCGCGGCATTTGTCGACAAACCATTTCATGTACGACGGTTATTGGATTTGGTTCATTCCGCTGGCCGGCGACATCATGAGCGTGGGGGTGGTGTACGACAAAAATCGCATCGGCCCGGGACCTCGCAATCGCGAAGCCTTCGAAGCGTTCCTCAATGAACATCGCAGTTCGCGAGACTTGATGCAGGGAGCGGTTTTCGAAGACTTTCAAGGTTACGCGCATTTGCCTTACCACACGGAAAAGTTTTTCTCGAAAGACCGCTGGGCGCTCACGGGGGAAGCGGGAGCGTTTGTCGATCCATTCTACAGTCCCGGGTCGGATTTCATCGCCACGGCCAACGAATTCATCGGGGCATTGATGGAGGCCGATTTCGGCGGCGCGCGAAAAGACTTCGAAGAACGCGTCGACTTGTACGACGCTTATTATCGATTCAAATACGAAAGCACGTTGCTCTTGTATTCGAACATGTACCCGATTTTCGGCAGCTACGAGATCTTTCGGCTCAAGTACCTCTTGGACTTCAACAACTATTACAACCTCGTGTATTGGCCGTTTCTCGCGGACAGATTGACGAACGTCGAGTGGATCCGCAACGAACTGGAATTCACGAGCGTCGTACTTCGAGCGCTCGGAACGATGGGCGGCCATTTTGCGAAAATGGGAGACACGCTGCGGGCGCGCGGCGAGTATTTCGCGCAAAACGAAGGACGCTGGGCCAACGGCCTCAATGGAGTCGTCGCGCTCGAAACGCGAATTACCCCGAAGCTCGACGAAACGTTTCGTCGCGAGCAAGTCAATCGCGCGTATGGAAGTGTTTTCGCGGCGATTTTGGAGCGAATGTCCGGACTGACAGGGCTTGGCGATCGCAAACGCGTGCTCGATGAATTGCACCTGCCGCACGTGATGGTGTGGAAAGACATCGACGAGGAGAGTACGCGACGATTTTTGGATCGAATCGGACGGCGTATCGCCGCGGAACTGCGTCCGGAATTTCCCGGGGTTCAAAGCGTCGATTTGGGGCCTGAGGTGAAGGTTTCCGGCATTTCCCCAAAGGACGCGGCGTACGGCCCGGCCATGGAAAAAGCCCGCGCCTTGTGGAATACGTCCGGTCAATCTTACGCGTACATGGCGTTGTGAGCGTGTATTGCCATCGAACCGGCCGAGCGATCCACTGGAGCTGAAAAACAGGCCTGGATTTTCGCACTTTTCTTGGCCCATGGTCGCTCGAGACACTAGGGTCGGCGCATGGACGCTCGTCACCTGCCCCTTCGCTTCGCAACCGCTATGTTTCTCGGCCTTTCCGCGGCCGGAGCGTGTGGAGCCGCGATGCCGGAAAATGATCCGCTCGGACCTCAACCGGGCAAGTCGACGGCGCATGTCGGAGCCGGTGAAGACTCTCCGGAAGAACTCGCCCGCAAGCAGCAACGCGCGGATGCGGGTGCGGATGCGTCGCCATGTCCGCACGGAGCGCTCGAGGATCCCCACCGTGGGTTTGTCCGATGTCTTCGTGAAGATGAAAAAGGCGCCGAATGGTTGCCTCCTGCGCCGCAACCCGAGCCTCCGGCGGCCGACGCGGGCGCCGACGCGGCCCCTCCCGAAAAACCTCAGGAGAAACCGGCCCCGGAAAAACCCGCTCCAGAAAAACCAGCTCCGGAAAAACCACAACCTCCGCCGACGGTAACCGTGGGAGCCCCCAAATTCGAGGGCGGTGAGGTTCCCAAGGCCGAAAAATTCCTGTCGACGCAAATCGAAGGCATTGGCAAATGCATTGCCTCGAACGGCGGATTGTCGGTCAAAAAAGGTTCGATCAAATTGTCGTTCTTGGTGCGCGCCCGCGGGCGCGCCGAAGGTGTGGAAGTCGCATCGTCCAAAGGAATCACGGAAGGTGCCGAATCGTGTATTCGGGCCCTATTGAAAAACCGCGCCGTCGGAGCGCCGAGTTCCGATCCTGTGGGCGTGATCGTCACGTACACGCTCGAACGCGCAAAGTAGGCATTGACGGTGCGGTTGATGCGTTTGGCCGGGCGCACATCCCTGTCCAACCGCATTGGCAAAATATCGTTCCGCCTCGTGCATCAATGCGAGCCTCGGCGCTTGCCCACGTTCGAGCGTGGTCAGCATCAGCGTTGAAATGCTTGCGCTTTCCGTGTAAGATGAGCTTCTGCGTTTCAACGGGTGGTTCTCTACGCCGGCAAGCAGGCGCGATGATGCGTGCGATTGCATGATATACACACGATGTCAATCAATGCTTTACACTCGAGCAAGCCTTCTACGGGTGAATTTGGTGACCAACCCGAGTCCATGAGCGGCAAGAATTTGGCACGGTCGTTGTTCGTGGTTGAACATGACGGGAAGATTTGGAGGCAATGATGGCGAATCGGACGGATCGGATTTTGGTGACGGGCGCGAGCAGCGGATTTGGCAAGCTGACGGCGGAAACGTTGGCCCGAGCGGGACATCGCGTATTTGCGGGAATGCGTGATCCGAATGGAAAAAACGCGGCGGCGCGAGACGACTTGCTGTCCAAAGGCGGTTCGCTGGAGGTGGTCGAGCTCGACGTGACGAGCGATGCATCCGTCGACGCGGCGGTGGCTTTGATGGATGGTCGTGCGGGCGGCATTGACGTTGTCGTCAACAATGCCGGAATTGCCGGTTTGGGGATGATTGAATCGTTTACCGTCGAGCAAGCGCGAGCGATGTACGAGGTCAACGTATTGGGAGTGCACCGATTGAATCGCGCCGTTTTGCCGATCATGCGTCGGGGAAACCGCGGGCTTTTGATTCACGTGACGAGCACGATCGGGCGTGTGGTCATGCCGTTTTTGGCCATTTACGTGTCGACGAAGTTTGCTCTCGAGGCCTTGGCGGAGGGGTATCGTTACGAGCTGGCTCCGTCGGGCATTGAATCGGTGATTGTCGAGCCGGGAACGTATCCGACGAAAATCGCGACGAACATGGTGTCTCCAGCCGATCCGGCGCGAGCGGAAGCGTATCCCGCGCTTGCGCCCGGGCTTCAGGGCTTGATCGGTATGCTCGAAGCGCTGGGGAACAATCCGAATGCGCCGAACCCGCAAGACGTTGCCGATGCAATTCTTCGCCTGGTTGAAATGCCCAAGGGCAAACGACCCATTCGAACGATTGTCGACTCACAAATGGGGCCGCTGGTGGAGAGCCTCAACCGTACGACGGATCAAATTCAGGCCCAGGCCATGGGAGGCATGGGCATGTCCGGCCTTTTGACGCCGGCCATTTTGGACGAAAGCGTGTGACGATGTCCGGAGCAAGGGACAACGATGATCCTGCGGTTTTGCGCGCGGAGCTCGAGAATCTTCGGGCGGAAAACGCGGCATTGCGGACGCGGAGTACCTTGCTTCAAGCCATTGCCGATCATGCCCCCGCGGTCATTTACGTGAAGGACTGCGGGGGACGATTTTTATTCAGCAATGCCGAGCATGCGCAATTGCTTGGAAAAACACCGGAAGACATCATCGGCAAACGGGAGGCGGAGCTTTTGCCGCCGGAGGAAGCTGCCGAAATCGACCGTGTTGCGCAGGCGATGTTGCTTTCCGGCGAGACCCAATCGTCCGTCTTCGAACTCGAGCTCGACGGGCGTAAACGATCATTTCTCGAAATGATGTTTCCGATTCGCAATGTGGAGGACGAAATCATTGCGTTGGGAGGCATTTCCAATGATTTGACGGACAAGATCGAAGGACAACGCGCCATTGCCGCCAATCAGGCCAAAACGGAATTTTTGGCCGTGATGAGCCACGAAATCCGCACGCCGATGAACGCAATTCAGGGCATGGCAACGTTGCTGGCCGATTCTCCATTGTCCACGCAACAGCGTGAATACGTCGATACCATTCAGACTTCCTCCAAGTCACTTCTCGCAATTCTCAACGACATTCTTGATTTTTCCAAAATCGAATCCGGCAAACTCGAAATGACCAAAGCGCCGTTCGATTTACGCGCCGGCGTACGACAAAGCGTCGCGTTGATCGTCCCCGCGGCAACGGACAAAGGCATTTCGGTGAACGTGCGCGTTGCTGAAAATGTCCCCGCCTATATCAAAGTCGACGCGACGCGCCTGCAACAAATTCTCCTGAACCTCCTGGGAAATGCCGTCAAATTCACCACGGTCGGCCACATCGACGTGGACGTATCGACCATCAAATGCGACGGGTATTCTCATCTGCTGCAATTCGTCGTCACCGACACGGGCGTCGGGATCCCGGCGGATCGCATTCCGACGCTCTTCTCCGCATTTACGCAAGTCGACCCTTCGATGACTCGAAAATATGGTGGAACCGGCTTGGGGCTCGCCATTTCCAAGCGTTTATGCGAAATGATGGGCGGAACCATCGAGGTCGAGAGTCGCGAAGGCGAAGGCACTCAATTTCGTTTTTCCATCCTGGCCGATGTCGCCGAGAGGGCCGCCGAGGAATTGTCCGGCAATGGTTCGACCCATGGCGCATCGAATAAGCTCGCCATCTTGGTCGCCGAAGACAACGCAATCAATCGACGTGTCGTCGACCTCGTGCTCAAGAAACTGGGTTATGGTCAAGCCGACATGGTCACCAACGGACGCGAAGCGCTCGAACGTGCTCGAATGATGCCTTATGACGTCGTGTTGATGGATCTGCAAATGCCGGAAATGGATGGACTCGAAGCGACGCGTCGAATTCGCGCCGAATTGCCGAAGTCGCATCAACCTCATATCGCCGCATTGACCGCAAACGTGATGCTCGAGGAACGAGAAAGCTGCCAACGCGTCGGCATGAACGATTTCCTCGCCAAACCGCTGCAAATCGCCGAGCTGTCCGAAATGCTCGCCCGAGTTGCCCGGACACGTCATCGCGCCGCGTGACGGGAACGACGCGCCGTTCCCACAAAAACGGCCTTCGCGTTCGTCGCCGACACCTTTGTAAACATCGCTCTCGCATCTGCGCGCAAGGGTGCTATGTTCGCGCGCCGCCGTGACTGACAACCTCATCGCTCGCCAAATCGCCCGTCGAAAGACGTTCGCCATCATCTCTCACCCGGACGCAGGTAAAACCACGCTCACGGAAAAACTCCTGCTGTACGGCGGAGCGATCCAACTGGCCGGGGCGGTCAAAGCCAAACGCGCTCGGTCGCATGCGGTCAGCGACTGGATGGAAATGGAGCGCGAACGTGGAATCTCGATCCAGTCGAGCGTTTTGCAGTTCCCCTATTCGGGGCATCTTTTGTCGCTCGTCGATACCCCCGGTCACGCGGACTTCAGCGAAGATACCTATCGCGCCCTCATGGCCACCGACGCCGCCATCATGCTCCTCGATTGCGCCAAAGGTGTCGAAACGCAAACGAAAAAGCTGTTTCGCGTGTGCAAACTGCGCAGCATGCCCATTTTCACCTTCGTCAATAAACTCGATCGCCCGGGGCGCGAACCTTTCGAGTTAATCGGGGAAGTCGAAGAAGTGCTGGGCATCGGCGTATATCCCATTACCTGGCCCATTACGTCGCAAGGAAAGTTCAAAGGTGTGTATCACCGTTTGACGCGACAAGTGGCGCTCTTCGAACAAGTGGCCCACGGAGCGGAGATCGCGCCGATGGCGGCGCATGATTTGAACGATCCGGGCCTCGTCGCGGCGCTCGATGCAGAAGGCGTCAAACAATTACGCGACGATATCGAATTGCTCGATGCCGCCGGCGATGCGCTCGATACGGGAAAACTTGCTCGAGGCGAAGTGACGCCCATGTTTTTCGGCAGTGCCATCACGAACTTCGGATTGCCGCAATTCTTGGATTCGTTCGTGGAAATGATGCCGAAACCCATGCCCCGCGCCAGCGACAAAGGGGACATTGGCCCCGAGGACGAACGTTTCACCGCATTCGTCTTCAAAATTCAGGCCAATATGGATCGCGCCCACCGCGATCGCGTGGCGTTTCTTCGGGTTTGCTCGGGACGTTACGAACGAGGCATGAAGGTTCGTCATGTACGCTTGGAGCGCGACATTCGTCTGAACAATCCCGTGCAATTCATGGCGCAGGAAAGAACGCTGGTGGAAGACGGGTTTGCCGGGGATATCATCGGCGTCTTCGATCCGGGCATTTTTCTGATCGGCGATACGATCACGGACGGACCGGCCATTCGTTATGCGCCATTGCCGCAATTCCCACCGGAATACTTTGCGCGCTTCTTGATGCTGGATCCGATGAAACGAAAACAGCTCAAAAAGGGCCTCGAACAATTGGCGCAAGAAGGCAGTGTGCAGCTGTTTCGGCCGCCGGAAGGACGTGAAGGCGAAGCGATTCTCGGCGCCGTCGGAGAGCTCCAATTCGACGTCGTGAAACATCGCCTCAATGCCGAATACGGCGTTGACGTGCGAATCGAGCGCTTGTCGTACAACCTTGCGCGCTGGGTGGAAGGCGAGCCCATTCCGTTGGCGGAGCTCGAAGGGCAATTGTATGGATATGGCGCCCTGGATATTCACGGTCGCCCGGTGGTATTGTTCAAAGGCGACTGGCAGCTGGAAACATGCGCCAAGGCATTTCCGAAAACGCGCTTCGTCGAGCTTGGCGGCGGTGGGTTGGAAATGCCGCGAGGCGATTGACGGATGACGAGCGGTCGGCGTCCTGAAGCTTCCTCGTAAGCCAAGGTTGCCGACCGTTTTTCTTGATACAACGTCACAACATGGCGACGCGCATCCAGAGCTTGGGTTCGTAGGTAAAGGTGATAT
>CAYSYX010000060.1:17444-30634 GCA_964435055.1 uncultured Polyangium sp. | reverse complement strand
CTGGTTCTGCAATCCGAAGTGTCGGGAGAAGTTCGCGGCGGACCCGCACAAGTGGTTGGCCCCTGCGGAGACTGCGCCTGCGGTTCCTTCCGTAAAACCTTCCACCGAACCCAAACCTGCAGCGCCTTCCGAGCCTGAGCCCGGAGCGAACGTCGTCTACATCTGCCCAATGGATCCCGAGGTTCGGGAAACCAAACCCGGCGCTTGTCCCATCTGCGGCATGGCGCTCGAACCTGAAGCGGTTTTAACCGTCGAAGAACCGCCGAATCCCGAGCTTGTCGACATGACGCGGCGGTTTGTCGTTTCGGCCGTGCTCACCTTGCCTGTGTTTGTCTTGGCCATGGGCCCGATGATCCCCGGTTGGCCTCTGCATCATTGGCCTCCGCAACGTTGGATCGAACTCGTTTTATCGACGATCGTCGTGGCTTGGGGCGGTTTTCCGTTCTTCGAACGGGGCGCTCGTTCCATCGCCACCGCTCGCTTCAACATGTTCACCCTCATCGCGATCGGTACGGGCTCCGCCTACTTGTTCAGCCTCCTCGCGGTGCTTGCGCCAAACCTCTTCCCCGCCTCCATGCGCGGACATGACGGCTCGGTACCCGTCTACTTCGAAGCGTCCGCCGTCATCATCACACTCGTCCTTCTCGGCCAGGTTTTGGAGCTTCGCGCGCGACGACAAACCTCGGGCGCCATTCGCGCGCTGCTCGGCCTGGCTCCCAAGTCCGCTCGTCGAGTTCGTCCCGATGGAACCGACGAAGATGTCCCCGTCGAACTCGTCGGCGTAGGTGATCGTCTCCGTGTTCGTCCAGGCGAACGCGTTCCCGTCGATGGTGTCGTGGTGGAAGGCTCCAGCTCGGTCGATGAATCCATGGTCACGGGCGAATCCGTTCCTGTTTCCAAACAGCCGGGCGATGCGGTGACCGGCGCCACGATGAATGGCTCGGGCGGCTTCATCATGCGGGCCGAACGGGTGGGGCAGGGGACGCTTCTTGCGCAGATCGTGCGGATGGTCGGCGAAGCGCAACGCACGCGCGCTCCGATTCAGCGCCTCGCCGACGTCGTCGCCGCGTGGTTTGTCCCGACCGTTGTGCTCGTCGCGATCGCCACGTTTGCCGTCTGGATGCTCGTCGGACCCGAGCCGCGTTTGCCGTTTGCCCTGGCGAACGCCGTGGCCGTTCTCATCATCGCGTGTCCATGTGCGCTCGGTCTCGCCACGCCCATGTCGATCATGGTCAGCACCGGCCGTGGCGCGAGCGCGGGCGTGCTCGTCAAGAACGCCGAAGCGCTCGAAATCATCGAACGTGTCGACACGCTCGTCGTCGACAAAACCGGCACCTTGACCGAGGGCAAACCTCGCGTCGTCAAAACCGTCGTTTTCAATGGCCATGACGAACCGTTTGTCCTGCGTCTCGCGGCGAGCCTCGAACGCGGCAGCGAACATCCTTTGGCCGCGGCGATCCTCCAAGCCGCAAAAGAGCAGAAGCTCGCTCTCACCGATGTCGGTGACTTTCGATCGCTCGCCGGTAAGGGAGTCACGGGGCGTTTCGAAGGAGAAACCGCGGCCTTGGGCAACGCAGACCTGATGAAAGATCTCGGCGTCGATCTTGGTGACGTCGTGTCGACGGCCGAAAGCCTTCGCAAGAAGGGACAAACCGTCGTCTTCGTGGCTCGAGGTGGGCGCATGGTCGGCCTCGTGGGGATCGCGGATCCCATCAAATCGTCGGCCCTCGAAGCGCTCGCTGAACTGCGCGCCGAAGGCATCGACATCGTCATGCTCACGGGCGACAACCGAACCACCGCGATGGCTGTGGCCGCCGAGCTCGGCATCGACAAGGTCGAGGCGGAAGTATTGCCCGAACAGAAAGGCGCCATCGTCGAGCGTTTGTCCAAGTCGGGTAAGGTCGTCGCGATGGCCGGCGACGGCATCAACGACGCGCCTGCGTTGGCTCGCGCGGCCGTTGGATTGGCCATGGGCACGGGCACCGACGTCGCCATGCAAAGCGCCGGCATCACGCTCGTGAAAGGCGACTTGCGCGGCATCATTCGCGCGCGTCGTTTGGGGCGCGCAACCATGCGCAACATTCGCCAAAATCTATTCTTCGCGTTTGTCTACAACGGCTTCGGCGTTCCTCTCGCCGCGGGGTTGCTCTACCCGTTTTTCGGCATCTTGCTGAGTCCCATGATCGCCAGTGCCGCCATGAGCCTCAGCAGCGTCTCGGTCATTGGAAATTCATTACGCCTTCGAACGATCCGCCTCTGACGCACTGCGTTTCGAGCGAATGGGTACGGCTTGGACAAGCTGAAAATCGATCGACCACTCGCCCCTCGTCCCACCTCTCCCGATGCCCCGCCGCAGTGCTACGTTTCGACAGTACACGCATGGCCCGGAGGTTCGATGGCCGGCCGAAAACATCGTCGATCTCCCGTAAATGCATCTCGCGATGTTCCGGACAAACACGCGACCTTGTTCCCCGCCGTTTCTCCCGACACACCTCCGCCGCGTCCGTCGCGAGCCCGTTACGCCGCCCTTCCGCTCGTGCTCTTGTCGATCTTCGTGGCGATCTCGGCAAAGACCCCGTCGGTTCGTTTTGCCGTGCCCATCGTGCTGATGTCGCTCGCGATCGCTCTTTACAATCGTTCGTCGAGACGTACCGTCCGGGCGCGTGGGGTTCTGTTGGATCGGACGCGTCTTTGGTTTCAGGGCGATGACAAACCCCGCTGTGTCGTTTCGTTGGATCAACCGTTCGGTCTGACGCTCATCAAGAGCCTCGAGCGGGATCGGATCGTTGCGGTGTGGAGTTCTTCCGCCGGCTTGTTTTACGTGGGTACGTCGCTCGACAAGGCGGCGCGTAAGGCTCTTGGATCGCTCGTCGATCGTGCGTTCACGGTGCTGGGGGACGATGCGGCGTTCGAGGCCATCGGGCCTGACGGCCAGGCGCTCGAACTGGCACCTGCGGACTTTGCGGAGCTGATTCTCGCGATCGAAGCGATCGAGCCTGCGTGTCTTCGTCGTTTGGTCTTGTCGGATGCGCGCGGAGCGCCGTTTCGATTGGACGAACACGCGCTCGTCGTGGGGGAACGAAAGTTTGACCTCGAAGCACCTCTCGAATGGCGATCGTTTGTGTTCCAAGAAGCTTTGGGTCAGTGCGTCACGGTGTACCAAGGAACGGCGATCCGTCAGGGCGGCCGCGAAACGGTCCTCGTGTCGCTCTTGCCTTCGTTTGTCCCGTTTGAAGTGCGAGCTTCCGGGCAGTTCGATCGCGCGATGCTTCGCGATTTGCGTCTTGTGCAGGCGACACACGAGGACCCGCCCCCGCGTGACGGGCGGGTGGCCATCGATCGACTTTTCGTGCTTCCCGTACGTTCGGCGCTCGATACGGCGCCTCATGCGAGCCGTCAGTCGTCGCGAGCCCGCGCGTAGCCCGAGTGGAAAATTTTTACGCATCGAGTCGTTGACGTGGCCGCTTGACGCGCGTGCTCATTCCCAGTTACACCCGCCGCACGAAATCCAGTGATTGCGCGGCGCCGGCCAACGTCGGCTCCCCGCTCAGGAGGCACCATGGCCGTCGACATTCAGAAGCTGTTCAACGAGGAAGTTCCCGCAAAGATTGCCGGCAATCCCAGCGGCGCCAAAGCGATTGGCGCGACGTACCAGTTCCACATCACGGGCGACGGTGGTGGCCAATGGTTCATCGACGTCAAAGACGATCCGAAGTGCGTGGCCGGCAATCCCGGCACTGCCGAATGCACCTTGACGGTCGCAACGGAAGACTTCCAGAAGCTCATTGAGAACCCGCAAGCGAACGGCACGGCGCTTTTCTTCGCCGGTAAGCTCAAAGTCACGGGCAACAACATGCTCGCGATGAAGCTTCAGAAGCTCTTCACGCTCTGATCGTTTTTCGTTCCGAACCCAAGGCCGGCTTTCCCATCGTTTCTCGTTGGGGGCCGGCCTTTGCGTATCCACTCCCGTACTCGATTTGAGGTCAAACCATCATGCGTCCTTTGGTAGGCAAACGAATTCTCGACCTTTCGCGTCTTCTGCCCGGCCCCTTCACGACGCTCGTCCTCGCGGATCTCGGAGCGACCGTGGACAAATTCGAGGACCTCGGCGCCGGTGACTACTTACGCCACTTGATGCCCGGAGCGTTTGACCTGTTGAACCGTGGCAAACGCGGCGCCTTGTTGGACCTCAAACGACCCGAAGGACGCGCGGCATTTGAAAAGCTCCTCGGGTCCTACGACGTGCTCTTCGAACAATTTCGTCCCGGCGTTTTGGATCGTTTGGGCCTCGGTCACGATGCTTTGAGAGCCAAGTATCCGCGCCTCGTCATCTGCGCGCTGACCGGTTACGGACAAACGGGAGAGCTCGCGCATCGTGCCGGTCACGACATCAATTACCTCGCGCGAGGCGGCCTTCTCGGTTCCATGGGGCCGGAAGATCGACCGCCGCAACCGCCGGGTTTTCAGCTCGCCGATGTCAGCGGCGGTATGTGGTGCGTCATCGCGATCCTCGCGGCTCTCGCGGAACGCGAACGCACGGGCGAAGGACGCATCCTCGACATCTCGATGACCGATGGTGTGCTTGGTTTTGCCACGGCCTCGATCGCGGCAGCTCTTGCCGGGCAGAGTTTGCCTCGTGGAACCGAAGGTTTGACCGGGGGCATCGCGGCGTACAACACGTACCTGTCCAAAGACGGACATCCGTTTTCGCTCGGCGCGCTCGAACCGAAATTCTGGCTCTCCTTTTGCGCCGCCGCGGGCCTCGAACCGCGCATGGAAGCGCTCATTCCGGGGCCGCACCAAGTGGAGCTCAAAGCCCTTGTTGCGCAGGCATTCGCGCAGAAAACGCGAGATGAATGGATCGCGATTCAAGCCCAGGCCGACTGCTGCCTCGAGCCGATCGTGATGCAGAAAGATCTTCGCGACGACGCCTTCATCAAGTCGCGGGATCTTTTCTTTGACCTGCAAACATCACGCGGCCCGATCCCTCAATACCGCACGCCCGTGACGCCTCGCGATGTGACGTTCGATGCGCCGCCCAAGGCTGGTGAGCACACGCGCGCCGTGTTTCGCGATGCGGGTTTTTCCGATGCCGAGATCGATGACCTCATTCGGGCCGGCGCGGTTCGTCAGGGCGAATGAGCCTCAGATCTTCCGCAGTTCGTCGACGAACTCCCAGTCGGCCACGAGGCCTTTTTTCAACATGACGGACAAGAGCGCGGCCACGATCGCTTCGATGCGTTCGTTGGGCCCGAGGATCTCTTTGGGATCGGCGCCATGACAGATCGCGCGTAACGCCGCGACGAGATCGCGCGCGGTCAAACCCGAAGGCGTGTGTTCGCTCAACGTGGACGGCGGCGGTTCGTCGAGCTCGGGGGCGGGAGCGCTGCTGGGCGCTCCGTCGACGACGGCTTTGGACTTCTTCGGTGCGGGCAGGGAAATCGTCGTCCCGTCGAGCAGCGTCAACGAGATCATGCGCGGCGATGGTCCCTTCGGTTGAGGGATCTCGGCAACCGGCGTAGATGGCGGTACGTCGTCGGTGTTTGTCCCGGCGGCATCGACGAGCTTTTCGAGGGCCCGAGTTCGGTCGATCTCGCGGGCGCTCACCACCGGAACGCTCACGCTCGAGGTTGCAGCTTCGCGAAAACGCTGGCTCGCGCCTGCATCGGGGAGCGTCTCCGGAGGCAAATCCAGCGACGGCGCACCCGAGATCGTGGGGGGCGCGTTGACATCGAGTGCGTCGGGAAGAACCAAATCGAGCTCGGGGAGCGTCAAGCGCGAAGAAGACACGGGCGCTTCACTCCCGGGCAACGTTGCGTGTTCGAAGTCGAGCGACGGAGGCAGCGACACGACCTGCATGGACGGCAAGACTTCAATCGAAGGTCGTTCGCTCGATGGAGTCGGCCCGGGCAAACGACTGGGACGTGGTTCGGGCGGCGGAATCGACGGCGTCGGTTTGTTTCCGTAATACACACGGATCGCGTTTCGAACATCGCTTGGAGGAGCAATCATCGCTTTGACGGGCAAACCTGCGTGTCGCTCGCATTCGCGAAGTCCTTCGTCGTTCGAAGGATCATCCATCGCGACGTACAAGGTTTTTCCTTGCGAACGCACGTGGCGCACGAAGATCGGCACCATGCAGTACCGTTCGGCGACGGGTTGCGGCACCAAGTTCAGCAACTGCCGGGAGAACTCGATGTGCACGAGCGATACCCACGGAATGCTCAGTTGATGCGACAAAACTTGTGTAAGCTGAGTCTCGTTGACGAGCCCGCGTTCGAGCAGAAGCGTGCCCAAACGGCGGCCATCGGAACGCTGGAGCGCGAGGACTTCGTCGAGGTCGGATGGACGGATGAGTTTCGCGTCGACGAGCAATTGGCCGAGTCGAATGCGCACGTTGGGCATGGATGAAGACTAACCGAGGATCTTCCGGGGGCCAAAAAGGCGGGGTCTTCTGTGGTCGAACGTCGGTGCGCTGCGTGGTCGGACGTCGGATGGAACGATCTGCTCGACGGCGCCCCTATTCGGGCGCGTTCGTGATACCGTGCGCTCGTGTCGGAGATTCGCTGCCCTCAATGCGCCACGTCATGTGATCCGGTGCATCGGTTCTGCCATACCTGCGGTTTTCCCATCTCCGAGGCGGTTTCGCGCGGCGACGACCCGTTGATCGGAACGACGCTTCCCGGTGGGTACGTGATCCTCGATCTGCTCGGTGTGGGCGGGATGGGTCGAGTTTATCGCGCCGAACAGAAGGCACTCGGACGAACCGTCGCCGTCAAGATCATTCATCCTTACTTGCTGGGTGACGAGAGCGCATCGGTTCGATTTATTACCGAAGCTCGAGCATCGAGTCGTCTGAACCATCCGAACATCGTCAGCGTATTTGATTTCGGAAAAACGGATACCAATCAACTTTATCTGGTGATGGAGTATTTACGCGGCCGGGATTTGGCGCGCGTCGATTACGAAGACGGACCCTTGCCATTCAAACGTATCGTCGACGTATTGATTCAGGTCCTCGCGGGATTGGGCGAAGCGCACGAGCTCGGCATTATTCATCGCGACTTGAAGCCGGAAAACATCGTCCTCGAGCCGATGCGCAAGGCGGGAGATTTCGTCAAGGTCGTCGATTTTGGTTTGGCGAAAATGCGGGAAGTACCAAGCTCGCATATCACGAGTCCCGGGATCGTTTGCGGAACTCCGGATTACATGTCGCCGGAGCAGGGGCGAGGTGATCCCATTGATGGGCGCAGCGATCTTTATACCTGCGGCGTGCTCCTCTTTCAGCTCTTGACGGGGCGATTGCCATTCGAGGCGGAATCGCCGACGCAAGTCGTGCTGATGCATTTGACGTTGCCTCCGCCAAACCCGGCCGTCGTCGCCCCCAATCGCCGCATTCCTCCGGCGCTCGTCAATGTAACGCTCAAAGCGCTCGAAAAAGACGCGAACAAACGTTATCAAACGGCCGATCAATTCGCCGCGGCATTACGAGCCGTATTCGCGGATCCGGATCAAGTGCCCGCGTCGATGAACCCGGCCGACCTGGGTTCGCCGTGTCGTTCATGCGGATCCTTGGTTCCTCGAACGCAAAAGTTTTGTGGAGAATGCGGAGAACGCGTCGCCGCGCCTCCGATTCCGCCGCCTGCGCCTTCGTCCGGTGGAAAAAGGCCGCCTTTGGAGGCTCCCCGGGCTCCATCGGTCGTCATTTCCACCGTGCCCGAATTGCCCCTGCGTTTCATCGGTCGCGAACGCGATTTGGATTGGCTCGGCGCGCGTAGGTTTGGCATGGAGAACTCCCTGGTCGCCGTCAGTATCGTCGGCGAACCGGGCCTCGGAGCCACGCGTCTGCTGGAAGAGTTTTTGAAAGTCAATGCGGCCGCCGGCGATATCGTCGTCAATACGCGCCCCGATCCCTGGAGCGCTCAAGTCGGTTATTACGCATTGCGCATGGCCATTACGCGCCTCGCCGG
This sequence comes from uncultured Polyangium sp., assembly GCA_964435055.1. GTDB lineage: Bacteria > Myxococcota_A > Polyangia > Polyangiales > Polyangiaceae > Polyangium. The sequence goes on along the minus strand of CAYSYX010000060.1, from coordinate 22,664 downwards.
ATTGCCCGAGGGCGGTGGTGAAGTATCGGATTGGCGCGGCGCAACGCCCGAAGCTCGAGCCGGGCTCATGGCCGTGTTCGGTAAAAACGAACAACCGGGGCCTCCGTCGAGTGTGCGGGTATGGTCGAAACCGTCGTTGGGAGTCGTTTTACCGGACGATCGACGTTTTACCGCGGCGGAAGCATTACGCTGGGCCATCATGCGCGCCAATGAGCGCCATCGCGGTCGATTGATTATTTTGGCCATTGATGATTTCCACGCGGTCGATGGGGCAAGTCGTAATGCCATCGCGGACGTCGTGGCCGAACCGCCGATGCATCCGGTTCTCTTCATTGCTTCACATTCGCCGAATTTCGATTCCGCGTGGATCGGCCCGTCCTTGCGCCTCAATGGTTTGCCGCTCTCTTTGCTCCGCCAAATCACCGGACCCGCGCTTGCTTTCCGCGCCGGAGCGATGGACGAAACGACGATGTCGCCCTTGTACGCCGAACAAGCCTTGCGATTTTCGCTCGAAGGTGGGACAAACCCGCCTCTTCAGGTCGCCGACTTGATTTCATTACGTATCGAACGATTGCCGCTCGAGGTTCGGCGCGTCTTGCAAGCTGTCTCCGTATTGGGTGACGACGCCGGGCTCGATGATATCGGGCGCATCTTGCAAGACGACAAAGACATTCCCGTTTTGCTGTCCAAACTCAAGGACGCCGGGCTCATCGTGCAAGATCTGGGCAGCTTCCGTGCTGCGCATCCCATGATTCGCGAAATCATTTTGGTCACCACGCCCGTCGCCGTACGCAAGGATCTGCATGCTCGCGCGCTCGTGGATCGCGAGGGTGATCCATTGCCTCTGCCCATTGAAGTGCGGGCTCAACATACGCTGCATGCCCAGGATTCCTTCGAAGCCTTGATGTTGTATGAACAAGTGGCCGACCGAGCGAGCGAGCGCGGGGACCACGAAGGCGCCATTTTTGCCTTGCGGCGTGGTCTCGAATTGGCGCGGCGGGAGATGTTCCGCGGCGAACTCGACGATCCGGAAAAGGCCGTATTGATTTTCAGTCGCAAACTCGGTGAAGTCTTGGCCAAGTCCGGGGCGTTGACCGATGCCGACGGTGTATTGCGGGAAGCGCTGGATTTGGCCGGTCCTTCGGGGGCCGAGCGGGCTTGGATCCTCGGCGTATTGGCGCACGTTGCGCATAAACGCGATCGGGCCAAGGACGCGATCGCTTATTACGCTCGGGCGCTCGAGAATGCGAAGGCGCACGGAGCGGTCGAGCTCGTCGCGTCGCTCGAAAAAATGCACAAGGACTGGGCGGCTGCGTGACGGAAGCGGAAGGTTTTTCCTCGAATTCATCGGAGCGGGCGGCGGAGCACGTCACACCTCGGTACATCGCCCGGTGGGATCTCGACAAAACCTATTTGCGCACGGATTTCGACACCTTTCGGGATTTGGCTCGGACGGCCGTCGAGAGGCCCGATCAGAAGAGAACCGTGCCTGGAGCCGCGGCACTTTTGCGTGAGCTTGGTCGAGCGGGCGTCGAGACGCATATTCTCTCGGGCAGTCCGGAGCAATTGCGGTCGCGAATCGAACAGAAATTGCGCCTCGACGGAGCGAAATGGGCGTCGCTCACGCTGAAGCCGAATTTGCAAAATTTGCTGCGTTTGCGATTTCGCGCATTACGCGGACAACTTGGCTACAAGCTCCCGTCGCTTTTGCAACGGCGCTGTGAAATGCCTCGGCAACGGAATGAAGCGAATGAGCTCGTGCGTGAAGTGCTTCTTGGCGACGACGCTGAAGCCGATGCGTTCGTGTATTCGTTGTATGCCGATATTTGCGAAGGTCGGGTGTCCGATGATGAGGTCGCCGAAGTCATGCGTCGGGGTCGGGCGTACGACGATACGATCGCGGATGCGTTACGTTATGCCAAACACGTCGAAAAAGGCCCGGTTGTCGAATACATTTTGATTCACCTCGACCGTCAATCGTCGCCGGGGGATTTTCGTCATTATGGTCCGCGCGTCGTACCATTTTACAATTACTTGCAGGCGGCGTTTGTCTTGCACGAAGTCCAGCGTATTCCCGGCCGCGCGGTATTACGCGTCGCTCAGGACTTGATTGGTGCGCACAACTTCGACGGCACGGCGCTCGGCCGCAGTTTCCTCGATTTGTCGCGCCGAGGTCATGTCTCCGGGCAAGGCATTACGGATATCGCCAATGCGTATCGTGAACTGACCCAAGGCCGAGCCTCCAGCACGAGCGAACTTGGCGTCATGGTTGCATCCCTCGAAAAAATGTTGCCGGAGCTTCGCCCGCTTCCCGAGCGTATTCAACCGAAGCTCGATTACCGCGCCATGGTCGACGCGCATAATCCGCGAGCGAAGAAGCGGTGAATGATTCCATGTCGCTTCCGCTTCCCCTCCGCCCCAATGCGGCGTAAAGTCTCCGCCCGATGACTGCATCCTCCGAAGGCCACGAAGGGACGCGCAAAGCGTTTGGCACAGGGGATCCATTCGGCCCATATCGAATCGTGCGGGCGCTCGGTCGCGGTGGTTTTGCCCCCGTGTATCTCGCGGAAGAATTTTACGCCGGCAAAAAACTTCGCGACGTCGCGCTAAAATTGTTTTACCTGCCGGAAGGCCTCGATTCGACATCCGAGCAAGCGGCCGCGTGGCGCGAAAGTGTATTCGTCGAAGCGCGTGCGTTATGCCGCGTGCAGCATCCGAGCGTCGTCCGCTTTTTATCTGTATTTCGAGAAAAATCCTCCGATGCAATGGCGCTCGCCATGGAATATGTCGGCGGAGAATCCCTCGAAGGACGGCTCAATCGCCTCGGCCATTTGGACGAACTGGATGTGCTCGAAGCGGCGGCTCAAGTGGCCTGGGCCTTGTCCGCGGTGCATGCGGCGGGCCTTGTTCATCGCGACGTAAAACCCGCCAATATCGTTTGCGGCGCTTTTGGGTATAAGCTCATTGATTTCGGCGTCGTCGCCGATATGGATCCGGCGCGTCGTCAAGCGATGGAGCTCGAAGCCAAACAAGTCATCGTCGGAACGCTCGGGTATATTGCTCCGGAATGTTTGCGTGACGGAGCATTGCCGTCGCCGGCGAGCGATTTGTATGCGCTCGGCGTGACGTTGCGTCGATTGTTGACGGGTCGATTGCCGAGCGAAGATGAAACGGTGGAGGACGCGGCGACCGTATTGGCGTCCGAAGCGACCGTTTCCATTGCGACGTCGCAAATACCCGTGCGCATGACGGTTGTTTCGCAGCAATTCAACATGAAATGCCGTCCCGATGTCGTTTGGCTCGTGGACAAACTCTGCGCGCAGGAACCTCAGGCCCGTCCGCAACACGCCGATTGGGTGGCTCGCGAAATTGAAAAAATCTTGGCCGACCGTCGAGGCGTGCAAAGCGCGGCGGCCGTCTCGGATGACGCCGCATTTGATCGCGATTGGCGGGAAAAACATGCCGGTTATCGCCTCGCGCCGGGACCGCAGCTCGTTTCCCATCCGCCGCTCGTCGGGCGGGAAGACGCCGTGCGCACGGCCATGGACGCGCTCGAAGGGGCGCGGGCCGGGCGCGTACAAGTCGTCATGTTTCGCGGACCTTTGGGCGTCGGACGTACCCGCTTGCTCGAAGCCATCGTCGATCGCGCCGGGATCGCCCAATCTCGAGTTTTGCGGGCGGTTTGTCGACCCGAACGACAAAGCTTGTTGCAACCCATTGCTCGCGCGGCCCAGGCCCTCTCCGCGTTGGCTCCCGATGCCGTCGCGGGGATTCGCAAGGCCTTGTCGACCGCCCTGCTTCATGAATTGCTGCGCGAAGCTCGAGCCCCCGGCAGCGAGCTCGAAGTCGTCGAAGCGGCTTTGCTCGACACCGCGGCGAATGCTCCATTCGTTCTCGTCATTGACGACTTGCAATGGGCCGATTCGTACACGCTCGAGCTCGTGCGTCGATTGTGTAATCGCGCTGCGGCCGAAGCGGGAGCGCGTTTATTGGTCTTGGCGACGTTACGCCAAGAGCCTTCGCCGTCGGCGCCATTGCGTTCGTTCTCGAGTCACATCGGGACGTTGTCGCATTCGGCCATTCAGCACGTATCCATATCGTCGCTTGGACCGGAAGACGCATTGCGCGTGGTTCGAGCGGTGGCTCCGTTATCGTCGGAATTGGAGCTGGTGGTTTTGCGAGCGGCCGAGGGGATTCCGTTTTTCCTCGTGCAAGGCATTCTCGCATGGCGGACGATGGGGGCCATTGTATTTCGTGACCATCAGTTTGTCCCGACGGACGAACGAATCCTGCATGAAGGTTTGCCCGGCATCGGCGCGCTGGTGCAGGCGAAATTGTTCGTGCAATTCGGCTCGAGCGAAGCGGCGACGCGCCTGGTTTTGCGCATATTGGCGGTCGTTGCTTTGCATGGTGGAGGTATCGATGTGGATACACTCGCCGCGGTCGTTCATGGAGTCGACCTTGGGCCGGCCTTGGCGGGCCTCGTGCAGGCCGGCTTGCTCCAGACGACGCATTCGGGAAACGAATATGATTTCCCGCAGGAGATGTTGCGTCAGGCGGTGCTGAACCTCGTGAGAAACCGTCGCTGGTTTGTCGAAGCTCATCGCCGGTTGCTGGACATCGTCGCATCGAAGCCGGGAGCCGATCTCGATGCGTCCTTTTTGGCTTATGGTTATGACAAACTCGGCGTGACCGAGCAGGCGCGTCATTGGTATCGACGGGCCATGCAGGAGGCTGCGGCGGCGGGATTGTTCATGGACGCCACGGCGCACGGCGATCGCTTGGCGGCGCTCGTGCCCGATCTTCGCGAACGATTACGCATTGAATTGTCGGTCGTTCGGCACTTGATTGAAGGGCGGCATTTCGAAGAGGCGCGAGGTCGCCTGGAAAAACTCGAAGCGTCGGTTGTTCGTGAGTATGCGTTGGAGTCGCGTATTTTGCGGCTGCGCGTTGCGCGAGGCCTTCAGGAGACGACTGTTCGCGATGACAAACTCGTTGCGGACGCCGACGAGCTCGGGGCGATTGCGTTGCGGTGTGAAGCTCGATTGGCGGTGGCGGGATTGGATCGAGGTCCGAATGCCATTCCGATGGTCACCGAAGCGATAACCATGGCGGAGCAGGTCGGCCCGGCGCTCGAATACGCGGCGCGGCATTTGAGATTCGATTTGCGCGTCGAGGAGAACCCGCCCGAATTGGAGGGGGCGCTCGTCGATATTACCC
>CAYSYX010000060.1:0-17434 GCA_964435055.1 uncultured Polyangium sp. | reverse complement strand
GAATGAAACCGCATCGATGTGGCAAAGGGTGAATACCGAGGGTGATTTGGCGGTTCTAGAGGCGCAACTCGGCAATACCACGAGCGCCATCTCGCGCCTGCGACGATTGGTGGCGGCGGCCGAAGCGCGAGGGATGCAAGGAGATCGTGTGCTTCTCATGCAGAACCTCACGGTGTTGCTGTTGCGCACCGGAGCGGCACGCGAAGCTGCCGAGCATGCGGAACTCGTCACTCGATTGGCGCTTGCGGCGGGCGACCTGGCGATTGTCGCGTCCGCGTGGTCATTACGCGCCGATGCTCTGCGTCGATTGGGAGAACTCGATGCTTCATTGGTGAGTATCGACGAAGCAATCCGTATTCAGGAAAAACGAGGAGATCGAATGCAGTGTTTGTCGCTGCTTCGTCGAGCGGAGCTCATGGCCTCCATGGGAAACCTGGAAGAGTCAATTGCCAATGCCAAACGCTCGATGTCGATTGCCGCCGAAATGGGTGAGCGTGGCACCGGAGCAGTAGCGAATCTCTGGATTGTTTTGCATCAGGTCGACATGAATGAAAAACACGCCGTCCAAAAGGTCGAAGATGCGTTGGCCGCCGTAATCGTCTTAGGAAATGTCCGAGGCGGTGTTACTCGTGCGGTGATCGAACGTGCAGAGGCATGGCTTGCGCAAATGCGAGCGGCCGGAAATTAGGCGCGGGGATACGTCCCTATTCGTGCAAAACGACATCCTTCTTCAAGTTGTTCGTCGGTGTGACCGGTGCCGGCGGCGGCTTGGCCTCTTCGGTGGATGCTCCTCCCGGTGCGTCTTTCTGGGTTTCGCGATCCCCAGCCGGACTCGCCATTGTCGGTTCCTCTTGCGACGCACCACATGCGGCAAGCAATCCGACGCCAACCAGCAAAACCCCAAAGATTTTCCAATTCATAAATGATCCTCCCGATACCTCGCCCCTTTCGGCGAGGTTCTTGCGGCAGAACATGCCACGTCCGGAACGTTCGTCGACGGCATCTTCTTACGCTCGGAAGAAAATTGTCCGTTCTCGGGTCGGCATTGAATCCGCATGCAACGGATTCGAAGTGAAAATGTTACGATGGGTTATCTTTGGAGTTCACGGGGGGGACCCGAATGAGGCCTCCAGGTGCTCGTCACAAAGACGACGATAGGGAACTTTTCCTTGTTCGTGCGAGTTCAATTGAATCGCGTTCAGTTATCGAAGTTTCCTGCCGAGTTTGCCATATTGTGCCGAAAGGGTGACGAACGTTGGAGGACAAACTTTCACAACCGTGTCCTCGAGTTTTGGTCGTAGAAGACAGTCCGACGCAGGCGTTGCAGTTGCGGATGCTTCTCGAGGCGGATGGGTTTGCTGTCGACCTTGTTTCGTGCCTGGCTGAGGCGCTCGAGTTTGTCTCGCACACACGCGTGGATGTCGTTGCGTTCGACCTGATGCTTCCCGATTCGACCGGCATCGAGGGGCTGCGTCATTTCTTGGCGGCGGCGCCGCACGTGCCCGTCATCGTTCTGACTGCCAACGCCGACGAACGTTTGGCGTTCGAAGCTCTGGCGTGCGGAGCCGAGGACTATCTGTTCAAGCGCCAGTTCGACAAACCCTTGCTCGTGCGCACCATGCGTTACGCGATCGAGCGGCATCGGATTCGCACGCAGCTCGAAGAAGCCACTGCGGAGTTGAGGCTCAAGAACGCCGAATTGGCTCGAGCGAACGACGAGAAAAACCGTTTCCTCGGCATCGCCGCGCACGACCTGCGCAATCCTCTCAGCGTCATCCTCGGCTACACCGAGCTCATGTTGTCGGAGGACACCGGACCCATCACGGAGGATCAGCGTGACGTTCTCGGTTCGGTCAGTTCATCGATCGAGTTCATGGTTGGATTGCTGAACGATCTTCTTGATTTTTCGATGATTGAGTCGGGCGCGATTCGTCTCGATTTGCAGCCCACCGACCTCGTCGCTTTGATTCGCAAGACGGTCTCGACAAACCACGTCGTCGCCGACAAGAAGAAGATCGAGATCGTCGTCGATGCGGATATCGATCTCGGTCCGCTCGTCATCGATCGTCGCAAGTTCGAACAGGTGCTTCAGAATTTGTTGTCGAACGCCATCAAGTATTCGCACTCGGGCACGCGCGTCGACGTGCGTGTGACATGCGAAGACTCGAACGCGATCATCTCGGTGCGGGATCAAGGCGTGGGCATTCCGCGCAGTGAAGTCGACACGTTGTTTCAGCCTTTTCAGAAGACGAGCGCTCGGTCGACGGGCGGTGAACGCAGCACGGGCCTCGGTCTCGCGATCGTGCGCAACATCGTGGAGAGTCACGGCGGGCGGATTTGGTGTGAGAGTGAAGAGGGGAAGGGATCGACGTTCAGGATTGCGTTGCCGATCCGCTGAGGTTTGAAAGGTCAAACCCAGGCGTTGTTCAAGATTTCGCCCACGCCGCCGGCGCCGGGAACGATGTACTGATGATCGTTCAGGCCGCGTTCGTCAGCGGGATGAGTTCCGGCTTCCGAGCGCAAGATGGCGGGTGCGGACAAGCCGCGATCGAGCCTGTAGGCGTAGATTTCGAGGTCGGGATGTTCCTTCGTCACGCGCTGGATGTATTCGGGCGTGATGATGAGGTGCAGGGCGATGAGTTTTGCGGGGGTGCCTTCGAGCGCGTTTTTGTAGTACGAGACGGCACTCACGATCGATGAGCCGGTTGCGCCCATCGGATCGGGAAAGAGCACGATGCGATCGCCGACATCACGTCCGATTTTCGCGTCGTGCCACGTGGCACCGATGACCGTACCTTGCTCATTCGTTTGTCGACTCATGAAGAGGTGATCTTGTCGTACGAGGTTGGGATCGAGCACTTCGTTCATCAGGTCGTAGAGCGCTTGCGACGGCATCGTGCCTGCACGGGCGATGCCGACGGTGACGGCTTTCGTCGTGCGCGAAAGCGCCAAACCGCGGTAAACAGCTTCGGGATGAGACGTCGCCATGCGGGTCGGAACATCCACGCGGCTTCTTGGAAATTCAGTTGCAAGCACGACGTGCGCGAGCATTTCGTAGAGCTTGCGGACCAAACGTCCCATGTCTGGTTGGCCGGTCTCCGGCGAACAGGCACGGGTGAGCAGTGTCCAGGCAAAGGGATCGTCCAGCAGGTGTACTTTCGGACCGTAGTGATGACGAATCTCACTGGCTCGGAAGCGGCTTTCAGCGTAGGCAGTGTCGAGCATCGTTTTTCTGTTACACTACCTGGCCCGGTGCGGGGTATGCCTACGCGCGCCGGAGGTTCCCGGCGCATGAGTGTGCAGCGCAGGACGTCCCTGGAGGTCCAAAACGGAGGGCCTTCACACGTGCGCAAGAGGGAGGAAATGTTCGGTGGATAGCGACCTCGCTGAGTCTGTAGCAGCGCTCAAAGAAATCTTTGCCAAGCGAAATCTCCCCGTTCGTTTCGGTAAAGCGGAGGCTGCGAAGGTCGAAGAGATGCGGAAGGCGTACAGGATCCCCTCACGCTACCGTTCATTTCTTTTGGCAGCCGACCCTACGGACGTCGAAACAGTGACGCCCGTCGAGCGTGTGCGACTTTTCCCGTGTGCGAGCCTCGCGTCTGAACAAACGCTCGGCGGCAAACGCACGGATGAGATTCCCCAGTGGCGGAAGACTTGGATCGTCATCGCGCGCAGTGCGCTTCTTGGAGATCCGTACTTCCTCGACGTGAGCAAGCTCGACGCCGAGGGAGATTGTCCCGTCTACACCTGCATGCTCGGTACGGACTCGGTCAAACCCGAGTTGTGTGCATCGAGTTTTCAGCAGTTTTTGCGCATTCTCGCGACATCGATGGAGGTCGCCACGGGGTTTGGCGAAGCTGTCCTCGATGACGACGACGAAGCGATTTTCCGTGAAGCTTTGGCGCCGAAGATCAAGACGATCGATTCGGCGGCACTGCGCGCCGGGCATTGGACCGCGTAAGAAGACATCCTTCCCACACGGTTTGCCCTCTTCTCGATTCTTCATCCTCACCAGGAAATTCAGTTGCTGCATCGAGTGCGCGTTCGAGTGACGCGAGCCCGCACTCCGCATGTCAGCTTGGCGTCGTGGTTTGCCGTGGTACGCTCCGGGAATCGAACGATCCCGAGCAGACGCTGCTTGTTCCGTGGGGTCGGACGGTTTGTCTTGTCAGGCCATGATGGAGCGCGGTTTGTCTTTCTTGAATAGCCTCACGTTCGCGTTTCTTTCGACGCGGCGGACGAAACGAAGTTCTCGATGAGATCATTTGAGCAGCAACGATGTCGAACATCGCGTGGTCGGCGTTGGTTTGGCCTGGCAAACGCGCATCGGTCCGGAAAAACGGTTCGAATCGAGCGACAAGCGTGGGAATGAATGGGTTTGTCGTCGGGTAAAGGTTCAAAATGAGGCTGTAGATGTCACGTGGATGTCGATTCCACTTTGGAGGTAGTGAGAAGCTTCGGTGGTCAACCGCTTGAAATGATTGAAAAAACGTTGATGATGGCCGGATTGGTCAATTTTCCTCGCGGGGACGCTGACCAGTGAGCAGCGTTTTCGGATAGCTTTGGATTTGTAGGGTAAGGAGGACTTTCGATGAGATGGATGTGGTTACGGGCGGCCTTCGTGGGCACCGTGGGCCTGGTGGCCGGCGGCGCGCTCGGATGTGCCGAAGAACGAGCCCCGATCAACCGCGTGCAAGCCAACGCTTTGGCGAAGTCGTTCTTCGTCGGTGACAACATCGCCGATGATTCCGACAACCCCGAGTTCTGGACGCAGGGCACGGTGGTGGACGTCGGGTACGGTGCGGCGCAGGACGGGCTTTTTACGTCGACGTATGCGCAACCCGTGGGACGACTGAAGTGGCAGATCACCGAAGATCTTCTGATCGGCCGCCTCACGTATGAACGGATTCAAGACACCGACGGCAAAAAAGGCGTAGGTGCCTCGACAAACCAAGGCGTGATTGTCGCGGCCTACCCCATCACGTCGCACTTCGACATTCGTTACGACTACAACCCGTCGACCGGCGAAGAGATGAACGTTCTCGTCGAGAACGCGTCCGATCGCACCTGGGACAAACGGGAATATTTCCGCGTCGACTGGAGCCGAAATCTGAACGTCGACTCGTACGATTTCGACACGCTCTCGATGCTCGGTTTGTACGGCGGCATCGAGTACGAATCGCTCAAGTATTACGTGAATGATCCGGACGATCCGGACGCACCGCATTTCGATCCCGAGACCGGTTATTTCGACATCACGAACAAGGCGTTCGCCACGCCGAAGATGATCGATCTCAGCCATCTGGGTTGGGGCATCGACAAGTTCCCCGCTTGCATGCTCGACAATGATTTCTTCGGTGGATCGGCTCCGTCAGGCACCTGTAACCCGGTCGAACTGACGATTCGCCAATCGTTCCGTCGCGTCGTCGATCGCGACTACGAACCGGTCAACTGGGATGGCAAGCGCTTCTCCGCGTACGGCATCTTCTACGGCGAGCGTTCGGGCTACTCGCGCAACTACGGCATGAGTGACGACAAGTGGTACCGCTTCGCGAATCGCTACAACATTTGGGAGCGCAGCCACTACTACACGGATCCCGAAAATATGACGGGCGCCGTCGAGTGTTTTGTTCCTGGAAAAACCGGTCCGGGTGAAGACCCGCATCGCGACGCCGACAAGAACGGCACCGAAGACGAGTGCGAGGACGTCACGGCGAAGACGGGCGTTGCCGGTTCACGTTGCGACGAGTTCAAGCAACGCTGCACGCTGCCGTATCGCTTGCGCAAGGAAGTGCCGCAGGCTTGGTATTACACGAGCACGTCCGACCCCGAATACTTCGATGGGTCGAACTGGGCGACGCACGAGTGGGACGTCGCGATGCGTGCCGCCGTCATGTCGGCTCGCAACGGCGAGTGCAAAGCCACCGGTGGTGATCCGGCGGGATGCGATGCGCAGTTCCCGATGTATCACGGCCAAATGGACGACAACTGGGACCTCATCAACCTCGCGCGCGAAGTGGATGCTTGTCGGTCCGGAAAAGCGTACGGCGGGAAAAACTGCGATGCCGTTGCCGATCAAGTCGGCGCCGAGCGCGGTTACGACGGCGCGGTCATCGCGCTCGCGAAGCAGCCCGAGATGATCGTGCTCTGTCACAGCCCTGTGACGGAGACCGACAACGCCGCATGCGGTCCGATTGGACGAACCGTGCGCATGGGTGATCTGCGTTATCACCAGATCAACGTCATCCACGAGCCGCAGACGCCTTCACCGTGGGGCATCATGACCGACTCGGACGATCCGCTCACGGGCGAGAAGATCGCGGCGAGCGTGAACGTGTGGGCGTTCGTCAACGATCTTTGGAGCCAAGGCATCGTTGATCAGATGCGGTACCTGAACGGTGAGCTTTCGACGGAAGACGTCACGGAAGGTACGTACGTGAAGGATTGGACGCTTGCGAATGAAGCGTCGAACGGCACGGGCGTGTTGCCTCCGGTCACGCGACAGGAAATGCAGCGTCAGATCTACAGCGCGGCCGGCGTTGCTCCCGACAAACAGAAGAGCGTCGGCAGCATGGCGGACTTGATGGCGCAACCGGGCATGGCCGAGAAGCTCGAGCAACTGCGCAAGAGCGTGCTCAACGTGCAAGCCGATGCGTCGGCTCCGTCGACGAATCGCCCGCTCTACGACGCTCGTCGTCGCGGCGCTGTCGGTTCGCCGGTCGAGGCCGAGTTGACGACGCCCGCGATGCAGCAGCTGGCCGGCACGGACAAACTGCCCGGCGGCGACACGGCGTTCGACCTCGCCTCACCGCTCCGTGGCAACAACCTGCGCCTGCAAAGCGACTTCCGCCGCGCCAAGGAGATCGCGCTCGCCGAACGTGGCGGTTGCATCATGGAAGCGAGTTTCCCGTCGGCCTTGTCGCTCACGGCGCTCGACAAAGCCATGCAGGAGAAGTTCAAGGACGCGATCAATCCGCGCACGGGCAAAGCCTACGGCGTGTTTAACGATCCGAACGCGAACTCCAAACAAGACCAGCTCGATCGCGCCGAGGCGATGCGTAAGTTCCTCGCGCAACGCGCGCAGTACGCCGTCATCGCGCACGAGATGGGTCACTCGATCGGCCTTCGTCACAACTTCGTGAGTTCGTCCGATGCGTGGGGCTATCGCCCGCAGTATTGGCAGCTCCGCACGAAGAACGGCAAGGTCTCGACCGAGTGCACGGATCTCAAGACGCCGGCGGAAGCCGAAGCGTGCGTGGGTCCGCGTTACTTCGATCAGGTCACGGACAACGAACGCGATCAGCTCATCAACATGTTCATGCATCAATCGATCATGGACTACGCGGGTGAAGCGACGCAGGACTTGGTTGGTTTGGGTGCGTATGATTTCGCCGCTGCGCGCATGTTCTACGGCCAGATGGTCGCGGTTCATGCCGACGAAGACATGAAGTCGAACAAGTCGCTCGGCAAAGCCGTCCTCGACAAGATGGACGGGTTTGGCGGCATCGTCGGCTATCAGTACACGACAAACGGCTCGACCGGCATCCACTACTCGATGCTCCAGAAAAACTGGAAGCTGATCGACACCACGTCGTGCAAGACGCTCACGGATGAAGAAGTGCAACGTCGTCGTCCCTCCGATTGGAATGACGCACGCGACGGTAAGTGGAACCCGCTCGTCGACGGCCTCATCGTCAAGGTCAACAACGAGTATTCGATCTGCAAGCAACGCAAAGTCGACTACGTGCCTTGGCAGCAGATGAAGACCACGGGGACCGACTTCAACACCCGTTACAACTCGATCGATCCCAATTCGCGCACCCGCGTTCCTTATGGCTTCGCCACGGATCGCTGGGCGGACTTGGGTAACGTCGCGGTCTTCCGTCACGACAACGGCGCGGACATCTACGAGCTCTTCAACTTCCTCATCACGCAGCCGGAAGTCGGACACATCTTCGACAACTACCGTCGCAACCGACAGAGCTTCAGCATTCGCGGTTCGGCAACGCGTACGCTCACTCGTTACAACGAGAAGATGCGCGATGCGGCGAAGGGCCTCGGCCTCCTCGCGAACATCTATCGCGACTTCGCGCTCGATGCTGGTTACGACTACGACCAGCTCTGGCCGATCATCGCGAACGACAACTACCACGACAACATCCTCGCCTCGGGCATGGCGTTCGATCACTTCGCGCGTCAGGTCGCACGTCCGCAAGCCGGCGAGCACTACAAGGGCACGGACGGCGTTCTGCATCCGATCAGCACGCTGTATTCGCAGCCTCCCACAACCGCGCTCATCGTGCCGAACGGAGCATCCGGCTACCGCTCCGACAGCAGCCCCGCGGGCCCTGCCGCGATCGGCATCGGTGGTCGCTGGCTCGAAAACCGCCTCGCGGATGACAAGGGCAACGACTACGACTCGGAGTACACGCTCAACTGCGGTTCGTACTACGACAAGGCGTACGCCTCGATGTTGTTGACCGAGTCCGTCGACAACTTCATCAGCGCATCGACGCCGGACTTCTTGGATTCACGTTACCGCGCAGTGTCGCTCGCGGATCTCTTCCCCGATGGGTACCGCCGCTGGCTGGCCAACAACCTGACCGGCGATGAGTTCCTCAAGGGCGCGTGGGTCAAAGCAACGGCATCGGGTGCTCCCGAGGTCGACAATCAGAAGTTCCCCAAGACGCCGATCGGCTGGACAAACTGGTGGCACAAAGAAGGTCCCCAAGTTTGTTTCGCGGGTGAAGGCACCAACGTGTGCTCGGCCTTCGGTTGGCCCGACGATGCCGGCTTCGAACACGAGCCGATCAACGTCGACAACCTGATCCCGATCGACCCGCTCGTCGGCTGGGAGCAACAGAAGTTCTTGATCGCTTGGACCATGAACTATCTGCCCGAGAACCAACAACAGTGGTGGATCAACATGCTCCGCCTCTGGGAGCTCGGTGCCGATGGCGAACCTGGTTTCAACGAGCGCGTCGAGTTCCACGATCCGTCCGGCAAGGTTTATATTGCCAAACGTTTCGGATCCGAAGTGTTGTTCCCGGGCTCGAAGTACGAGAAGACCGTCGAGAAGGGCATCAGCGCTCGCGTGCTCCAATACGCGAACGACCTGCTCCGTCAGGCGTACGACGTCAACACCATCGACTACAACAACGATGGCAAAGCCGATTGGTATGTCGCCAAGACAAACCCGAACACCGGCGAACCGATCGTCAAGTACGACCCGACCATCACCAACCAGGGTTTGCCCTCGAACCCGAACTGCACGGCGGTGAACAACAGCGGATGCACCTGCTCGGCCAACCGCGCATGCGTGAAGCTCTCACGTTACGTCGAGTTGCCGTTCTTCATCCGCCAAGCGCTCGCTGCGTACGGCCTCGCCGATCCATCGATGAAGGGCATCTACAACTGATCGTTTGACCCTTCGAAGCTGAAACGGCCACGGGCGAAACCCCGTGGCCGTTTTCTTTTGTCTTCCAACAATCGATGCTCAGACAAACCGCATCAGCCGCGACGAACCGCTGCCCACCACATCAAGCTTGACGCAGATATCCCCCGCCGATCAGCTTCAACATGATCTGCGCCGTCTCCAGATCCGTCACATGACTGCGATTGAAGATCGTGATCACTTCGGACTCGTTGAACGCGAGCTGAAAAATATCGAGCTCGTTCGGCGACAAATTCCGCACGGGAGCATCGAGCGGCATCGGCACGACGAGACGCGATTCGGGGGCGGGCAGCTTGTGTTGCAACGCGTTCAGTTCGTCGATCTGACGCAAGCCTTCCATCAACAACTCTTGCACCGACAAGTTGATCGCCGCCGGGATCGTTTTCTCTTCAGGTGGTTCGAAGTCAAACGTTCCTCGCGTCCAACCGAGCATGCGAATCGCCGCCTTGAGCGGCAGAATGTCGTCCTCGTTGATCTCGGCGAACGTGATGAGACCTCGATGCATCACGAGTCGTCCCACGTCTTGATCCGCCGTGATCACGAGCACGCCGCTCTTCTTGGACGTACCGAGCAGTTGGAGCAGATCCGGAAGCGGAATCTCGTCGATCTGTCCCGACATCGACTTCGCCGGACCTCGAGGTGCGAGCGAAGGTTTGGGAGTCAAAACCCGACGTTTCGATACGGGTCCCGGATCGCCCTGCACGACCTTCATGATGCTCGTGCCGATGAGCACCCGATCGCCTTCTTTCAACGATGAGCGTTGGATCTTCTCGCCGTTGACGAACGTGCCGTTTGTCGAACCGAGATCCTCTACGGACACATCGGAGTCCGTCATCACGAAGCGCGCGTGACGTCGCGAAACCATCTCTTCGACGAGCACGATGGCCACGTCGCTCGCACGACCCACCACGATCTCGTGCGCATCCATGAGCGGCACTTCGCTGCCCTGGTACTTGCCCGAGATGAATCGAAGGACGAGCTTCGACGGAGACGTCATAAGCGAATTTCGTTCCATGAAGGCGACGCCATCGTCGCGATGATCATCACGCCGCCAGATCCAACATTCTGCACAGTCACTGTCTTGGGGTCACTCGATAATAACTTCCACGACGCTCGAAGCTTTCATCGTTCGTGTGTTCCTTCTGCTGGAACGCGCGAAAGGCCGGCTCGTTTGCATCTCTTGTTCAAAACGCGTTGTGACCCGTGAGCGCTTGACCGAGGATCAACGTATGCACCTCGTCGGTCCCTTCGTAGGTGTAAACGCTCTCGAGGTTCAAGGCGTGGCGAATCATCGGGTAATCGAGGAGGATCCCGTTGCCGCCAAGGAGCGCTCGCGCCGCGCGGGCGATGCGTAACGCCGCCCCGACGTTGTTCTTTTTGCAGAACGACACTTGCACCGGCGTGATTCCACCTTGGTCTTTCATCCGCCCGAAGTGCAGCGCCAAGATCTGACCCTTCGAGATCTCCATCGCCATCTCGACGAGCTGCTCTTGCACGAGCTGCTTGGCCGCGATTGGCTTTCCAAACGCCACGCGCTCGCGGCAATACGACACGGCGCTTTCATAACAAGCTCGCGCCGCGCCAAGTGCTCCCCACGCGATACCGAATCGAGCTTGGGTCAAACACGACAGGGGTCCTTTGAGCCCTTGCACCTCGGGCAGCATGTTTGTCGCGGGCACACGCACTTCATTGAGCACGATTTCTCCCGTCGGACTTGCGCGCAGGCTCATCTTGCCATGCACCGTCGGGGTCTCGAATCCCGCCATGCCTCGCTCGACGATGAATCCACGAATCGACGACGCATCGCCGCCGTCGACTTTTGCCCACACCACGGCGAGATGCGCGATCGGAGCGCTCGTGATCCACATCTTGGTTCCTGTGAGCACATACGAATCGCCATCGCGGCGAGCGTGCGTTTTCATTGCGCCGGGGTCGCTGCCGGCATCGGGTTCCGTGAGGCCAAAACAACCAATCAATTCGCCTGCGGCCATTTTGGGCAAAAACTTATTTTTCTGTTCTTCCGACCCGTACTTCCAAATCGGGTACATCGCCAGAGATCCCTGCACGCTGGCAAAACTGCGCAAACCGCTGTCGCCGTATTCGAGCTCCGCGAGGGCCAAACCATACGAGACTGCGTTCATTCCCGCGCATCCATATCCTTGCAGCGAAGCACCGAGCAGCCCCATCTCGGCAATTTCGGGGATGAGGTCCGCGGCAAATTGCTCTTTCGCGAAAAGCTCGGAAGCTCGAGGCAAATATCGTTCACGCACGAAACGACGCACGGAATCACGAATCATCCGCTCCTCTTCGGTGAGGTGCGAATCGAAGGAAATCAAAGCATCGAGCGAGAGCGGCTCAGGAATGTTTCGCATGGTGGGTAGCCGTGTTTATCGTGGATCGCTCCAAGCGTCCATCGAATGTTCAACCGATGGACGAAGTCGTTCCGATGCGTTAACATCGCCTGCGATGGAGTTTGGACCGTACAACGTTACTGTCGATCGCCACCAAGTGCGCGTGTTTCGTAACGACGCATTGGTGGGAACTGGGCGGTGGACGGGTACGAGCATTGAAGACTTCGATTCCCCGCTTGACTTGGACGTTGGCTCCGATGATTCGGCGGTTCTTGCCGAGCTTGCACAGGCGTTGCAGCAGGAAGAATTGACGTTCATTACGGCAATCAATGCGAATGCGTACAATAGCGACGGCGTCGACTTGACGTTGATTGACTGGATACTCGCCATGTCGCCGCGGGAAAGGTTTGACGTGCTCGAAACGTATACGGCCATTCCGTACCGCCAAATTCTGGGGGTTTTGGCCAAACACCAGGTCGAATTCGTGATTGTCGGGGGGGTTGCGGCTCATTTTTATGGCGCGTCGTACATGACCAAGGACATGGACGTGGTTTATGGGCGTTCGCCCGAGAACATTCGGCGTTCCTTACTGGCGCTCGATGAGATGAATACCATCTTTCGCGACTTTGCCGGTCGCCGAATTGCTCCCAATGCAAGCTATTTAGCTTCGCCAAACCCGAAATTACTTCTCACCAAATATGGCCCGCTCGACATGCTCGGTACCTTGAGCATGGAAGACGACGATTCCGGATACGCATCGCTCATTGACGACGCAACCGTGGTCCGGCTTGATGAATACACTGTGCACGTGTTGTCGTTGCCGCGGCTCATTGCGGTCAAAGAACGATTGAGGCGGCCTCACGACGTCGCCGTTTTGCCATTGCTCCGTGCAGCTCTCGAACGAGCCAATTCGTCGCGCCCTTGAGCCATCCGAATTATGGATGCGTATACACGATCGTCCCGCCGCGTAACGACAGGCCCGCGTGCCATTCCTTGGGCACGTCCGGCGTCGTCCACTCGAATAACCAAGCCGCATCGCACGGCGCCAGATTTACGCACCCGTGGCTGCGCGGCGTGCCGAAATCATCATGCCAATACGCCGCATGCAATGCATACCCTTCCGTGAAATATTGAGCGAATGGTACGTCCCGCAAATCGAATTCGTCACCCACTTCGTCTCCGTCCATCGTCACGCTGACGTGTTTCGTATGAATTCGGAAAACTCCTTGAATCGTCGAATGCGTTTTTTTCGGATCACCCAGACCATCCGCTCCCGTGCTCACCAGCGTCACATACACCGGCTTGGTTCCTTCATAAGCGACCAGGCTTTGCTTCAAAATCGATACGTCGATCCATTTTTGTCCCGCCGTGGCCCATGACGGCATTTTTTCCGCCGGATCAATCCGCACGACTTGGTCTTCACGCACGTAGGTGCCGTGCTTCGTCTCGAGCAGCGTCGCTCCGCCGGTACGTACCGTTTTTCCCGACAAGGCCAATGCTACGCGGTAGCCCAGTTTGTCTTCAGGCACGATGTTGCCCTGCGCATTCTTGATATAATGCCGCGCCTGTTTGCTCCGCACGAATGCCACCGGCAGCGACGTATCCTCGGGCAAGGGCAAACCGACGAACGCGCTCGTGCGAATCACCCGCGTGCGATCGACCGGAATGACGGCAAGCTCCGTGGTCAAACCATACCGACGTTCGTCATGGTCGAATGTGGACAACAAGGCAAACCCGGAACGAGCTTTCGCCCGACCTGCAAGCAAAGCGTCTTTCGAGCGCACGACACCGGCCAAGGGAGGCGCGGGAAAACCATACAGCAATGCATTGGGCGTCGAATCCGGTTCGGGTGGCGGGACAAACGACGCGTCGAGGGCCATCGAGATCATCTTGCGCAGATGACCTTTCAGATCCGGCTCGATATCCGCCAATTCTTTTTCATCCGGCAAACGAGTGTACAAGGGCGGCGGCGGATTGCGACTCATCACGTACGTGTAGGGCAAACCTTCTCCGCGTACAGGCCGCGCGTGAGCGGCTTCCGCGACCGCGTGATGCACGTCGAGCGTCGCGTACGTCCCGACGCACACGTACCCGCGAGGCTCGATGGCGTACCAACCATCGGCGCAATGCGCCCGCGAACGTGGTTTTTCTTTGCGAACGACGATGGCGCCTGCGCGTAAATAGCCGATGCGCTGACTCTTCCAACGCGGCTCGGCGTAAATCCAGGTTTCTTTCCCAATGCTCGCCAGCTCGAAAACGGGTTTTTCCGGTTTACCGGACGTGTTTTTCGTCGGCGCTGGTTTTTCCGGCTCGTCCGCAGGTTCATCCGGAACATCCGGTTCGGATGGAGCCAAATCCGCAGGAGCAGCCGGATCGGGCGGCAATTCGGGGATATCCGCGACGGACGGCGCCGATGCCGGTTCCATGGGCGCTGGAGGCGCAGCTGCAATAGGCGTGGGAATCGCGGGAAGCGTTGCCGGCGTTGGTGCGGCGGCCTGAGTTTTCGGCGCGGTTACAACCACGGGCAACGGTTTGTTCGTTGCGATATCGGGCGTGGGACGAACAGCATCGGATTGCGAGCTTTTTTCCAGCAGCGGACAACCGAGCGACGATCCGGCAACACCCAGGGTGACGAGAAACGATCCGACGCGCATACTCGCGCGGTATCAGAGCCGACGACGTCGGGCCAAGTTTGTGGCGCGTCGGCGTATGCGTCGCGATGGACAATCGACTTTGCCCGGTGATAACGTCCTTTCATGGCCAAGCTTCCCGCGCTTCGATGCTTCACCGCCGTAGGATTTTTCGCCGCGAGCATGTTCTTTTTTTCCGCATGCAGCGGTTCGGATCCCCAAACCTCGGGTGGTGACGGCGGCAGCGGCGCTTCTTCCGGCAATGGCGGCGCGTCGTCGACGTCTTCCGGAGCCGGCGCTTCGACCGGTTCAGGTGCGAGCGCTTGTGGAAATGCCGCGACGTTCACCGGTGACGGCACCTATTATGCCGCAACGGGCGACGGGGCGTGCAGTTTCGGCCCCTCGTCGGACAAACCATTGCTCGTCGGAGCCATGAACGCCCCTGATTACGCCAATTCCGGGGTCTGCGGCGCTTGCGCCCATATTCAGGGCCCGAATGGCGAAGTCACGGTGCGCATCGTCGATTTGTGCCCCGAATGTAAACACGGCGATATCGATTTGTCGCCCGACGCCTTTGAGAAACTCGCGCCGCTCCCCGACGGCCGCATTGCGATATCCTGGCAATTCGTCCCGTGCGACGTCTCGGGCCCCATCGTGTATCACTTCAAAGAAGGCTCGAATCAATGGTGGAGCGCGGTGCAAATTCGCAATCATCGCCATGCCATTGCCAAGTTCGAATGGCAGTCGTCCGACGGGGTTTGGCACGATGTACCGCGCGTCGATTACAATTACTTCATCGACGACAAAGGTATGGGCCCCGGACCGTATACGTTTCGCGTGACGGACGTCGAAGGCGGCGTCGTCGAAGATTCGGGCATTCCATTCATGGAAGCGGGCGATGTTCCCGGTAAGACGCAGTTCGCCGCGTGCGCTCCGTGAAGCATTGACGCCGTCTTTCAGAGGGCATTGACGCGTTTCGGATCCCATGACCGCTCATCTCGCATAACGCCGAAAACCCCTCGAGACCTCCAGCTGTCACGTTGCGGAACAGGCTCGCCGACGTTTTGAAAAACAGACCGGCGAACCCAAAAACGTCAAAAAAAAGTTGACACAGATGGGCAAGTGCGAGCACGGTGCGCGCCATGCGTCAGGACAATCAAATGCGTGGTGCACTCATTGCTGCTGCTGCGCTCATCGTATCGAGTTCCATTGGTTGCGGTAACAAGGGGGAAGGCGGGGGGACCACGGGCGCGGCTTCGGCGTCCGCGCCTGCGGGATCAGCGTCCAGTGCCGCGGCGGCTGCGCCGGCTGGAGGAGCGGCGCAAGGTTCGGCGGCTCAACCGACGGCTCCGAAATTGCCGGGTGGCATTCAAATCGCCATCAAGGATTTCCAACTGTTTCACCCGTATTCGTCGGAGCGCGCCATGCCCAACGTGCGGGACAACGGCACGTACAATACGCGCGAATCGTCGAGCTCTTATGGCATCGGCATGATCGTCGAAGCGACGAATGAAACGGGCGATGTCCTCGTCGGGCCCTGGTTTGACGGGGAAATCCATTTCATCAATGGCGATCGCGACGTGGATTGCCGGTTTTCCCCCGACGGCATTGGGGAATATTACACGACGTCGTACACGCTGCATTACAACAACGTGCCCGCGGACGCGAAAGCGGATCCGTTCACCGGAGAAAAACCCACGGCTTGGAAAAACGAAAGCGGTTCGACGCTCGAACATCCCTGGCGTCCCGGCGAAAAGATTCGATTTTACTCGAGGAAAAACGATTGCGATTCGATCTTGCTGAACGACCTTCCCCCGTCGCAAATTCGGGGAAAGTTGGTGGTCAAAGCAAATAAGCGCTTCGTGAAATCGTACGATTCCGAATTCGACAGCGAGCGATTCGATTTGGCGCTCACGGGTGACAATGTGCGCATTCGCCACAAGTCATCGGGATACCTGGTGCTCATGCCCATCCGCGACGTCAAAGAGAATCGGATGAACGTCTTTGAAATGATCGCCGCCGGCGATGTTCCGAAAGACGCGACGACGGTGCCGCTCACGAAGCTGAAACTGCGTAATGAAATTCGTTACACCCGAGACGATATCCTCGAAAGCGCGCCGTTGCCGTTCGAAGTTCCGTCGCAAGCCATGACGTTGCAGATGGTAAAACTCGAAAATGGCGAAATGGTGCACGCTTCGGGCAACGTATTGGTTTACCCGAAAGAGGGCAAAGTCACGTACCAGGATATGGCGAAAGCCAAGCTGAGTTTGCTGGAAGTGACGCGTGAGGATGTTCCTGCATCGACGCCCGAGGTGTCGTTTACGCACAATGAATTGTCCGGCCGGGCCAAGAGCATTACGCTTCAAGACCATGTCGACGAAACGTCGCTCAGCAAAGGCCAACGGCGATTGACGGTGACGTGGGCGATGAACTTGGCGGGTGAAAACATCGACAATCGATTGCGAGTTCCGTACGACATTGCCAAGGGTGAATACGAAAAAGCGGCCAAAGAAGCCGAATCGGGCGATGCGGCGGCGAAAGCCGAGGCGGCGAAGACAAAAGCGGCCATGGACGCAGCCGAGACAAAATACAAGACGGGCAGCAAAACCGAGCGGGAGAAGATTGCCAAAGCGTTCCCGTGCGGCGACGTGAAAATCGCGACAAACCGCGGAACGAAGTCTCCGTCGAATGGCAAAGTCGTGGGCGAAGCGTGCAAAGTATTGCTTTCCGCCAATGAAGCGGAAGTGACGATGACGTTCACGCTCGAACGTTACGAATTGCCCGTGGCGCTCGTGTACAACTTGGCGGGCAAATTCACGTGGAGCCCGGTGGCCAGCATGCCGCTTCTGAAGCTGGATCCGCGCTGAGAGCCTCTGGCCGGGCTATCCCCATAAGCGCTTCCCATTTCGCAGACAAAATGGGGGGTTTGGGGGGCGAAGCGAGCGTCGGGGGGGGGGCGGAGGCCCCCCCCCGGGGGGCGCGGGCACGCCCCCCCCCCA
>CAYSYX010000059.1:26428-30714 GCA_964435055.1 uncultured Polyangium sp. | reverse complement strand
GGCTCGGGGTGTTCGTGGCGGAAGCGGGGGCCAATCGATTGGCGATTCATCAAGGTGCCAATGAAGGGTTTCGAGCGATCTACATTCATTGCTTCGACGGGCCGGATCGTGGGAAAGGTTTTACGATTCTCGCCAATGGTGACAACCGCGCCGTGGCGTTTGTCGCGGAAACCGCGCGCGAATTACTGCAATCGTTGGAGATTCGCGGCGTCAATTTTTCCAAATTGACAAATGCCTTCGATTTTAGCGGATTGGCGCAAGAGCAAATCGTGAACCTGGGGTACAAACAGCTTTTGTTCGCCGCCTTCGAGCCGGATTTGCCCGAAGCGATCCGCATACGCGGGCCTGTGGATCCTTTGGCTTCGAAGAACTTGGTCGTCGGAGCGCGTATCGTGTCGGTGACCAATCAAAAGTTTGCCCGAGCGGAGAACCTCATTTCGGATCGCGAACCTGTTTTCGATCCGGAATTGTTCGGCCGTCAAGGCAAAATCATGGATAGTTGGGAATCGGCCCGGCACAATCCTCGATCCCACGACGAGCTCGAATTGGAAATGCCGCGAGCTTCCGTGATTCGTTTCGCGCAGCTCTCGACAAAATACCACGACGGCAATCAGCCGGAGTTCGTCGCGGTAAAAGGGTGGGACGAGCAAAATCAGGTTTGGCTGGACATCGTTCCGCGCGTGCGGGCCAAGGGGCATGCGCTTTATCGAGCGCGCGTGAATACGGGCGAGCGAGCGTTTCGTCGCATTCGTGTGGAGATAACGCCCGACGGAGGTTTGTCGCGTCTCGCATTGTTTGCCGACCTTGCAGACGATATGGCGCGGGATTTCGTGGCCGTGGAAAACGCAGGCTGGAATCGGTTTGGCGAAGCCATTCCAAAAACGCGCAAGCCGATGACATTGCCGTTCCAAACGACGCCCGACGATGTCGCGCGAACGATTGCGCGTGTCGAGGCGGCGGGGCGAGGGGACACCATCGACTGGGCGAGCGCGGCGTTTGGCGGGGAAATGCTTGGCGCGACAAACGAACACTACGGCCCGGCGGTGCAAGTGATATCGCCGTATCCACCGCTGCACATGTTCGACGGACTCGAGAGTGCGCGAAGCCGCGAGCCGGGTCATTACGAAGAGGCGCGGATTCGTCTGGGCAAACCCGTGAACATCGGGCGCATCGAGCTCGACTTCCACTATTTCGTGAACAACAACCCGCGGGACGTTGAAATTCTTGCCGCGATGGGGCCGGACGGTGAATGGATTCCGGTCGTGCCGCGAACGTGGGTCAAACCTTTTGCGGGCAATTGCAAGGTATTCGATGTGAATGCATCGGAAACGTTCGATCGTATCCTCGTGCGTACGCATCCGGACGGCGGCGTCAATCGTGTGCGGGTATTTGCGGCGCATGCGGGCGAGCACCGAATCCAGCGACTTGCGCCTTGACGAACATTCACAACCTCGGTAGCTTCGGCCCGTTGAAACGGCTGCCTCGATTCTTTTGTGCGTTCGTTTTTTTCGCCGCGTTGCTCGTGAGTTTCCACGTGTTTGCGGCGTCGCACGTCCTGCGCGCGGGGCGTGAAAAAGACATTCTCGCGCTCTTTGCCCCGTACGGTCTGGGATCGAAAGTCACCGAACATTGGAAATTGTGGTCGGTCGCGATTGAAGCGCAGCGTATCGACATTTCTTTGCGCGATCCAAATGGCCATGACGAACATTTCTCATTGGTTCATCCGGACGATGCATTGAATGTTCCGGAACGAACCTCGAGTTTTGCCCTGCAGCGGGCGTCCTTGAAGGATGCTTCCAGCCGGGAAGCCGCGGAGTTGTTGTTTCAAGCCGTCAACAAACACGACCATGGCGGATTTTGGGAAGAGCCGAAGCAGGATCAGGTAAAACCATCTCAGCCGGCGGCTGCGGGGACGTCTTCTCCCGGCATGCCGCGCGCCGGTATTGCATTCTCGCGTTTTGCGATTGACGGCGTGCTCGGGTTGGCGCTGATTTGGATGCTCGGTGTCTTGTTGGCCGTACGATTGCTTCGCGATGCGCCGCGGTGGATGCGATGGGCGCTGCCGGCCATTGTTTTGGCGGGTATCGTGATTCGGCTCCAAGTTTCACCTCCGGCGCTTTTGGGTGCGTGGCCGTGGAGCCGAGTTTGGCCGAACGTACGCGCGGTCTTCGAAGGGCCTGCGCTCGGGTGGTACGCCGCGATGTCCGGAAAAACGTTTTTCCTGACCGACGTCATGATGTGGACGAATTTCGCGTATGCCGCCGTCATGCCGTTGATTCTCTTTTCGCATGCGACGTATTTGCTTCGCGATCCGCGAGCGGGGATTGCCGCGTCGTTTGCTTTGGCATTTTTGCCGCAGCATATCCGATTTTCTCGATGCGAGGACGCATTCGTGCCTTCGCTCGTGTTGACCTCACTCGCGTTTGCCTTGATTCACGCGTGGTTGCGGGATCCGTCGAAAATCGTGCGGGGCTTGGCGCTCGCCGCGTTGCCTTTTGTCCTTTATCCCGGATATCTGTTGCGACCTTTGAACATGCTCTTCGTCGGCGTGTATTTGGCGGCGATATCGCTATTGCACCCGGAAACCGCGCCGACGAAACGACGCGTCATCGGGCTGGGCGTGGTTGTGGCCGTGGGCCTTGCAGCATTGCCCTCGTTCATCTCGACCAACGAGGTGGCCTTGCAAAACGCGTTTTCGGATTTGCGTTGGTTGGGCCGAATCATCAAGGTGGTTGCTACGCCCCAACTGTTTGTCTTAACAGACTTGCGCGTCACGCCCCTCGTGCTGCTCGTTTGCGCGGGAGCCGGAGCGTATTTCGCATGGCGCAGCGGCGAAAAGCGATTGGTGATTTTTCTTGGCGGGTGGTTGTCGTTGTTCATCGCCGCGCATGCCTTCGTCGTCGAGCCCGCGATGCAGCCGCGGTACCATCTGCATCTCGTCGTGCCTTTTCTGCTTCTCGGCGCGGCCGCCGTACCGTTTCTATGGCGCAAAGCGCGGGCCGGTTTGGTCTGCGCGGCGATCGCTTTGTTCGCGGCACCCTGGCTGCACAGGTCGTGGATTCGCGATTTGCATTATTCCGAAATGCACGAATATGCGTTTGTCCGGGAGGCTCGAGATCTCGTGCCCGACGGATGTACGGTCGTGGAATACGTAGGTACGGACGAGCGGGCCATGGAATTGCGATTTGCTCGCATCGGTGAAGTTCGATCCGGCGACCGTTTGTCTCGTCGATATCAGGTGTTGCCCGCATTTGCGCCCGGTGTGGGGGGTGAAACGGCGAATGCCACAAACGCCGTGCTGGAGCATCCTCCGGCGTGTTTGTACCTGTATCAGGGTTTGGCTTGCTCGACCGATCCGGCGGCGAATGCGTGTGGAGCGTTGCGCGGACGCGTATCGGCCGAGGTCGTCAAACAAGTTGAAATACCTGTGGATTTGTATGACCGGCGCATGGCAACCTCGGCGCCGAGCGTGGGAACGTGGATCCCATTGACATTGCTGCGTGTTCACGGATCGGCGCGGTAAGCCTCGATTAAGCCAACAATCGAAGTGACGGAGTCGTCTTACGCCGATTCCATCCAATGGTCGGCACAACGCGACGCGAACTCCGCCATCATCGTGCCGCCCTTGATTTGATATCGCCCCACCCAGCGTTTGTCCCGGATTTTCTTCAATTGCTCGAGGAACCGATCCACGTCGGATTCGTCATTGTACACGCCAAACGATGCGCGCACCGCTCCGCCCGGCAATTCTCCCCCGCGCTGTGCGTGATGTATACGCAAGAGCCGGTCGACGTAGATATGCGCGCAGAATCGACCATTTCGTACCGCAATGCCCCCTTCTTCGGAAAACACTGCCGCGGTCATTAATTCCGATACGCCCTCGACGTTGAACGAAATGACCCCCAAACGTTTGTCGACGCTCGGTGCCCCGTAAATCGTAATGCCTCCAAGCGTTTGCATGCCTGCGATCGCCTTACGAGTCAAATCCACTTCGTGCCGGCGAATTTCATCCATGCCGATCGCTTGCAAGAAGGCCAATGATTCGGTCAAACCCACGACGCCCGCGATGTTCGGCGTTCCTCCATGGTGTTTGTCCGGGGCGGGAAGAAATTCCACGCTGCTCTCCGTCACCCGCACCGCATTGCCTCCTCCGGGCAAAAAAGGCGGCGCATCGTCGAATACCTTGCGCGGACCATACAAAAATCCCGCACCGAATGGGGCATACGCTTTGTGCCCGGCTCCCGCCAGAAAATCGATATGTTCCGGATCGTCAAACCCGCGCACGT
>CAYSYX010000059.1:0-26418 GCA_964435055.1 uncultured Polyangium sp. | reverse complement strand
ACGAGCGCCCCGTGAGCATGAGCCATGCGCGCGATGGCGCGAATATCCGGCATGAGTCCCGTGACATTCGCGGCTCCCGTCACGGCGACCAATTTCACCCGCTCGCGACGAAGAATTTCTTCGAGGTGCCCCAAGTCGAGCAGCCCATCGTCGCCAATACGCACGCGCGCGACATCGCCACGACGCCGATGAGGCAATTCATTGGAATGATGCTCCATTTCGGTGGTCACGACGCGACCGGGAAGATGGGCCATGACATGGCCGGCCAAGTCGATGGCTTGCGTCGTATTCGTCACGAAACAAATCGCTCCGTTTTCGAGTTCCGCCCCGATGAATTTCGCCACTTGGCCGTGCGCTTCTTCGAATCGGGCCGTTGCGCGCCGGGACAACAAATGCGTCCCGCGATGAATATTCGAATACTCGTTTTCCAAAAAGTTCACATACGACGAAATGACCGATCTTGGAGCATGCGTCGTTGCCGCGTGATCCAGATATACGAGCGGCCGTTCTTCGCCGCCGAGCACCGGAACGGTTCGTTCCACAATGGCAAATTCACGACGGATGGCAGGCCAATTCGCAGATGACATGGTTTACCTCGTCAATCCTCGGGCGCAAGAATACTGTTCTTTACGGCGTTGTCAAGAACTTTTGCATGAGTACCCATTTCGAGGGCATTCACGGTCGAGCAAGTCTACAGATTGACCACGCGCAACTCGTTCGTCCGCGTAAAATACGTGACGCAACTGGAGGAACGATTGCCACGCATCATGCCCAGAACGTATTCCAATAAGTTTCGTCGTTCCGAACCTCGCTCCACCTCGTAAATGGAACGTGAAAAATGTTCCTCTGCGGCATCGGACAACAGAAATGGCGCACGCGTGACCAGCTCGTTCCAGGCTCGATTCTGCTCGGATTCGTCGCCCGATTCCTGGGCCAGGAGGCAGAGGTGCACCCACGCTCCGATCCGTGATGGATTGTCACGACAAGCAATTTGCAAATCCCTCAACGCTTCGCGTGTTTGTCCCGCAACACGCAATGCTTCTCCACGATATGCGTACAACGTCGGTCCGACGAAATCGGGCGCCACGTCCACGCTGCGCTGAAAACTCGCCAATGCCGCCTGGGTTCGTCCCTGAAAACCATGCACCGCGCCCATGCCAATATGGATCCAGCGCGCCTTGGGATTGATGCGCAGCCCTTTTTCAAAATCCACAGCGGCTTCGTCATATCGACCGAGCCACAAAAGCACTTCGCCCCGGTACGCATACGGATGATGCGACCGCGGATACGCCCGTTCAATTTCGCCAAACGCATTCAACACCTCGTCCGGCGTCGTGTACAACAGCGACCATTGCGTCGTCTTCGCCACGTGCCGACTCGAACGGCGCAAGCGTAATGGCAAAAGCTGTTCCGTACGGGGATCGACGTAGGTGGGTCGCGCGGAACGATTCCCGCACGTGCTGCGGAGAAGTTCGTCCGGGCATAACCGAGCCATCAATCGCAAACGCAACGATTCGGGCATCGCAAGTTCGCCTTCTTCGACCTGGAACCGATCGTGCATGCGGTCTCCGATCCGTTCCAAGGCGGCGTCCGGCAGGGTCCACAACATTTTGGCCAACGACGTTTCACCCAGCCTGCGGACTTCTCGGACAAACGTATTTCTTTCCGGTTCGAGCGCGGTTTGTCTCGACCGGGCCCAAGCCGTCAGAGCTTCGACGTTCGGCGAACCTTCGAACTGTCGTCCTATCGCCGTCAATTCCAAATCAAAAATGAAATTCTGCGCTTCGGTTCCCGAATGCTTGGCCGTGACCAAATCCTCGGCGGCTCCACGCGTATCCCCGCACCTGCGCCGGGCCTGCGCGCGAAGTCCGCGCAATTCGGCTTGTCTTGGGAGCGCCTCCACGGCCGCGTCGAATATCGCAAGATCCGCTGGGGAAAACGAAGGTTGAGCAAGACAAACCAAGGCTTGGACCAGTCGTACCTGCACGTCCGTCGGCGCGATTTCGCCGGCCTTGTGTGCATGCTCCCGCGCCGCGTCGGTATGCCCGCGCATGAGGTGCACACGCGCAAGCGCCAGATGCGCATGGGTCTCGCGTGGATCCGCGTCGAGCGCGCGGTGGAAACAACGTTCCGCGGCGCTCGTGTCGAATAAATCGAGAAAAACTTCGCCCACGGCAACCAGCTGAGACGCTGAAATTCGTGGGACCTTCAAGATTTGCTCGGCCAGGGCCAAGGCTTCTTCCGGTTGTCCCGATTCAACCGCCACCAAAGCTTGGCGCAATAGAAATTTCGGGTTTGGCGGGGCATTGTCCGAGGCATGCGGACGAGACAAACAAGCGGCGGCGCGTCGTCGATCCCCCCAATGCAACAGGATCTCGGCGGCCTCTTCGTTTATGTCTGCGGAATGCGGATTGGCTCGTAAAGCCTGCCCGGCGTGATGTCGGCAAGCCACGATTCGACCTGCGCGTTGCGCCAGTTTGGCCCGCTCGATTTCCAGCTCCGCCGCGCGCCCGGCGCCTGCTCGTATCGCGATTTGTGCGGCACGCTGCGCCCATTGCGATGAAAGACGCGCATCGCCCAATTGATGCGCAAGCCGCATGGCGTCTTTTGCGCGACCAAGCTCGACGACTCGCGCAGGGTCCAAAGAACGCAGGGCCTTCCATAACGCATGACGTTCGTCCCAGTCCACAGGATGTGCGCGTTAGCATGGCGGCATCGGCATGTCGAGCATGTCGATTGATGCATACAGGCGCCGATTCTCATGCGATACTCGCGCCACAATCAAACGCAGGCAGCGTTTTTCGGGAGATGATCGATGTTCGAGTGGAGCGAGCAGCACGTTCAGATTCGGCAGATGATTCGGCGGTTTGTCGAGGCGGAAATTGTTCCGAAACGCGAGGAACTCGAGTTTGGCGAGACGCCCCCGTACGACATTCTGCGCAAGTTCATGGATACGTTCGGCGCCGGCGAGATGGCCAAGGCGCAGTTTTACGCGGACCTCGAGCGGGAAAAACGCGGTGAAGCTCCGAAGCAAAAAGGGCCTCGGGAGACGTTTTCGCAAAACGCCGCCGATGCGGCGGCCATGCGGTTGATTCCGGTGATCGAGATCTCGCGGCACAGCTTGGGCATGATCACGGCGCTCGGCGTGACCGTGGGTTTGACCGCGGGAGCCATTCAGAAAAAAGGGACGATCGCGCAAAAGGAAAAGTTTGTCCCGCCGCTCTTGACGCTCGAAAAGGTTGGCGCCTGGGCCATTACGGAACCCGGATCGGGCTCCGACGCGTTTGGTTCGATGCGTTCGACGGCTCGTCGCGATGGTGATGCATACGTGCTCAATGGCAACAAGACGTTCATTACGAATGGTCCGTACGCCGATACGATCGTCTTCATTTGCAAGCTGGATGAAGGCAATCCGCCCGAGCAGCGTAAGGTGCTCACGTTCATCCTCGATGCGGACATGAAGGGTTTGACGCGGTCGAAACCGTTGCGAAAAATGGGCCTTCACGCGTCGCCTACGGGAGAACTTTTCCTCGAGGACGTGCGCGTTCCGAAAGACCGTTTGCTTGGAGAAACCGAAGAGCAACCGTCTCGCGATGGCGCGAAAGACACGTTTACCACGGAACGTACGGGTGTGGCTCCGATGGCTCTCGGCATCGTCGAGCGCTGTATGGAACTGTGTACCGAATACGCCAAGACGCGGGTTCAGTTTGGACGCACCATTGGTGAATTTCAGCTGATTCAGCTCAAGCTGGCGAAGATGGCGGTGGCTCGGACAAACATCCAGAACCTTGTTTTCCGTCAGATCGAGCTCGCGGGTTGGGGCCGAAGCATGGACCTGACCGAGGCTTCGGCCTGCAAATTGTATTGTGCTCAAGCGGCCATGGACGTGGCGCTCGAAGCGGTCCAGTTATTCGGCGGCAATGGGTACATGGCCGAATACAAGGTCGAACAATTGTGCCGCGATGCCAAAGTGCTGCAGATTTACGGCGGCACGGACGAAATTCAGATCTCGCAAATCGCGCGTTCTTTGTTGCGCTGATCGGCGCGCGGATCAACCGACGATGGCGTGAAGAATTTCGCGCGTAATGCCGAACATTCGCTGATAATGTTCGACGACCGGCCGCAGGCCCGTCATGTACACGGCCAATCCGCCCGGACGAACCTCCAAATGCCCCTGAAAACCCCAGCTCGCCAGTAAATTGCGTAATCGCGGCGGGAAAGCTCGCGCGGCCTCCGACCCCGAAGCGGCGAACGTCGTTACGTGCTGATCCCAAAGCTTTTCGCCAATGGCGACTTTCGGCGGCGGCGAGCTTTCAATAAACGCCACACGCGTGAGGAAATGCTCGCCCACCCGCATGGCTGCTCGATGCATCATTCCCGGATGCGTCGCATACCCGAGGATCGTGCGCTCGAGCGGCTCGGAATCGAGGTCCGAGGCATACCACGGTTCGACGCAAACATAAGGACCGTGGGGGGACATTCGCGTGACGCTATGCACGTAGTGTCCCGGCGGAGAAATCGTGTCGTACGGTTCCCATTGGCGAAACCACGATTCGTCGGGAAATGGCGCCCAGCCAAAACCGCTCGTTCCAGCCCACGCACCAATTCGTTCGGTTTCGAATGATTCTCGAGGTGACGTCACGCGCGCCGAGCATACCTCGCAGGTCGGGATGAAGGTAGGAAAAACGTGAGCCGTCTGCGCGGCCAAAGTGCTCTATGAGCACGGAAGTCTCGATCCGTCGCGACGAAAAACGGAGACGGCGTCATCGGTCGGCGAGCTGGGATCTTGGATGTGAACTTGTCCCGAACACGAGAACGAATGCATGCTGGCTCTCTCGACGGAATCGCGGGAACAGGATCGAATTTCCGTGGAGAGGACAACGACACTTTGAGGACCAACGATTCGGTATGGTCCTGTCGAGAGATGGAGGACTTCATGCGTGACGGTTATATGGCTTATCGAAGGATGTTTATTTCCGGGGCGTTGGTCGCGCTCGGCGCGATCGGTCTTGCTTCTGTGCCGATGGGTTGCGGGCCTACGCCTCCCGCACCTCTGCCGTCATCGTCGAGCTCGAGTTCGAGCGGCACCGGCGGCGGTGGAGGTGCCGGGGGTGCAAATCCCTGCGAAGGCAACACGATGGCGTGTTCCGGGTTGTGCGTCGATACCCAGACGGACGTCAAGAATTGCGGTTCGTGCGGCGTGAGCTGCGGCGAAGGCACGTGTGTCGCCGGGGTTTGTCAATGTGGAGCGATGGGACCCTGCAATCCCGGAGCTTCATGCGTCGGCGGTCTTTGCGTATGTGATCCGGGCCTGGTGACGTGCCAGACGGGTTGCGTGGATCTGTCGAGCGATCCTCAAAACTGCGGCAATTGTGGCGACAGCTGTTTGACCGGACAAGCTTGTGTGTCGGGTCAATGCGGTGCTTGTCCCGCGAACACCGTGGCTTGCAACAACACGAATACGTGCGCGGATTTGTCGAGCGATCCGAAGAACTGCGGGATGTGCGGCGTCAGTTGCGGCGCCAATGGCATGTGCGTCTCCGGGCAATGCGTTTGCGCCGCCGGGTCCGTGTTCTGTCCGCAAGGCAATACCGGTTGCGTCGATTTGTCCGCGGACGTCAACAACTGCGGCATGTGCGGAAATGATTGCCCGGCCAATGCGATGTGCGTGTCCGGTCAATGCGTTTGTCCCCAAGGTCAAGTGGCTTGCGGCAATACGTGCAGCGACGTTTCGTCCGATCCGAACCATTGCGGTCAGTGCCAAACGCAATGCCCCATTGGTGATACTTGCGTTTCCGGTCAATGCCAATGCGCTGCGGGCAAGCAACTTTGCACCGGCCAGAACAATCAACAATTCTGCACCGACGTCCAAACCGATCCGCGCTTCTGCGGTGATTGCATGAACCAATGCGCCACGGGTTCGTCCTGTGTAAACGGTCAATGCATGTGCGTGGGCGGAATGAATTGCGGAGGCTTCTCTTCGTGTGTCGACACGGGAAGCAACCCCAACAACTGCGGTATGTGCGGACAGCAATGCGGCAGCACGCAATTCTGCGACAACAGCCAATGCGCTTGTCGCCCCGGCCTCATGAATTGTCCCGGTACAGGTTGCGTCGACCTCAGCTCGAACGGTGAAAACTGCGGCGCTTGCGGCATGGCGTGCAATGGCAATTCCGT
This sequence comes from uncultured Polyangium sp., assembly GCA_964435055.1. GTDB lineage: Bacteria > Myxococcota_A > Polyangia > Polyangiales > Polyangiaceae > Polyangium. Next base: position 20,241 of record CAYSYX010000059.1, on the reverse strand, counting down.
TTGTTCCAACGGAGCGTGTGTTGCCAATTGTCCGGCCGGATCGCAAGAATGCAACGGTGCGTGTTTGTCCAACCAGGATCGACAGAACGACCCGCTCAATTGCGGACAATGCGGTCAGCGTTGTCAACGCGATCAAGTTTGCAGCAACGGTCAATGCCGCACGTATTCGGCGCCTCCGGGATGCGATGCTTGTCCGTGCGCGCAATGCGGCGTGGGCACGACGTGCTGCACGTATCCGGGATCGAACTTCCCGGTTTGCGTCTCCGGTAACGTTTGTCCGCAATGAACCGCGCCTAATCCGACGCGTACGTTCCCACCTCTCGATTGGCCATGAAATCCGAGCGTCGTATTCACGATTTCGGGTTTCATGGCGCACACTCAAAGATCAGAATAAATCCAACGGACAAACCTCGTCATGGGGCTGGTCAAATGCCGCTCGTGAATTCATAACGATGGCGTTCTGTGGCTCGCCCTGCCCGCCGCTCCGCATCGCGTGAGTCGTCGGATTGCGGAGCTTCGACTTTCGTCCGTTCGTCACGTAAATCGAACGGCGATGGAGCCATGTGATTCCGTGCAAATCCATAAGCGAGGTATGTCATGAACCGATGGTTCCATGGGTGCATCTTGAGCATTGTGTCGGTCTTGGTATTTACAGGCTGTAGCGACGAAACTTTTGTCGTGGACCAAGATGAACCCATTGCGGAAGCGGAAGAAAAAATCGAGGATTGTTCGGTAGCTTGGGAAAGAGAATTGTTGATTACGGACATCGGCGTCATCGGCGATGCCCGGGCGCGAAATAACGGACCGTGGTCGTTTGGCGGGATCATGAAAGCGCTCGCCGGATCCCACAACGAGCAGCAGTTCATCAAATCATTCGCCGAATCCTGGATGCAAGATCAGAATGTCGACGGGGTGATCATCAAGGCTCGACCTCGGATGCAGGACGTCGTATTGGCGCCTTGGAAAGCATTGAGTTCGGCAGGAACGTACGACTTGGCGCGCGCGCCGTTCGACTTACTCGCCATCGTTTATCGTGTGGATTTGCGAAAACAGGGCAATGTTGGCGACGAAGCGGGGGAAGGACGGTTCGTCTATGGAGTGCGTAATGCTACCGGGCAATTGATGCCATTTACCGTCATTGCTGAATTTCGCTTACCCGCCAAAGGTAACAAGAACGCTCGAACCTGGGCCACTCAATGGCATGCCCTTGGAAAGCTCACGATCGGCAGCCCCGAATATAATCAAAAATTGGAAGAAATTACCAATGCATTTACCAACTATGGCGCCGTCAACGTAACCCAAGGCGGATACGGCAGTGCGTACGGAAACGATGGCGATGAAACGAATTTGAAGCAGCTGCGCACGAACGAAATTGCTCTCGATTTCAACAGCGGTCATGCACCCATTTGGGAACTGCGCGAATTTCATATCGGATCCAATGGCTTTTTTCACCCCGTGCACCCGGCATTGACCCCGATCAACGACATGAACGGCACGAATACGCTGGCGCAATATGTGCAACAAAACTCGGCCAAAATTCAAGCCGGAACCCACAAAGTACCAGTGACATTCAAGGGTTCGCTTTTTGCCGGTGGCGGCATCGCCGTCCCGACGAATGCGTTTACTTGGAGCGTTCCCGGCGTATCGGCAGCGCTCCAGGAAAAATTCTCCCTGCAAACGTGTAATGGATGCCATGCGGGAAATACCGGGACGAACTTCCTGCACGTCGGACCCGGTTTGAGCGGCGGCGGGACGCGTTTGTCCGACTTTCTCGTGAGCGTCGAAATGCCCCGACGAACCTTGGAATTGAAAAAAGCGCTCGGTTGTCAGTGATGAGCGGGGGCGGGCAACGAATTAACGCCGCCGGCGACGGGCGCCCACGAGCCCGGCCAGGGTCAAGAGCCCCAACATCGTAGGCGGCGTGGGCCCTGTCGTTTGGCGGGACAATTCACAATCACATGTCACGACTCCATGAATGTCGCCCGCTCCGCCCGTTCCTCCGCCGCCTGTCTCCACCGTTCCTCCGGACGAACTCGCCCCGCCAAACCCACCGGCGGCCATTCCTCCGGCTCCGCCGACGGGAGATCCGCCGCTTCCACCGGCGCCCATTCCACCCGTACCCGTCATTCCGCCCATTCCGCTGGAACTCGACGCCGTGGATGAAGATGAACTGGACGACGTCGATGAACTGGACGAACCCATGGAGGGTTGGCATTGCGTCACGTGCGTTTGGCGTTTGCCCACGCAGTTTGTCGGAGACGCACAAGTGGGTTCGGGTAAGTCCGGCGGATTCGATGCGCCTCCGATATCGCCGCGGTTGGGGTAGGCGAGGGCGACGGGATCCCATTGCCCATTGGTGTATTCCATGAATCCGAAGACTTTTTCCTGGTACGGAGCGCCGCCTCCGACGGATGGATTCCACACGCCTCGATTGGAGCCGTAATTCGGATTGTTCGGATTGTTGACGTAGGCGAGGCCATTGTAGGCCCACGTCGCCGTATACCAATGCTCGACGACCGTCGGTTGATTGTCTCCGACGCAATTCGTGGCCACCCATTTGCCGGCCAAAATGCGCGTACCCGTGGCCAAGTTGTACGTTGGATCCGCGGCGACGCGTTGCCGGTCGAAAGACGGGTTTTCCCCGGCATGCATACCGCTCGTGACTTGACCGATTCCATATCCGCAATCGAATGAAATGATGGTTCGCGACGGTCCGCCGACTTGATCGCTGGGGTTGTCCGGTACGCAGAATTGTCGCCAGCCCGTTTCGACTTTGGCGATGCCTTTCAAAAGTTCGCACGGAAATCGAGCGGGAACTTCATGGAAAGGTTCCGGTTTGCCGCAACCTTGGCCGATGTTCGTCACGCTCGGGCCCTTGTTTCCCCACGCGCTCGGCCCTTGGGAGACCAAGTCGAAGATGTCGTTCCATTCGGCGACGGAAGGGTTTGTCCCGTTTACGGCTTCGACGCCGCAATTGTTGTTGTTGTTCGAGCTCGACGCTGTGTAACACGGGCAAAATGCATCCGCGTCCAGCGAAAGGGCCGACACGCCGACGGCGCACGTGGCAGCCAAGACAAACGATTTGTTCACGGTGCACCTCCGTCCGCGACGAACCCGGCCACCACGACTCGCGTATTCGCCGGCGCTTGCAGGACGCGCGCCGCGCCGCTTTGTGTATCCACGACAAACGGTACCGCAAAACTGCTCGGTTGCGTATGCAATCCGGCGAGCATTCGCCCTTGCGCGCTCACCGCGGAAATCACGTCCACGCCGCTGCCGAGCGGCCCATGGATCGGAATTTGTCCTTCGAGCGACGACAAACCGTGCCCCGGCGGATTGTAAAGAATACCTTTACCCGGCACGACATACGGAGACAAACTCATCCCGGGACTCGCGAACAATCGCTCCGTCGTTCCATCCTTCAAATTCAGGCGATCCACGACCCAGGTTCGAGGGTCCTGTTCGTCACGGTTTTGAAAGACAAGCATGCCCGTCGTGGAATCCACTGAAAAATCCCGCGCGTACGGCATGAAGTTTTTCTTGACTGATCGTTCGTGATGGGTGTCCGGATCCACCGCGATGATGTCCGCACGGCCGGGAAAAATGCGGTACAAGATGATCTCGTGGTCGAACCACCCGGCCAGGTACGACAAATACCCATCCATTCGATGCACCGTACGAGTTTGGCCGGTGTTTACATCGACTTCATCAATCGTCAAAGAATCCACCCGCAGGGCCTTTTCGAGATCCGGCCCGGGTTTGCCTCGAGAAACGAATACGCGGCCTCGATGCGTGACCAAGGGTCGGCTCGCATGCACCACGCCCTCGACGAGCCGCTCGGGCGGCTTGTGCGCGCGTAAATAAAACAGACCGGCGTTGAACGACGCGTCGCGCGTGGGGGTCACGTCCGCGGTGGCCAATACGTCCGTTTTTCCAGGTACGATAACGGCTTGCACCGTCGCATCGGGCAAATGTCCGAATGTCGAAACGGGCGCAAGCGGCGAAGTATCGTGAACATCCACAAAAAAGACGGACGTCAATTCCGCTCCGGGGTGCGTCGCGACAAGCACCGTCCGAGGAACCTGCGGAAGGGCGATGTCCGCTGCATGAGCGGACGGAGCTGCATCGTCGTGGACAGCAGCCATGGTTATGGCGCATGCGAGGCCCAAGGCGCCGCAAAGCACGGTCGTTTTTCGGAGGTTCATCACAAAAGCGTACGACTTCGAGCCCGCATTGCAAAGAAACAATCAGGGCGAACGTTCGCCCGACGTCACCCGAGAACAACCCTCGGCATCGAAGGCTTCGAAGTTCGCTTGGCCAACCAAACGCGTAACCTTGCGTAATCGCTGCATGAACATGCTTTCGTACGCCGTTCGTCGCGGATCCGAACCCAAAGGAATGGGATCCACGCCGGAAATTCGAATGGGACACGCCACGAGCTCGGGCACTTCGCCGCGACGCAAGGTGACTCGTACCGCCAATCCCATTTCCGTGGCGGGATGGTCCCCGGTCATGCGCATCAACAAATTGCCCAAGCTATAGACGATGGGCCGATCGCGATGAAACGCAATTCCCTGAACCACATGCGGATGATGGCCCAGAAAAACGTCCGCGCCCGCTTCAATCGCCGCTCGAGCCAAATCCCGCGTGGTGGTCAGAGGTTCGTCTTGGTACTCGACGCCGCCGTGATAACTGACGGCAATCGCATCGACGTCGTCACGCCGGCGTAGCTCACGCACGAGCCCCACGAGTTTGTCTTTATCCATGCCCGCGACATGATCCCGCGCGGAATTGCCCGGGACATGCGCTTGATTCCAGATGTCGTTGACCGCCACGAATGCCAGGCGAAATCCGGATCGTTCGACAATCACGGGCGTCCAAGCTTTTTCCAGGTTTTCCCCGGAACCGACGTGGAAGATCTTTTCCTTGTCGAGAAAATCGAGCGTCTCGAGCAGGCCTTTGCGTCCATAATCCCAAGCATGATTGTTGGCTGTCGATACGATATCGACGCGGGCCCGAGAAAGCGCCGACGCGGAAATGGGCGGACCATTAAAAACAAGCTTATTCTCCGGAGAAACGGTCTCCTTGCCTCGGTCGCTGATCGGCCCTTCCAGATTGACAAACCTGACGTCGGCCGTGCGAAATAACGGATCCACGGACGCGAGCGGCGCGAATTGCGGATTTTGCAGGAGCATTTGTCCGACCAAACGCCCGAAGCTGACGTCTCCGGCGGCCACGAGCCGCAACGTGCGTTTGGCGGGAAGAACTGGCGGTAAAGATATTGAAGGGGCGGGGGCCGAAGAATCGACGGTGGATGCCGAAGGCGGCGCCGCATCGGGGACCGAATCGGCGGGGGGCTTGCGATCACACGCGCTCGAAAGCGCGAGCAGCACCCCGAGGAAAACCTCTTTACGGAGCTGCAGGTGTCGATCCCTTGCGTTTGACGTGTTCATCGAGGAACTTGATCATGGCCGGATACGCCACCAATCGATTGGGGCGCTTGGCAAGACCGTGCCCTTCATCTTCGAACGTCATGAGCTGCACGGGTAATCCACGTTTTTGCAATCCTTCGGCGACTTGCTTTGCTTCCCCAATGGGTACGCGTGGATCGCGCGTGCCGTGAATGACCATCACCGGAGCTTTGATCCGATCGAGTTTGTGGATCGGGCTGATTCTTTCGAGCAATGCGGCGTCTTTTTCGAGCGATCCATATTCGGCTTCGCGCGTCGCCCGTCGATACGCAGCGGTTTGTTCGAGGAACGTCTTGAAATTCGCAATACCGACGACATCGACGCCCGCCGCCCATTGCTCGGGGTAAAGCGTCAAACCGGCGAGAACCATATAGCCGCCGTAACTGCCGCCATAAAGCGCGATACGTTTCGCGTCGACATCGGCCCTCGACGCCAAGAACTTGCCGACTTCCGACAGATCCCGCACGGAATCTTCGCGTTTGTCTTTATCATCCAGATGCGCGAAGGTTTTTCCGTATCCGGTGGACCCTCGGACGTTTGGCGCGGCAACACCATAACCGGCTTGAGCGAGATATTGCAGGACGGGGTTGAATACGGGTTGCGCCTGAGATTCGGGCCCGCCGTGAATCATGACCACCACGGGGCGTTTTTCGCCATCGACGGGTCGCTTCTGGAAATAAAATAAGCTGATGGGTTTTCCGTCGAAACTCTTGAGCGTCAAGAGTTCGGGTTCCACCAAGAGGCGCGGATCATCGAGCCCCGCGTGGTCGCTGAAGGTGGCTCGCGCGGATTTGGCCGGACTCAGCTCCAAACGAAATACTTCCGGCGGCCTGGTGGCGGTTTCGAGCGCCACATAAGCGACGTCGCCTTGCGGACTCACATCCAAACTGCTGACGACGCCCTGCAATTCGGTTTGTTCTTGGGAAACGAGCTTGCGTTTGTCGTCGATCACCACGATGGAGACTTTGTCGATACCGTCGACGTTCGTCGCAATGGCGGCAATTTCGCGCCCTTTTTTCAACGGATCCGCTTTGCCGGCCGGAGGCAAGGCCATCGACTGAATATCGTGATCGACGCCAAGAATCGGCGTTACTTTGCCCGAGGCGATGTCGATCGCCACGAGCGAGACGAATTCGCGGCCGCGATCGGTCAACGCCAGGACAGCCTTGCGATCCTGCGTAAATCGCGCCGCCGACCAGTGCTCGTCACCTTGATGTTGCGTAAGCACCTTCTTGGTGCCCTTTTTCACGTCGATCAGCCAGATGTCTTCGTTCACATTGGACTGCGTCTGAATCACGAGCAGTTGATCGTTGGCAAAATCGGCGACGGCGGTCGTCCGTGAGAATTCCATCAATGGTTTGGCCGCGAATTCCGAAGGCTTGCGATCCGGGGTTTCAACGTAAATGTCCATGTCCTTGCCATTACGCGCCGTGGACGTGAAGGCAAAGCGAGATCCCGTTTCGTCGAAGACCGGTTGGGAGTGACGAACTTTGGGCAGATTCGTCAGCGCGCGAGGCTCCGCGGGTTTGTCGTCGGCGTTGATATCGAGCCAATGAATTTGATAGTTTTCATCGCCGCCCGCGTCTTTGAGAAAAATCACCGCATTGCCCGCGGGCGAAACGCGCATGTTGGTGATTTTATCGGGAAATGACGTGAGCCGAATCGGGGGCGTCGGGCCGCTCGGATTGAATTTCCCCAAGAAAATCTGAGCGGTTCCGGGCGCATCCGAAAGAAACAAAAAGCGGTCTTTGGAAATCGCGGCCGGAAAGGTCGCTCGATGAACGTCGAGTAATGCCTCGAGCGTGATTTCGTCCTTCTTGGGCGTCGCCACAGGTTGCTCGACCTTGGCCTGCTTGCGCTTGGGCGGAGGTGCAGGGGACAACGCCCCCGGCGTCGTCGGAAGAGGCATCGGCGGCTCTGCCGCGCCGCATGCAACGAGTCCCAGGCCAAGGGCGAAACACGTCAAAGCCTTGCGCGCCGACAAGGCACCGAGTCGAGAACGAGCCATGTGGGGCATGTTAACAGATCATGCGCCGGGAGAAACCACGAACATCATCGCGGGCGCGCATTTCTCACGGTCCAAGCCCTGTTTGCTTCGACGAACTGGTGGGAGATCCAACGAATTGGAACGCAATCCATCCCGCCGATGAACTCGGCGATGGTCGTCGCCGGCAGAGCGAGCGAAAACCAGCGTTACAAGGTGCCCGGGTCCACTTGGAGGCGATCTTGTCGCGGGTCGGGGGCCGACGATCGAGGGCGCGAGCGAGAAGAACTTGATCCAAGGCTCGCGCGAGTCCTTGGCGCCGCGCGTGATGTTCGCGCCACGGTTTGGGCTTTGTGTGAGGTGTTAAATGACAAACCCTGGATCCGCGAAGCGTTTGTCAAGCCAAGCTTTTCCGAGGCGGAATCAAAATTGTCCGACGAGTCCAAGCGCGTTCGGCGTGATCACGGGGGCGATCCACGTCGTCGCCGGTTTGGCGTCCGGTTTGGCCGGGCTGCCGTACTTCTTCATGAAGAGAAGCGTCAATCCGGCCCCGGCCGTAATGATTCCCGCGGTGCTCACGATGTCGCCGGCAAGGGCCAATCGGCGTGCGTCTTTGGCCTCGGGACCGTTTCGTGTCGGTGCCGTGGAAGCCTTTTGGACCCCGAAAAACCCCACGGTCAGGCCCACCGCGAAGACAACGCCACCACCGGCCAACAACGCGGTCGGAAGAATCGGCAGCGCACGCGCATTGCGACCGTCCGCAGACGTGGAGCCATGAGCCTCCGTCGCTTCGAGGCGCAGTGAAACAGGGAGTTTCTCGCCTTCGCCGACCGTCACCGCCTGGGTTGCCGTGCGAAACCCTTTGGCCTGCACCGCGACCGTATGGCGCCCGGGATCAACGAGCCGCGGGTATCCGTACGCCGCTTCGGGGATGATGATGCCGTCGATGGTCAACATCATCTTGCGTTCGTTGTCTTTGGGTAAAACCTGGATATCAAGCCGCGCGACCAGCTTTTCGAGCTCGACGATCGCCTCGCGTGCGGGTTGTTCGTAGGGTTTGTCTCTATCGTCGTCCTTGTGCATCTCGGCCAAGAACGCGCGATGACTCTCGAGGGCTTCGACAAACCGGCGCAAGTTACGATAGGCGATGCCCAAGCTGTAAAGCGTGAGCGGCGAGCGCTTCAAAGCGAGCGATTTTTCGTATCGCTGCCGCGCTTCGTTCCATTGGCCATCCTGGGCAAACTTGGCCCCTTCCTTGAAGAGCTCCCGCGCCGTCGCGATGTCCGCCGGACTTTGGGCGTGCGCGGACGAGCAGACACCAAGTGCCGCCCAAAGCACTCCAGATGCAAAAACTCGGCGCGCCATCAAGGTCGGTAACGGTCCCCCTTGGTCGTCAGCATACCGCCATCGAGACCACTCCAGAGAATAAACTCGGTTCCGGTCCAGACGCCAACGCCAGATTCGTGCTGCACCCCGGACGGCCACGAAGAAAGCATCATGCCCCAGTCGTTCGCCACGGAATCATACAGGCGACAGTCGACTTTGAGGCTCTGGGCTTGGTCGAGTCCTCCGGCGACGAAAACCTTGGGCGTCGACGATGATGTCCAGCCTGTTCGCGAGCTCGGAGCACTGCGTTTTCCAAGAGGGTTTGTCTGGGCTGATGACCACGTATCCGCGACCGGATCGTAGAGCTCCGCATCGGAGAAGAACGCGCCCCCGGAGTCTCGACCGCCGAAGACCAGAAGACGCGAACCTGTCCACGAGGCGAAGGTGTCGAATCGCGGCGATGGGGCTCCCGAGGTCGAGAACTTGCGCCATGTCGTGGTGATCGGATTGTACGCATAACCATCGTTTGTCGTGCCAATCCCACCGGGGCGCCCGCCGAAAAGTAACAATTCCGTACCCGACCACGCCGCACCCACACCGGAACGCGCGGTCGGGGCGTTGATCGTGTTCGTAAAGGCCCATTTGTCCGCCGTCGGATCGTACAAAACCCCATCGGAAATAGGCGAACCTGCGGACATGCCACCCCAAACGAGGACCTTCGTGCCCGTCCAATACGCGATCGGACTTCGTCGGGCTGCTTGAACGTCCGCGATGTTCTTCCACTCGAAGCTGCCAAGGTCGAAGACTTTGCCGGTGTTCAGCGCCATGGTGCTGCCGAACGGCCCGCCACCCCAGACCAAGACCTGATTGTTCATCGCGACGGCGATGGCGTCGGTTCGCGCGCTCGGAGCGTTTGTCGAGGGCAACATCGTCCACGTGTCGGTTTGAGGATCGTACAGCGCGCCGTCGCCCAAGGCGTTTTGCTTGTCGTCGCCGCCCCAGACGAACAGCTTCGAACCCGTCCACGTCGCCGCTGCATGGACCCGCCCGGACAAGACGCCATTTTCCGTCGTCGAGGCCCAACCCGATTGACACATCCCGCCACTGCAACTGTGCCCGGACAAACAGTCGATTTCACACGAACCACAGTGTTTGGAATCCGAATCGAGGATCGCACATTCGTTGCCACACTTGACCTTGGGTTTCGTGCACTCCAAGACGCAAATGCCCCCGATACACTGATGATCCTGCGTCGGACAATCTTCCTTCTTGCAGCATTCGGCGCAGCTGCCGCCGCAGCAGTTCTCCATCGGCGCACAGGTTTTCCCGCACGCTCCGCAATTCGCTTCGTCGGTCTTCAAGTTGACGCAGCTGTTCGAACAACACGCTTCGTTTGGAAGACACGCTCCGGAACAAGGACCATTGCCCCCGGTGCCCCCTGCGCCCGCGGTGCCTCCCGTACCGGACGAACCTCCGTCTCCGCCGACGTTCGAACCGCCATGACCGCTCGACGACGTGCTCGCGAGGGGTTTGTCCTCGAGCTGTGATTCGGCGATCAAGGAGCATGACGCGTGCAGCGCGACTGCTGTAAGTGCAAGGGCAAACGAGCGAACTGGCGAGGAAATAGCCTTCATACGCTCAAAAGTTCGGCTCCGTAGGAATCGGAGGAGGGACGGGGACGGTTTTTGTCGACGTTTTGGGATTTATCACCGGCACCGTGGAACGCACAGGCGTCGGCGAGTTTGTCGGATCCGTTCGTGTCGACGATGAAGCCGAGGCGCTTGTCGATGGGGCCGGCTCCGGCGATGTGTCGGCAGGCATCGCCGGGCTTGCCACGGCTGACGGTAGCGCGACGGAATCTCGAGGTTGCGTGGCGACCGTCGTCGAGGTCGTCGGTCTTGGATCGGTTTGTCGCGGCTCGTCTTTGGTCGCCATCATGACGCCCACGGCCAAGAGCGCGCCGAGCGCAAGCGCGATGGGACCAATCACCATGGCCGCGGATCTTCGATCGGGTGGTCGCGACGCCGATGTCGTCAGCGGCGCCGACGACGAATCCGCAACGGAAGAAGTCACCGTCGAAGGTGGTTCGTCCGGGAACTGATCCATCGGCGGAGGCGGCGCTTCCGGAGTCGGCGCTTCCGCGGGCGGGTTGTTTGTCTCCGCTGGATCGGGGAGCGCCAGCTCGGGAATGGCCAGCTCGGGAATCGACGGAAGTCGCACGCGCACGTCGCGTTCGGAGACCATGCGCGGGCGTCCGGGGTCCGAGGCCGCGCTGTTTGCCGGCGGGAACTCGGACAAAGGGCGATGCGCTGCGGAAGCAAGCCAATGCGCACGCAACGAGTTGCCCGCAGCATCGGTTTCGACGTCGCGCTGCGCGGCCCACGTGGCGAGCACTTCGCCATATTCCTGCATGCTCTGCCAACGATCCGGCGCTTCTTTTTCCAAACCTTTGGCCACGAGCTTCCACAGGTCGGGCTCGTGGATGTCGTGTTGATCCCATGACGCCGGGTGAAACACGAGGATCGAACTGATGAGGGCGTTGTAGTTTGGCCCTTCAAACGGTCGTTTGCCCGTGATCACTTCGTACAACATCACCGAGAACGCCCAGACGTCCGTGCGATGATCGACATCGCTGCGTCCACACGCTTGCTCCGGCGACATGTAGTGCGGGCTGCCGAGAATCACGCCCGCTTGCGTCGTTTCACGAGGTGCGTCGTCGTGATGCAGTTTGGCGATCCCAAAGTCGACGACCTTGGGAATGACCGCTCCGCGATCGTCCGTCACGAGGCGGATGTTGTCGGGCTTGAGATCGCGGTGAACGATGCCTTTCGAGTGCGCTGCGGCCAAGGCGCTCGCGACGGGCAACAACGTGCGAACGGCGCTGATCGCCGAGAGTTTGCCCTTGCGCGCGATGGCTTGCGCGAGCGATTCGCCCTGCAAAACCTCCATGACGATGAACGGATCCGCGCGCTCCGTCGTGCCGAAATCAAACACGCGCACGATGCACGGATGACCTATACGCGCCGCCGCGCGGGCCTCCTGCAACAGACGCACGGCACCTTCGGCGTTCGCGTAATCATGGCGAATCAGCTTGATCGCCACGTCGATCTCGAGCGCCAAATTCCGCGCGAGCCACACCGCGCCCATGCCGCCTTCGCCAAGCACCTTCGTCAGCCGGTACTTGTTCGCGATGACGTCACCGGCGTGGTAGGGCATCGTTTGCGCCATGTTCACCGGATGAGTGGGTTTGTCACTAAAACCGCCCTCGCGCGTCTCTTCAAGCTGAGTCGGCACCGGAGGCCCAAGGGAACTCGACAGCTGCGCTTCATCTCCAGCTGTTACGGGCCCTTGCGCCTCGTCCGTCGGTCGAGCTGATACGGACATCGGACGTGAGGCGGAAGAAGCCATGATCAAGCGGAGGGTGAATGGCGCAACCGGCGCAACCCGCCAAACTATAGCCGCTTCGCTTGTCCAGCGACAACCCCATGACGGCAAAAAATGGCTCTGGTCAGCCTACGTGATGCCGCAGGAATTCGCTTACGGCACGCCACTTGTCCAGCGCGGCTTTGCGCCAGACCAACGCGTTGAAGCCGTGTATTTCGCCGGGAAAAATCTCGAGTCGGCACAAACCGCCGCGCCCTTCGACCGCGGCCAGGAGCCGTCGTGAATCGTCGAGCAACGGATCGGCCGTACCCGCAGCGGCAAAAAATGGAGGCGGCGTGCGCGCCAGATCACTTGGCGCCGCAGCCAGAATCCTCAATGGACTCGCCAACGGTGCGTCCAAGGCACGTTCGCGGATCGGGCGACCCACATACGCCGTGCCGGCATCGACGATCATCGCCTTGAGCCATGGCTTGAGGCGCGGGTGCGTCGTGAATCGATGAATGTCGTGCAGATCCAGCAATCCATAGATCGCCAAGACGGCGCGAATGGGCGGATTGCGATCGTAAATTGTCCGGGCAAACGGCTCGGGCCGCGGCTCGATCGCGATCGTCGCCAACGCCGTGACCAGGTTTGCCCCGGCGGATTCTCCAGCCAGGACAATTCGCGTCGGATCGGCGCCGTAACGAGCTGCGTTTGTCTCGACCCAACCCAATGCGGCGGCCGCATCTTCCAGCGGCGCGGGATAACCGTGGGTTGGTCCGAGCCGATAGTTGATGTTGAAAACGACATACCCTCGCGCCGCGAGGTTCAACGCCATCACGCGATGCGTGTCCTTCGATAACGTCGAGAACGCTCCGCCATGCACGTACATGATCGCCGGCGGTCGTCCGGCGCCACGCGGTCGATACACATCGAGCTTATGCGCCCTCGAACCCGTATCGCGATAAGCCACGTCGTACTCGACATCGACGCCGTACAGCCCCGGATGCGCAACGGGCAGTGCGTAAATCACGCGGCTCGCAAGATGAACTCCCTGATCGATCGTCCGACGAATGTCGAGGATCCGAGCCGCCATACGTCGAGGCTAGCCGATCGAATCGCGCGATGGAACTCGTCAAAGCCCCAACCGTTCGAGCCATCCGAGCCACATCGCGAGCGCAAAACAAATGCCCAACAGGTGTAGTCCCATGAACACGCTCGGCACCATCGCTTCAAGGCCGGAGAAACCAAAAGTGCCCGGCGGACGCGGCGCGTAGATCGACTCCCATTCCCGATTGAAGAGCCGAAAACTCCCCACGAATCCTCCCCGCTCGAGACGCCGAATTTGTCGATACCGCCAATCGATGAGCGTCGCGTATTGCTCGATCGTCCGTCGCCAAAGCTGCGAAGCAACGATGCCCATGAGGAACAAAGGCACCGTCACGAGCGACAAACGCGGCCCGGGCAGAGCCAAATCCTTCACCAAAAACGCAATGACCGCCGAGAGCGCCGCGTTCACCCCGAAAAACACCTGCGTCGTTTCCCGCCGCCGTTGCACGAGCCGATCGGTGCTTTCGAAGAGGAGCTTGTACTCCTCGAACAACTTCGCTTCTTGCGGCTGAAACGACTTGTCGAGCTCCGCGGCCAGCTCGCCGGCGATCCGCTCGAGGGCCCGGGAACGTCCCGGATCGTCCAGATCCGCAAGCGTTCCGCGCGTCGGAAAAACATCGATCGAACGTAAAGACAAACTCGTTCGTCCGGGCTCATCCATCACCACGATGACCAAACGATCGGCGACCTTCGCCAGCGCGTCGTTGATTTCGGATCGTTCACCCAAGCGTCCCGAGACAAACGCTTGGTCCGCAAGCAAGAGCACGAGGCCCGCGTCGCGCATCGCCGCAGCCGCATCGACCGGCCCAGCCGCGTGTTCGTCGTCTTCATCCTCTTCGGACGGCCAACGCCGAACCACGAGGTCACGCGCTGCGAGCAGCTGGACGAGACGCTCGCTTCGACCGCGTTGCGTATTCGCGGCGACGATCAAAACGTCGGCCTTACCTGCTTCGGACATGCTCGTTCATGAAACCAGCAGGCGCCCGGCTTGGCCAGATCGAGCGTATGAAACTCGGTTGGAACGATGCTGAAACGGTTGTTGCAGTCCCACCGAAGAAGGTTGTTGTTCGAGCCTTTTCAAGGGTGTGGCATGTCGGATGCAAGAGGACGCGACAGAGACGCAACAGAAACGAATCGAGGAGAACTCAAATGCTATTCCGCCAGCTTTTTGATGCAGCGACGTCGACCTACACCTACTTGCTCGCCGATCCCGAAACGAAACAAGCGGTGCTCATCGATTCGGTCATTGAACAGGTCGATCGGGATGCCGCACTGATCGCGGAGCTTGGTTTGCAGCTCACGCACGTACTCGAAACGCACGTGCACGCGGACCATGTGACGGGCGCGGCGATGCTCAAGAAACGGCTCGGTGCCAAGACGGTCGTGGGCGAACGATCGGGCATGCCGTTCGCCGATGTGCTTGCGAAGCAGGGGGATGTGATCCGGTTTGGAAGGTACGGTGTCGAGGTTCGGGAGACGCCGGGACATACGAACGGGTGTTTGTCCTACGTGACGCTCGATCAGAAGATGGTGTTTACGGGCGACGCGTTGTTGATCCGAGGGACGGGACGAACCGACTTTCAGCAAGGTGATGCGCACCTGCTCTACCGTGGGATCGTCGAACAGATCTTCACGTTACCCGATGAAACGCTCGTGTATCCCGGCCATGATTACAAGGGCCGGACGGTGAGTACGGTTGGAGAAGAGAAGAAGTTCAATCCGCGTCTTGGAGCGGGCAAGACGGAGAGCGAGTTTGTCGAGATCATGCACAAGTTGGTCCTGGCCAAACCGGCTCGGATTGACATCGCGGTCCCGGCGAACCTTTGGGGTGGCCTTTCTCCGGCGGAGATCGTCACGGGACACAGTGCTGCGGCGTCTTCGTGGGCACCTTTGACGCGAACGGGGGCAAACGTTCCCGAGGTCGAGCCGGCGTTCACGCATGATCATCACGGTGCGGTGCGGGTCGTGGATGTACGTGAATCGGATGAGTTTGTCGGACCTCTCGGGCACATCGCGGGCGCGGAGCTCGTGCCCCTCGGGACGGTGGAGAACGCTGCGCAGAAGTGGGATCCGCAGCAGCCGCTCGTGTTGGTTTGTCGATCGGGCGGACGTAGTGGAAAAGCGGCGTTGGCCTTGGAAGCGAAGGGTTTCAAGCGGGTCGCGTCGATGCGTGGCGGCATGATGTTGTGGAACGACCAGCGTTTGCCGATCGAACGTTGAAACGAATCACGCGTGTGCGGTTGCACCATGCTTCCGCTGCGAACTAGGATGCGCGCGACATGACGCCGCACACGCCTCCCGAGCTCGTTTCAGTCCCCGCCAAACTCCTCTCCACACCCGATCGTTTCGACAAACCTTTCGATGCGCTCATCGTCGTCGCGCAAGCGCCGGTGCATGGTCATGCCGTGCTCGCAAGCGTGCTCGGCGCGACCTTCGAGCGAGCATTGCGGGCGGACAAGGCGCTCGACAAGAAAGGATCGCGACCTCCGCTCGTCTTGCACGCTCCGGGTTTGCCCGGGGAACGACTCGTCGTGGCGCCGACGGCGTCGCTCGAAGACGACACCGCGGACGTTCGTCTCATCGCGGAAGCCGTTGCCGCGGCGACGAACCGGGCGGTGGAAGCGGGGGCCCGAAAGCCGCTCGTGTGGGTGGTTGCGCCGGAGACCAAGCGGTTTGTCTTGGCGCGCGAGGTCGCGGCGCTGGCGGCCTTGGGCAGTCAATGGGCTTCGGTGGAAGCTCGAGAAGCGGGCAAAGCGCCGCCCAAAGCCGAGCTGATCGGGGTTGTGGACTTGCTCGAAAGTCGCGTTCCGTTGATCGAAGCGATCGAGCAGGGGCGGACGGTTTGTCGCGACATCACGGGCACCGAACCTGAACGGATGGCTCCGAGAAAGATCGCGGAACTTTGTACTCAAACGTTTGCCTCGACGGGCGTGAAGGTCGACGTGGAAGAGGACGTTTCGGCGTATCCGCTGTTGGCCGCGGTGGCGCGAGCATCGATGAGCGTCGAGCGTCACTGGCCGTGTGTGGTCAAACTATCGTACGAACCGGAAAAACCCGTCTACACGATGATTCTTGCGGGCAAAGGCGTCACGTACGACATGGGCGGGGCGGATCTGAAGACCGACGGGCACATGGCGGGCATGTCGCGAGACAAAGGCGGCGCCGGTGCCGTGGCGGGCCTGGTGCTCGCGGCGGCTCGCGCAAAGCTGCCGGTGCGGGTGATCGGACTGCTGGGCCTGGTGCGCAACAACATTGGGGACGACGCGTTCGTCAGTGACGAGATCATCACGTCGCGAGCGGGTGTGCGTGTACGCATCGGCAACACGGACGCGGAAGGGCGCCTCGTGCTGGCGGATCTCTTGGCTGCGGCGAAGTCGCTTGCGGATGAGGCGACGCCGACGCTCGTCGTTTCGATCGCGACGCTGACGGGGCACGTGTATCGAGCGTTCGGTCCGTACGCGGGGATCATCGGCAATGGTCCGGCGCAACGTGCGGGCGTGATGAACGCGATGGACGAGCTGGGCGAGATGTGGGCCGAGCCGGCGGAGAGGTCGCGTCCACGACGTGAGGACTACGCGTTCGTCGCGGCAAAATCGCCGGCGGAAGATGTTGTCTCTTCGAACCGATTGGCGTCGGTCAATACGCCGCGAGGGCATCAATTTCCGTTTGCGTTCATGGACATCGCGTCGGGCTTGCGTGGGGGAGGTTTGCCCTGGGTGCATCTGGACATCGGTGGAGTGGCCGTGGATCCGCCGGATTGGCAGTTTGGCCGGCCAACCGGGCATCCGGTGGCGATGCTGGTGAACCTGCTGTGGCAGCAGGGACAAACTCCGACGTGATGAGCAATTCGGTTCGGCGCGGGCGTCGTCAGCGCGTTTCTTTGGGGGGGAGCACGACGGTGAAGTCACGGACGAAGCGTGTCGCGTAGTCTTCGACGAGGGCTTGGACGCGGGCGGGATCTTTCGAGCAGGCGATGAGCGCGGCGTGGTAGGGTTTTTCCGGGGACCGCCAGACAATCTCCGGGTCGTTGTAGGCGGATGTGTCGGGATGTTCGTCCTTGGCGAGTGAAATCACGAGCCCCGCGTAGTCGTAGCGGCGTTCGGGCAGCGTGTAGGGACGTTCTCCTTGGGCGAGCTCGATCTTGGCCCATTCGCGCCAGAGGTTGATGCCGGTCGAAGCTTCGACGACATCCGCGGTGTGGCTTCCGCCGACGCGTGCCGCCGCTTCGATGAAGTAGATCGCGCCGTTTTCCGCGGAACGAACATATTCGATGTGCGTGACGCCGCGGACGAGGCCCATGTGTTCGATGACGCGAGCGTTGACGTCCATCAGCGCTCGAAAAAGTTCGCTCGAACGATCCACGGTTTGCGTCGCCGAAGGACCTCCGTAGTTGACCACTTCGAAGAGACTCGTGCGGTATTGATGGGCTTCGGAGAAGACGATTTGTCGTTCGGAGACGATGCTGTCGACGTGAAAGAAGTGGCCGGGAATCATGCGTTCCAAGAGGTAACGCGATCGGTCGTCGCCGAGTTTTTCGATCATGTCGAGGGCATCTTGGGCGCGTTCGACCTTCTTGATGCCGATGGATCCTGCGTCGGCGCGAGGTTTGAGCAGCCACGGACCGCGCACGGTTTGGAGAAAATGCCGGACGCGATCGTCGTTGAGGGCGTGGACAAACTCGGGCACCGCGATGTTGCGATCCTTGGCGCGAGCGCGCATGGCGAGTTTGTCGCGGAAGTACCGGGCGGTGGTCTCGCCCATGCCGGGGATGCGCAGATGTTCACGAAGATGCGCGGCCAATTCGACGTCGTAGTCGTCCATCGGCGCGACGCGTTCGATGTTTCGTGTGCGGGCCAAGTAGCTGATCGCGTTGACGACATGTTGTCGTTCGGAGAGCGACGGCATGCCGAAAACTTCGTCGATGTACTGGCGGGCCCAGGGTTTTCCGAGCAGCGATTCGAGGGTCACGAGGACGACGTGCCAGCCTTGTTCTTTGCATTCCTTCAAGAAGTCGTTGCCCTTGAAGTAGCTGGAAACGCAGATGATCGTGGCGGGTTTGGGAGGTAGGGTCGGGGGTTTGCTCGGGTCGTGCTCGGTACTAATCACGCCCGCCTTTTACCGTAGAATCGGCGCGGTTGTCATCCGGCGTGTTCGTCCGAGCGACCGTTGCGGCTTTGCTCGGCCATCTCGGCGCCGCGCATTTGCCTGACGAGGGCGATGATGAGGTCGATGCCGATCTTGTTTTCGCCGCCTTCGGGGATGATGACATCGGCCCAGCGTTTGGAAGGTTCAACGAACATGAGGTGCATGGGACGAACGGTCTTGTAGTACTGTTCGCGGATCGAATCGAAGGTTCGTCCGCGGTGTTCGATGTCGCGTCTTATGCGGCGAAACGCGCGAATATCGGCGTCGGTGTCGACATAGATTTTGATGTCGAGTTGTTCGCGCAGGGCTTGATCGACAAACACGAGGATGCCTTCGACGATGACGACGGGTGTCGGTTCGACGCGTCGTGACTCGGACAAACGCCGATGGGTTTTGAAGTCGTAGATCGGAACGTTGACGGCTTGGCCTTTGCGTAGGGCCACGAGGTGCGAGACGAGCAGTTCCGTTTCGAGCGATTCGGGGTGATCGAAGTTGAGCAGCGATCGGCTTTCGTACGAAAGGTCGCTGCGATCGCGGTAATACGCGTCGTGTTCGAGAGTCGAGACTCCAGAGGGCGGTAAGGCCTCGGCGATGCGGCGGGCGACGGTGGTTTTACCCGACCCACTTCCGCCGGCGACGCCAACCATGAGAGGTCGCATGTCGTTCGTCCGGCACGGACCCTACTGCGTTTTGGTTCGTTGGTCGAGGTGGTTTGTCCAAGAAAACTTGCTTTGAGAATGAACGATTGGCGGAAGTGTGCGTGTTGCCTTGACGATGGCTGTTCACGACTTACTTCCAGGGCCTCGCGCAAAAAATTCCGCTCGGTGCGCAGACGTTTTACGGAACGAAATCGATGCGTTTGCCGCTCGATGGGGCGCAGATTTTTCGTGGCTCACCTTGGGCTGTGATCTACAACGCCGCATTTGAGGCGCTGGAGCCTCCGGGGAAGGGGGTGCGGCAACTTGCCGCGGGGCTGTGGCATTTTGCCATCTTGCCCTCGTGTGCCGAGGACGGCAAAACGCGCCCGCGCCGTCGGGGTTTCCCGACGATAGAGCGTCCTCATGGCGAGATATCTATTTCCTAAGTGGTCCAACAAGGTTGTGCCGATGGTGATTTTCTTCGGCTTGGGCCCTGCCGGCACAGCAGCTGCTGCAGGGCTTTGGTACTACGGTACCAACAAGCACGTCGAAGTTGGTTACACGCCGAAGCAACCCGTTGATTACAGCCACAAGCTCCACGCGGGCGACCTCGGTATCGACTGCCGCTATTGTCATACGGCTGTCGAGAAGAGCGCCAACGCTTCCGTTCCTCCCACCGAGACGTGCATGAACTGTCACTCGAAGGTGAAGACGGATAGCCAAAAGCTCCTGCCTGTGCGGGAGAGTTACGCGACCGGCAACCCGATTCCTTGGGTCCGCGTTCATAACCTGGCCGATTACGCCTACTTCAATCATCAAGTGCACGTCACCGCGGGGGTCGGCTGTCAAAGCTGCCACGGCCGTGTCGACCAGATGATCAAGGTGAGTCAGGTCGAACCTCTCTCGATGGGCTGGTGTTTGGACTGTCATCGAAATCCCGAGCCGAATCTCCGGGATCCGAAGGACGTAACGAAGATGTACGACGAGGGGACTGTCCCGGCGAGCGTGGCGAACGCTGCGGTGGGACCGAAGTCTGGTCGTAAAGTCTCGCCACCCACTCACTGCTCGGGGTGTCACCGATGAAGCGAGCTCCGTACCCGATTCAGCAGCCGGATACGTCAGGAAAAACGTACTGGCGCTCCCTGGACGAACTCGCAGAATCTCCGGCGTTTGCCGAAGGTCTTCTGCGCGAGTTCCCCGATGG